>CAIWFK010000538.1 GCA_903911905.1 uncultured Myxococcales bacterium
CCGAAGAGCTGGCCCGCCTGTACGTCGAAGTCGGCGAGCTGGCCCGCGCCCGCAAGGTGCTCGAGGCCGCCAGGGCCGCCGCGCCCACGGCCGGCCGCCCCCGTCTCTCGCTGGCGGTGCTCGCCTACCAGCACCAGGGCGAGCCGGGGCTCGCCACCGAGCAGTTGCTCGCCCTCACCCAGGACAAGGAAGTACCGTCGGCCGATCGCGCGCAGGCCTGGGTCCACCTGGCCGCCATCTACCGCGCGGGTGGCGAGGCCCAGAAGGCCGCCGACGCGCTCGAGCGCGCCCTCGAGGCCACCCCCGATTCGGTGCCGGCCCACCTGCAGAACTTCCTGGTGCTGCTCGACCGCGGCGTGACCTCGTCGGCCCGACTCGAGCTCGACGCGCTCAAGGGCAAGCTCAAGGACCCCCAGCTCGAGGCCGTCCTCGAGGGTCGCCTCGAGATCGCCGAGAACCGCCTCGACGACGCGGTCAAGACGCTGGCCGCCGCGTACGAGGCCGATCACCGCCGCGTCGACGCGCTCATGCTGGCCGGTGCCGCGTCGGCCCGCGCCCGCAAGGACGGCAAGGCCTGGGAATTCTGCCTGAAGAAGGGCCTGCGCTCGGACCCCATGGTGCGCCCGGTGCCCGCCATGACCGCGCTCTACGTGCGGCCCGCCGACCTGCTCAAGCCCGCGGTCGGGGCCTTCGAAGCGCTCAGCCCCAAGAGCGACGAAGACCCCAACCCCTCGCTGTGTGAAGGCCTGGTCGCCTGGTTCAGCGAGGAGCTCGGCGCGGCCGACAAGGCGCTCAGCCGGGTCAACGTCATCGACCCGCGCAACGCCGAGGCCTACGCCTACCGCGCCTTCATCGCCATGAGCCGCAAGGACCTGGCCGGCGCCGCCAAGCTGACCGGGAGAGGTCTGGACTCGAGCAAGTCGACGGCCGACGTCTACCTGGCCCAGGCCATGCTGCAGATGGCCTCGAACAAGCCCGATGCCGCCAAGGCCGCGGCGGCCAACGCGCAGAAGTACAACCCGGGGCTCTATTCGGCCAAGACCCTGCAGGCCGAGGCCAGCTCGAAGCTCAAGGACAACGACGCGGCCCGCGAGGAACTGGCCAAGGTGCTGCTCTACGACCCGCTCTTCCACGACGCCAAGCGCGTCTTGTTCAAGCAAGGCCTGTGAAGGTCCTCGTTCTCGGCAGCGGGGCGCGCGAGCACGCGCTGGTCTGGCGGCTCTCGCAGGGGTCGGGGGTCGAGGTCATCTGCGCTCCCGGCAACCCCGGCATCGAAGCGATCGCCCGCTGTGAGCGGCTCGACCCCACCGATCGCGCGGCGGTGGTGCGGCTGGTCAAGCACGAGGGCGTCTCGTTGGTGGTGGTGGGCCCCGAAGCGCCATTGGTGGCCGGGGTCGCCGACGCCTGCCGCGCCATCGGGGTCGACGTATTCGGCCCGTCGGCCAGGGCGGCCGCCATCGAGGGCAGCAAGGCCTTCGCCAAGGAAATCATGTTCGCGGCGATGGTGCCCACCGCGCGCAGCGAGACCTTCACCGACGCCGCGCTCGCCGCCCGACGCGCGCTCGAGTGGGGGCCGGTGGTGGTCAAGGCCGACGGCCTGGCCGCGGGCAAGGGCGTCGTGGTGGCCGATTCGGGCGCCGAAGCCGCCGAGGCCTGTCGCGCGCTGGGGGCCACCCCGGCTGGCGCCCGCCTGGTGCTCGAAGAGCGACTGGTGGGCCCCGAGCTCTCGGTGATTGCCCTGTGCGACGGCAAGCGCCACGCGCTGCTCGCCCCCGCGCAGGACCACAAGCGCATCTTCGAGGGCGACCGCGGGCCCAACACCGGCGGCATGGGCGCCTACGCGCCGGCCAACCTGCTGACCGACGCGCAGCTCGAGGCCATCGGCCGCGAGGTGGTGGCGCCGGTGCTCAACGAACTGGGCCGCCGTGGCACGCCCTTCGTCGGCGCGCTCTACGCCGGGTTGATGCTGACCGACGAGGGCCCGCGGGTGCTCGAGTTCAATGCGCGCCTCGGTGACCCCGAAACCCAGCCCCTGCTCATGCAACTGGCCGAGCCCCTGGCGCCGCTGCTCCAGGCGTGCGCTCGTGGCGAGCTCGATCGGGGAGCGCTGCAGCAGCGCCCCGGCGCCTCGGTGGCGGTGTGCTGGCCAGCCGCGGGTACCCGGCCGCCCCCGAGCTCGGAGACGTGATCGTCGGCCTCGACCTGCCGCGCCCCGACGGGGTCGAAGTCTTCCACGCCGGCACCGCGCTGCGGGGCCGTGACCTGGTCACCGCTGGCGGTCGCGTGTTGACGGTGTGCGCGCACGCGCCCGACGTCGAGCTGGCCCGCGAGCGCGCGTACCAGGTCGTCGATCAGGTGCGCTTCGAAGGTCGGCAGGTGCGCCGCGACATCGGCGCGAAGGCGCCGCGCTAAGGTCATGCTGCAGCGCTACGTGGTCCGCGAGGTCGTTCTGCCCTTCGCCGCGTGGACCGGGTTGTTGTGCGTGCTGCTCTTCGTGATGGCCTTCTTGAAGGGCACCGAGGTGCTGCTGGGCAGCGCCATCACCGGGTGGGACTTCGCACGCTTCACGCTCTTCCTGCTGCCCGGCTTCCTGGTGCAGGCCCTGCCCATTTCCTTCCTGCTCGCCATTCTGCTCGGCGTTGGCCGACTGGTCGAAGACGGCGAGCTGCGCGCGATGCAGGCGCTGGGGGTCGCGCCCTCGGTGGTGTTGCGCGGCCCGGTGAGCGTCAGCGTGCTGGTGTCGGCGGGCCTCGCCTTCCTGATGTCGACCGCCCAGCCGTGGGGCCAGACCATGGTGCGGCTGACCGCGAACGAAATCATTCGCAAGAACCTGATCGGCGACCTCAAGCCCGGCACCTTTCACGAAGAGGTACAGGGGCTGACCCTGTACGCGGGCCAGGTCGACGCGCAGGGCCAGTGGAAGCAGGTGCTGGTGCACGACGAGCGCGACCCCGAGCGGCCCCTGCTGGTGCTCGCGCGCAAGGGTGGCGTGCGCAGCACCGAATGGGAAGACGGCGTCAACTTCGAGCTCGACGACGGCGTGATGCACCGCTCGACCGTCGGCACCGACGAGTACGCGGTCATTTCGTACCAGCACCTGACCCTGCGCGCCGGCGTCGCCGAGGCGTACCGCCAGAAGAACCAGGTCCACACCGCGCGCGAAGAGCAGACGCCCGCCGAGCTGATCGACGCCGCCGACGACGCCCGCGCCGCCGGGCTTGACCCGCGCCCCTTCGAGGTGACGCTGCACTGGCGGCTGGGGCAGATGGCGATGCCCCTGGCCTTCGCCTTCCTCGGCGCGCCGCTGGCCATCGCCCGGCGTCGCGGTGGGCGAGGGTGGGGCGTGCTGTTCACCCTGGTCGGCTACCTGGGGTACTACGTGCTGGCCCGGCTCGCGGTGCAGTTGGCCGACGCGGGCAGCCTCTCACCCGTCCTCGCCGGGCAGTTGCCCAACCTGGTCTTCGTGACGGTGGGCCTGTTGGTGTTGCGCGGCATCGTGCGCCGGGGCGCCCTGTGAGCTGGACCCTGGCCCGCTCGATCGCCCGGCTGTACCTGACGCTCTTCGTGGCCATGCTGGGCGCGGTGCTGCTGGTGTTCCTGGTGGGCGACTTCGCCGATCGGTTGTCGGCCTACCTCGAGCGCCCCCTGGCCGACGTGGCGACGCTGTACTGGAACAAGGCGCTGGTCGCGCTGCACCAGTTGGCGCCGGCGGCCATGCTGCTGGCGGCCGGCGCCACCATGTCCACCCTGCGTCAGCGGGGAGAATGGACGGCGATGCGATCGCTGGGCCTCTCGCGCTGGGTGGTGGTGATGCCCATCGGCGCGGTGACCCTGGCGGCGGCGCTGGTGCTCATTGGCTTCGACGAGCTGGTGGTCAGCCGCGCCGGCCCCACCGTCGACCGCCTGATGGCCGAGAAGTTCAACCGCTGGGGCGACTTTCGCTTCTTCTATGCCCCGCGACAGTGGTTCCGACTCGACGACGCGCTGGTGTACGTGCGCTCGGGGTCGACGGCCACCGAACTGCACGACGTCACGGTGTTCGAGCTCGATCGCGATTTCCGCGTCACCCGCAGGTGGGACACCGCGACGCTCACGCACCTCGAAGGCTCGCGCTGGGTCGCCACGCCCGCCACCGAGCGCCGCTTTCTGCCTTCGGGCCAGTCGCCGGTGACGCCCCACGAGCACGTCACGCTCACCCTGGCTGGCTCGTCGCGCGATACCTTCCTCGTGCGCATCGGCCGGCCGGAGTTCATGAAGACGTCCGAGCTGCGCGAGCAACTGCAGGTGCGTGCGCGCGTGGGCCTGCCCGTCGAGCGGCTGGTGCTGGCGTTGCACAACCGGTTTGCGTACCCGGTGACGGGGTTCGCGGCGACGATGCTGGCGCTGGCCCTGGCACTGCGGGAAAGACGACGGGGGCACCTGACCCTGGCGTTGGTCGAGGGCATCGTGGTGACCATGACGCTCTTCGGGCTGTTGCTGGTCGGCAAGGCGCTGGTGTTGGGAGAGCACGTGCCGGCCTTCGCGGCGGCGTGGGCGCCGATCGTCGTGCTGCTCGCGATCAGTGGGGTGATGTGGTGGGCGGCCGAAGGGCAGCGCCGTCCCCGTCGTTCCCCCTGAAAAGCGCCAGCCGGTCGGGCTCAGCGCAACGCGCGTCGATAGACCTCGAGCGTCTGCTTCGCACAATCGTCCCACGACGTGCGCAGCGCCCGCTCCCGGCCCGCCTCACCCAGCCGTCGCCGCAGCGCCTCGTCGTTGAATACCCTCGCCATCGCCTCTCGCCAGGCGCGCGGGTCCTCGGCCGAGATCAGCAGCCCGCCCTGACCCACCACCTCGGGGTGCGCGCCGCTGGCCGAGGCGATCACCGCCGCGCCGCACGCCATCGCCTCGAGCGCAGGCAACCCGAAGCCTTCGTACCGGCTGGGCACCAGCACGGCGATCGCGCCCGCGTAGAACCGCACCAGATCGTCGTCGGGCAGCGCAGAGAGCTCGAGCGTCTGCTCGGGGAAGTCGAGCGCCCGTCGGGCACCGCGCCCCGCCAGCAGCACCACCGGCGCCGGGGCGCCCTCGACGAGCGTCTTGAGCACCGCCAGGTTCTTGTGCGGCTTCACCGAACCGATGGCTGCGAAGTACTTCTGCGGCAACCCACGACGCGCGCGGAAATCGTCGAGCTCGCTGGGCGGGGTGGGGCGGAAGCTCTCGTCGACGCCATTGAAGATCACCTGCAGCCGCTCGGGCGCCAGGCCCAGATGCTGCGAGACCTCGCGTCGGGAAAATTCGCTGACCGTGATCAACGCCCGTGCCCGCTGGGCCCGCGGCGCCACCACCAACCGGTAGTACGCGGTGTGGGTCAGCGACACGCTCTCGGGCAGCGCCAGGTGGTTGGCGTCGTGAATGGTCGCCACCAGCCGCCCCGGCCAGAGCGCGGGCACCGAGAACGAGGTGGCGTGGAAGAGATCGGGCCGGGCGCGCAGCAACACCGCGGCCAGCGTCGGCTGCTCCAGGGCCGACAGGAAGTCGGTCTCGGTGCGCACCAGGGGAACTCGCGGCGCCAGGTCGCCCAGTTCGTTCGCCTCGAAGCCCGGGCCCACCAGCCCCTCGAACTGCCAGCCGGGTTCCAGGGCGGGCAGCCGCCGGGCCAATTCGAGCGCATACCGGGCGATGCCGTGCAGCGGCCCACGCACCATTCGCAAGTCGAGGAGCACCTTCACCACGGCATGGCGATGGTACTCCCGGCGATCGCGTTGGAGTATGGCTTTCGCGTGTCCGTGTCCCTGCCCGCAGCGCTGTCGAACACCCGCGTCGCCTTCGCGCACGACTGGCTCGTGACCTGGCGCGGGGGCGAAAAGGTGCTCTCGGCCATGGCCGAGCTCTTCCCCACCGCGCCCATCGCCACGCTCTTCCACGACGAAGCCGCGCTCCACGGCGAACTGCGCGGCCACCCCATCGTCACCTCGTGGCTCGACCGCGTGCCCGGCGCGCGCAGCCGTCACCGCTCCTTCCTGCCCCTGATGCCGGCGGCCATTCGCAGCGTCGAATTGCCCGAGGTGGACCTCGTCATTTCCTCGAGCCACTGCGTCGCCAAGGCCGTGCCCATTCCCCCCGGAGCGCGGCACCTGAGTTACGTGCACGCGCCGCTGCGCTACATGTGGGACCGCTTCGACGACTACTTCGGCCCCGGGCGAGCGCCGCGATCGGTGCGCCTGGCCGCGCGGGCCCTTCGCCCGGCCTTTCGCGCGTGGGACGTGGTGACCAGCACCCAGGTCGATCGCTTCGTCGCCAACAGCCGTCACGTCGCAGGACAGGTGGCGGCCCGCTACCACCGTCACGCCAGCGTGGTGCACCCGCCGGTCGAGCTCGAGCGCTTCAGCGGCCAGTCGCTGACCGGCACGGGGCAGGGCGGGTACTTCCTGTGTCTGGGCGCGCTGGCGCCGTACAAGCGCCTCGACCTGGCCATCGACGCCTTTCGTCGCACCGGCCAGCCGCTGTGGATCGCGGGCAGTGGCCAGTCGACCGGGTGGCTCAAGGACCTGCCCTTGAACGTGACCGCGCTGGGCCAGGTGCCCGACGCCGACCTGCCCGCGCTCTACCGCAACGCCCGCGCCCTGATTTTCCCCGGCGTCGAGGACTTCGGCATCACCCCGCTCGAGGCCCAGGCCAGCGGTCGCCCGGTCATCGCCTTCGCCCAGGGCGGGGCCATGGAGACCGTCACGCCCCGAACCGGCGTCTTCTTTCCCGAGCAGTCGGTCGACGCGCTGGTGGCTGCGTTGCGTGACTTCGATCGCTTCGAGGCCGGCTTCCGCCCGCACGACGCCCGCGCCCAGGCCGAGCGCTTCGGCAAAGACGGCTTCCAGCGCGCGGTGATCGCCGAGATCGAGGCCGTGCTCACCCCGGTGTAGGCTCGACGCCGTGCGCGGGGTCTGGCTTCTGGGCGCGACCCAGGGTCCCGTGTTTCCCTGAAATGCGCCGCGCGGGTGGTTAAGGTCGGCCCGACCATGAAGCTCGATCGGTTGTCCCTGACTGGCATGCGGTTCGATTGCATCGTGGGCCTCTTCGACTTCGAGCGGAACACGCCGCAGCCGGTCGAGCTCGACGTCACCCTGCACCTCGACACCCGACCCGCGGCCCGCGCCGGCAAGCTGGCCAGCACGGTCGACTATTCGCGGCTGCTCGGTGAGCTGCGCTTCGTGCTGGTGGCCGGCCGCTTCCGCCTGCTGGAGAGCGCTGCCGAGGCCGTCGGGGCCTGGCTGCTCGCGCCTCCCAGTCAAGACGTGCCGCGCCCCGCCGTCGAAGCGGTCGACGTGAAGCTCAAGAAGCTGGTCGCCTTGTCCGGGGCGGCCGTGCCGACGCTCGAAATCCACCGCACCCGCGCCGACTTCACCATGGTCACCGAGACCAAGACCTTCGGCTTCGTCGACGTGATCTTCGAGACCCGCGAGTGCGGCGTCTACCGCGAACGCATCAGCCCCCGAACCGTGCTGCCCACCCACGTGCACCAGCACCTCGACGAGAGCGAGCTGGTGCTGGGCGACGGCCTGTGGCTGCAGCACGCGCCGGTCGCCGCCGGGCTGGCCCACACCTGGCCACGCGGCTTCCCCCACCGGTACGAGAACGTCACCGATCTCGAGCAGAGCTTCCTGTGCATCGACCGGCCGGCCTTCATTCCCACCGACGAGGTCGAGGTGGCCGTACCCCTCGACAAGCTGACTCGTACCGAGTCGGTGCGCTTCTTCTAAAGGGCCTTCCCCTGCTTCTTTTGGGCGAGGTCATGGAGTATGGGCGGCGCCATGGAGATGTTGCTGTCGGTCGACTTCCACTTCAGCGCTTCGCACCAGTTGCCGTTCTACGACGGCCCGTGCAAGCGCCTGCATGGCCACAACTACGTGGTGCGCCTGACCCTGGCGGGCAAACCCCAGCCGAAGGACGGCATGATCCGCGACTTCGACGAGGTGAAGAAGACCGTCTGGGAACAGGTCTTGACCAAAGTCGACCACTACCACCTCAACGACATCGTCGAGAACCCCACCGCCGAGAACCTGGTGGTGTGGATGTGGGAGCGCCTCGAGCCGCTGGTCCCCGGCCTCAAGGAACTGCAGATCTGGGAAACGCCCGAGTACTGCGTCACCTACCGCAAGTGACTGCCCGAACGCCCGATCGCGCCCGCATGAAGAAGGCCATCGCGGCGTTCCTCGACGCGGCCGGGCTCGACCCGCGTGACCCCAACCTCACGCAGACGCCCCAGCGCGTCACCGAGGCCTGGGTCACCGAGTTCCTGTCGGGCTACCAGCAGACCGCTGCCGCCGCGCTGGCCGATCGCTTTCCGGTGTCGGTGCCCAGCGACCGCGAGCTGGTGATCGTCTCGAACCTGCACTTCCGCTCGATGTGCCCGCATCACCTGCTGCCGTACTCGGGCACGGTGCACCTGGCCTACGTGCCGGGCGACGAAGTGGTGGGCTTCGGGCGCCTCTCGGCCCTGGTCGACGTCTTCGCGCACCGGCTGATTCTGCAGGAAGAGCTGGCCCGCCAGGTCGCCCGTGCGCTGATGAGTGAACTGGGCAGCCGGGGCGCGGCCTGCATCATCGAAGCCGAGCAGACCTGCTTCCGCCTGCGTGGTGAAGAGCAGCACGACGCCATCACCCATGCCGAGGCCTACGAAGGGCAACTGCGCCAGAAGGCGCTGCGAGCCGAGCTGTGGCAGCGCCTCGGGCCGACGCCACGCAAGCGCCGGAGCAAGGCCACGTGAGCCCCGCGCTCGAAGCGGTGAAGGCCGCGTTGACGCTCTTCGAGTTCACCGTCGACGACGCCGCGCGCGCCACCTACGGCCACGACGAGTCGGACATGGGCGATTTCTTGCCCGATCTCATCGTCTTTCCCAGGGACACCGCGCAGGTGAAGGCCGTCATCGACGTCTGCCGGCAGCAGGGCGTGCCGTTGACGCCGGTGGCCGGTCGCTCGGGCAAGAGCGGTGGCTCGCTGCCGGTGCAGGGCGGGGTGTCGATGTCGCTCGAGCGCCTCAACCGGGTGCTGGCCTTCAACCCCGCCGACCTGACCATCACCGTCGAACCAGGCGTGTTGCTCAAGGACCTGCAGGCCACCGTCGAGGCCAAGGGGCTGTTCTACCCGCCCGACCCCAATTCGGCCGAGTGGTGCACCCTGGGTGGCAACGTCGCCGAGAACGCCGGCGGGCCGCGCGCGCTCAAGTACGGAGTGACGCGCGACTACGTGCTGGGGCTGGAATGGGTGACCCCCGCGGGTGAGGTGCTGAAGGTCGGCAAGCAGACCATGAAGGGCGTGGCCGGGTACGATCTGGTCGGGCTCTTCGTGGGCTCGGAAGGCACCCTGGGCGTGGCGACCGCCATCACGCTCAAGCTCTTGCCCTTGCCCCGGGCCGTGATGACCGCGCTGTTGCCCTTCGCCTCGGTCACCGACGCCGCTGCGGCCGTCAGCCAGGTGCTGCTCGAAGGCCTTCTGCCGCGCTGCCTCGAGCTGCTCGACGACGTGGCCATCGCCGCCATCGCCGACCGCTTCCCGTTCCCTGCGGGCTGCGGCGCCTGCATCATCGCCGAGGTCGACGGCGGCTCGACCGAAGGGGTGTTCGCCGAACTGACCCGCTTGTCCGAAGTGGCGAGCCGCTGTGGCGCGCTCGACACCTTGCTCGCCCAGGACCGCGATCAACGCGAGAAGCTCTGGGCGGCCCGGCGCCTGGTCAGCCCGTCGCTGCGCGCCGTGAAGAAGTTCAAGTTCAGCGAAGACATCGTGGTGCCGCGCTCGCGGGTGCCCGAGGCCATCGCCCGCTTCAAGCAGGTCGGCCGCGAGCTCGACCTCACCGTCGCCACCTATGGGCATGCCGGCGACGGCAACCTGCACACCAACGTCTTGTACGCGGGCCCCCACGAGCGCCCCCGGGTCGACCAGGCGCTGGCCCGCATCATGGAAATCACCGTGGAATTGGGTGGAACAATTACCGGTGAACATGGCGTGGGCATCGCCAAGAAGCGGTTTTTATCGCTCGAGCTGTCCCCGGCCGTTATGAATTGTCAGAGGAACTTGAAGGTCTTCTTCGACCCACAGGTCCTCTTCAACCCGGGAAAGATCTTCCCGGAACGTTGAAAACAGCAGTTGAATCGAATGGTTGAGCTGCCGGGTGGTCCGGCACCTCCCTTGCTCTTGATCGCCCCCAGCACACCACCCACCCGAAATGGGGAGGCAGATCATGGGCGACTTCGAAACCGGCAAATGGGACGAGCATCTTCTCTTCGAGCCTGAACAAAGGTTGTTCGGCGAGGAGAAGCCAATGCGTCAGACCAATTCAGACGGCCTGTCCCACTACCTGCGCAGCATGGGGGGCCACAAGCAGCTCACCCGTGAAGAGGAATACGAGCTCTCGCGCCGCGCCCGCAAGGGTGACGCCGAAGCCCGCCGCATTCTCGCGGTCTCGAACCTGCCCTTCGTGGTGGCGGTGGCCAAGAAGTTCTCGAGCCGCGCCCGCCTCGATGAGCTCGTGCAGGAAGGCAACGTGGGCCTGATGAAGGCCATCGAGCACTTCGACTCGAAGAAGAACGTGCGCTTCGCCACCTACGCCGTCTGGTGGATTCGCGCCTACATCACGCGCTACCTGAAGGACAACCGCAGCCAGGTTCGCGG
>CAIWFK010000539.1 GCA_903911905.1 uncultured Myxococcales bacterium
CGAGCAGCTGGCGCACGAGGCCGACACGCTCGACGCCGAGGTCTTCCGCTTCAAGCTGCCGCCGCCGCGCACCGGCGGCACGCTGCACGTTGGGCTGCACCGCTTCCTGAGCCTCGACGACACGCGCGGGCTCGACCCGCTGCACACCATCGACCTGCAGCTGTCCGAGGTGCTGGCGGCGATGTACTCGACGCTGGTGCGGTACGAAGACGGCCTGTTGGTGCCCGACCTCGCCGAGTCGTGGGAAGCCGACCGCACGGGCCGTCGCTACCGCTTCAGCCTGCGCCGTGGCGTGACCTTCCCCGACGGGGTGGCGCTCTCGGCGCACCACGTGAAGGCCTCGCTCGAGCGGTTGCTCGACCCCGAGGTGGGGGCTCCCGACGCGGTGCTCTTCAAGGACATCACCGGCGCGGCCGACTTCACCGCGCGGCGCGCGAAGTCGGTCAGCGGCATCGAGGTGCTCGACGAGCAGACGGTCGAGATTCGCCTCGACGAGCCGCGCGCCTTCTTCTTGCGACTGATGAGCCTGCCCTCGACCAGCATCACCCGTCGCGACGGCGGTCGCATGCTGGGCACCGGGCCCTTCCGCCTGGCCGAGACCACCGCCAGCACCGTCACGCTCGAGCGCAACCCGACCTTCTACCGCGCGGGCCTGCCGCTGCTGGCGCGAGTCGAGTTCCACCTGTTCGCTTCACGCCGCGCGTCGCTCGATGCCTTCGAACGCGGCGAGGTGCAGTTGGTGTCGTACCTGCACGCCGAGAACCTCAAGGAGGCGGGGCTCGAGCTGGCCGAGTCGCTCACCGTCAACACGCCGTCGGTCTGGTTCCTGGGCTTCAACGCGCAGTCGGCGCCGTTCGACGACATTCGCGTGCGCCGGGCGATTCGCGCGGGGCTCGACGTGCGCTCGCTGGTCGACCGGTTCCACCCCGGTGCGCGGGTGGCCCGCTCGCTCACCCCACCCACGCTGCTCGAGAGCGATCGCGTGCACGAACCGCGCACCGACGTGACGCTGGCCCGCAGGCTCTTGAACGAAGCCGGGCACTCGCGCCTGCGCATCGCCATGCAGTACGCGCCCGACCGTGACTCCCGCGAAGAGGACAAGGTGCTCTTCGCGCCGTTGATCGACGCGGGGCTGGTCGATCTCGAGCACGTCGAGGCTAAGGACTTCTGGGACAAGGTGCGCGAAGGGCGCCTCGGCATCTTCCGCGGCAATTGGATCGCCGACGTCGCCGACCCCGACAATTTCCTCTACGTGCTGATGAACTCGCGGGCGCAGGCCTATTACTCGCTGGGGTACAAGAACCCCGAGTTCGACCGGCTGACCGACGAGGCGCGGGTGTCGATCGATCGCGGCCTGCGCGAGCAGCTCTACCGCAAGGCCGAGAACCTGGTCCGCGAGGACTGCATGCTGGTGCCGCTGTACCACGAGCGGTTCCACGCAGCGGCCAGCCAGACGCTGCAGGGCGTGCGGTTGCACCAGACCCCGCCGCAGGTGCGGTTCGAGGAGATCTGGCAGGCGTGACGGTGCGTGGCTTCAGCGCGAGGCGAGCGCGTCGTCGCTGAGGCTCATCGTGCAGCGGAAGCCCAGGCCCTCGGGCAGCCGCGAGCAGGCGGTGGGGTCGGTCGATTCGATGGGCTCGGAAGAGAGTGGCTCGCTTTCGGCGGTCTGGGCGACGTTCACGGTCGGCCGCGCCTGCAGCAGTTGCTGCACGCTCAACAAGGCCAGCGCACTGGCGGCGAGCGCAAAGGCCAGCTGCTTCCACGGTCGGGGCGCAGGGGCGGTGCGCGCGGCGATGCCCTGCCAGAGATGCGAGACCTCGTCGCGGCCGGCGCGGGCGCGGAAGAGGGCGCGCTCGGTGCGCAGCCAATTGAGCTCGTGGCGGCAGCGGGCGCAGGTGGAGGCGTGGGCCTCGACCTCCGCCGCGGTCGTCGCGGTGAGTTCGCTACGGGTGAGGGCTTCGAGGAGCCCGGGCTTTCCGCAGGTCATGGTCGGCCTCCCAGGTGCGGTTGCAATGAGGCGCGCAGCTTGAGCCGCGCGCGGTGGATCTCGTTCTTCACGGTGGGAATCGACCAGCCGAACGAGGCGGCGATGTCCTCGTACGACAGGCCGTGGTCCAGCCGCATGAGCAGCGCGGCGCGACGTCGGGGCGAGAGCACGGCCAGCGCGGTGTTGAAGTGCTTCTCGAGCTCGGCGTCGAGCAGCAGGCTCTCGGGGTCGGGGCCGGGAATGACGGCGTCGGGCACGCCCTCATCTTCTTCATCGAGCACGTCGTGCACGCGCACCCGCCGCGCTTCGAAGGCGACGTTGCGCGCGATGCCCAGCACCCAGGGCTTGAAGCGATCGTGGTCGCCCAGGCGCTCGAGCTGGGCGTGGGCCCGGGCGAACGATTCCTGGGTGGCGTCGTCAGCGGCGTCGCCGTCGCGCAGCAGGTCGCGCAAGAAGCGGCGCACCGAGGTCACGTGCCGTTCGAAGAGCGCCTGGAAGGCGTGGCCTTCACCGGCCTGGGCGCGGCGAACCAACGCCTCGTCAGGCGTTTCGGGGCCAATGGCAACTGGGCGGCGGAGCAGGCGGAGCACGGCTGTCCTCACTGTGCGTCGAGCAGGGGCCGAGTTTCAACCCGGCGTCGCGCCGGGCTGGAAGTGCTCGAAATGAAAGGGGAAAGTCTAAAAGGTACCTGGCACCTTTTGCTGCGCTCCCGGCGGGACTCGAACCCGCACCACGCGACGTGAAGTCGGCTTTTGGGAAAACGCGCTTCCCCAACGGAACGTTCGCCACACCCCGTCAGGTGCATCCGCAACCCGTGTGCCGACACCCCACACCCGAACGTCCGGTAGCAGGTCGAAGCGTGCCCTGCTCGGGGCCGGTTTTACCGTTTTCCGGTGCGCTGCCAATTTGCGCCACGGGAGCACAGGGCAGACGATCCCAACGCTCCACCCCTGACGTCAGGCCGCCAACAGCCAGTCGATGAGCGCCGCCGTGCGTGGCACCAGCGAGTCGAGCTCGATGTACTCGTCGGGCGTGTGGAAGAACCGCCCTCGCGGCCCGAGCGCGTCGATGGTGGGGATACCCAGGCCCGCGCTGGTGTTGCCGTCACTGCCTCCACCCTGCGGTGGTGCTTCGTCAGCGCCCAGGCCGTGTGCATGCGCACAGCGCGCGTAGCTCGCGAGCAGCGCGTCGGTGCCGGCCAGCTTTTCCATCGGCGAGCGCATGGGGCCACGTTCCAGCGTCAGGGTCGCGCCCAGCACGAAGTGGAGCTGCGAGGCCTCTTCGAGCTCGGTCAGCAGCGCCGCCTCGGCCTCTTTGGTGGGAAAGCGCAGGTCGAACTCGGCGACCGCGGCCGCGGGCACGGTGTTCTTCGAGGTGCCTCCAGAGACGAGCCCCGCGTTGACGGTGACGCCCTTCGTGCGGTCGCTCAGCTGCTGCGCCCGGTCGATGAACCGCGAGAGCGCCCAGATGGCGTTGTGGCCTTCCCAGTACGCATTGCCGGCGTGTGCGGCCTTGCCCGTCGCCCGCACCGTCAACGCGCCCGTGCCCTTTCGCCGGGTGACGATGGCGTCGTTGGCCCGCCCCGACTCGAAGACGAGTGCGGCCTGGCTGCCGGCGATGACGCGAGAGATGAGCGGCGCGCCTTCGGGTGAGCCGACCTCCTCGTCGGCCACGACGACCACGGTGAGCGGAGGGACCGCGCCCAGGCCGCAGGTGCTCGCCAGCGCCTTGAGCGCCCAGGCGATGACCACCAGCCCGCCCTTCATGTCGAGCACGCCCGGGCCCCGGCGGAGCGCGCCGTCCACCCGGTAGCCCTCGAAGATTCCCGGCGGGAACACGGTGTCGAGGTGACCCAGCAGCGCGACCGGTGCCGCGCCTGGCCGCCCTTCCGACCGGTAGACGCGGTGGTCGGCGAAGCGCGTGCTGGGCACCACCTCGGCGCTCACCCCCGGCATGCGGAAGACCTCGTCCAGCACGCGGCCGACGGTGCGCCCGCCCTCGGGGTTGCCGGTGAACGAGTTGTGAACCACCAGCGCTTCGAGCGCGGCCTCCATGGCCGGCAACTGCTCGCGCACCCAGCGAACGGCATCGTGCATGGTGACGAATCTATTCGGGAATTCAGAGGCTTGCGAATCGCCAACCCATTCGGTTCGTGCCGGGTGGGTCATTGTGGGCTATTCGGGAGGAATGCTGCTGCTCAGAGATGTGGCCAGGTCAGACCTGCCCGGGCTCAAGCGATTGGCGGCCGTGCTGAACTCGGTGAACCTGCCCGACAACGAGAAGGTGTTGAGCGGGCTCATCGACAAGTCGGTGCGCAGCTTCACCGGCAAGATCGAGGACCCGATGGAGCGCGAGTACCTCTTCGTGCTCGAAGACCTGCGCAACGAGACCCTCATCGGCACCTCGATGATCATCGCGCAGCACGGCACCAAGGAAGCGCCCCACATCTACTTCCAGGTGACCGAGTCCGAGAGCTACTCGGCGACCATCGACAAGCACTTCCGGCACAAGGTGCTGTCGATTGGCTACAACTACGATGGGCCCACCGAGGTCGGCGGCCTGGTGGTCGACCCGCCGTATCGCAGCGGCCCCGAGAAGCCGGGCAAGCAGCTCTCGTACGTGCGCTTCTTGTTCATGGCGATGCACCGCGAGCTGTTCCGCGATCGGGTGCTGGCCGAGCTGCTGCCGCCGTTGATGGCCGACGGGCGTTCGCTGCTCTGGGAATCGATCGGCAAGAAGTTCACCGGGCTCGACTACCCCGAGGCCGACAAGCTCAGCCGCAAGAACAAGGAGTTCATCAAGGAGCTCTTCCCCAGCTCGGACATCTACGCCTCGCTCTTCACCGCCAAGGCGCAGAAGCTGATCGGCGAAGTCGGCCCCAACACCGTCGGCGTCAAGCGCATGCTCGAGCGCATCGGCTTCCGCTACGTCAGCCACATCGACCCGTTCGACGGCGGCCCGCACTACGAAGCCGACCTGGCCGAGGTGTCGCTGGTGCGGCGCTATCGCACGGCAACGGTGGCGAAGGCCGACCTCGAAATCGAAGCCGAAGAGGTCATCGTCGGGCAGACGCGTGCCAGTGGCCCCAACCGGTTCCGCGCGGTGAAGAGCGCGGTGCGCTTCGACGACGCGGTGGCGATGCTGCCGAAGACGACGAAGGAGCTGCTCAAGCTCAAGGCCGGCGACAAGGTGTCGATCGTTCCGTTCGAGTGAGGTTGCACTCCTTCCCCAGCCAGGGTGTCTGACGGTCATGCGGCTGACCCTCCTCGTCGTCGTCGTGCTCTCAACGGCCAGTTGCAACTGCGGCAGCGCGCCGACGCACGCCTTCGCGCAGCTCGAGGTCTCCCCTCCATCGGTCGACTTCGGGTCGGCGCAGGTCGGGCAGACGGTCGCCCGCACGGTGACGTTGACCAACACCGGGCGCGCGGTCGCGACGGTGAACGCGCTGACGGTCGGCGGGGTCGACGGGAGCTCGTTCAAGACGCTGACGGTGGTGTCGACGGTGGCGGCGGGCGCCTCGGTGGACGTGGTGATCGACTTCTCGCCCCAGGCCGTCGGTCCACGCTCGGGTCGCCTGGTCATCGACAGCGACGCCGAGAACGCGCCGCAGTTGTTGGTGCCCCTGGCTGGCGATGGCGTGTGTGAAATCTGTTCGACCGACGCGGGGGCTCCTGACGCAGGGCAGCTCGACGCGGGGCCGACCGACGATGGCGGAGCCCCAGACGCCGGGAGCTTCGATGCCGGCGTCGAGGACTCGGGGGTTCCCGACGCGGGCCCAGCCGACGCCGGACAGCCCGACGCAGGACAGCCCGACGCAGGACAGCCCGACGCAGGACAGCCCGACGCAGGGCCGCCCGATGCAGGTGCGCCCGATGCGGGTGCGCCCGACGCCGGCTGCCCGCCCGACATGGCGACCTTGCAGAGCGGCGGCTGTGTCGATCGCTACGAAGCCTCGATCGGCGCGGGCGGTGAAGCGGTGTCGGCGCCGCAGGTGCTGCCCTGGTTGTCGTTGACCACCGCCCAGGCTCAGACGGCGTGCGCCCTGGCCGGCAAGCACCTGTGCAGCGAGGCCGAGTGGCAGGGCGCGTGCTCTGGCCCGCAGGGGCTGCTCTACCCGTACGGCAACACCTACTCAGGCACCGCGTGCAACGGCCTCGACAAGGGGCTCGCGGCCATCGTGCCGACCGCGCAGGTGATGACGTGCGTGGGCGGCTACCCCGGGGTGTTCGACATGAGCGGCAACGCGTACGAGCGCACCGCGACCTGCGCTGGTGGCACCTGCCGCATTCGAGGCGGCTCGTATCGCAGCAGTTCCGGGGCGGGGCTGCTCAAGTGCACCACCGGCTTCGACTTTCCCGAAGGCTCGGGCGACCCGGCGGTGGGGTTCCGCTGCTGCCGGTAGCGCGCCTTCAGCCGCTCAGCTTCGCGGTGTCGCCGTGCACCTCGAGGCCCGCGCACTCGCCGACGTCTTCGAACACCACCACGCCGGTCTTGCGGTCGGCGAGGCGAACCTGAATTCGGGAGTCGAGCGTCTCTTCGACCCGGCGGTGCATTTCGGTGCGCACGGGCGCGTGCAGCAGCCCGCCGCGTTTCCGTTCGGCGGTCAGCGTGAGCAGGTACTTCGCGTCTTCCAGTTCCCACTTCACGTGCGTGTCGCCGATGGTGACGCGCCGACTCTTCGCGCCCGTGTAGGTCGCGAAGCGATGGAGGCTGCCGTCGATCCACAAGCCGACGATGAAGCCGGGGAAGCTGGTGAACAGCCAGGGAATGATGGCGATGCTGCCGATGAGGCAGGCCTTCGACTTCGCGAAGGTGTTCGAATGCATCCACACGTAGCCGGCGGGGAAGGCCTGGCCCCAGTCCTTCTCGAGGTAGCCCACGCCTCCGTCGAGGCTGACCCGCTCACCGTCCTTGGTGGTGAGCTCGCCGGTCAGCGTGTGATGCAGGCTGACCACCCCGTGGTAGCACTCCATGAAGGGCACGTACGCATACCAGCCCATGATGCCCGGTGAGGTTCGGGTCACGGGCCAGGGGGTGAGCGGCGAGAACTTCACCGAGCCCGTGAGCGGCAGCTCTGCTCCCTCGAGCGTGAAGCCTGACGAGGTGAAGTGGCTCTGGCCCACGCGCGCGTCGAACGAGTCTTCGAGCGCGGTGAACTGCTCGCGGGGGTACGCCACGAACCAGGTCTGCGCGGTGACCCCGTCGAGCACCTGGATGAAGGCCTCGGCTTTGCCGTCGTTCGACAAGAAGAGCCCGGGAATGAAGGCCCAGCGCCGCGAGCGATCGGCGGTCACCACCTTCACGTACCAGCCCTCGAAGTACCGACGGGTCAGACCGTTGCCGTGAAACCCTTCGGGGTGGAGGATGGACACCGCGCGACTGTCGCACCCCCGTCGCCAGAAGCCTACATTCCGCCTCGAAACCGCTTTGTTAGGGTTGGGAACCCGATGCTGACCGTCGCGCTCACGGTGTTGCTTGCCCAGGCTCCTGTGTCGTCGGGGCCGTCGCTGTCGAAGGGTCGTTCGGTGGTGAAGTGGTTGATGAACGGAGACGCCGCACAGGTGTGGAGGGCGGCGTCTCCTCAGTTGTCCCAGCGGTTCGGCGGCGCGGACGCCGTGGCGAAGTTCTCGGGCCAGGTGCGCAGCTTCGGCGCCGAGACCCGGCTCATCACCGAAGGGCTCTCGACGAACAAGGACGGCCTGACCGTGTACCGGCGGGTGATGGCGGTGGCGAACTACGCGCGCGGCATGCAGGTCGACGTGACGATGGACGACGCGGGCCGCGTGGCGTTCCTGGGGGCCGACGCGGCGAACCAGGCCGCGCCCACCACCACCGGCGCCTACCGCTCACTCGCGCCGCTGCGGCTGCCCACCGAGGGTGCCTGGTACGTGCTGTGGGCCGGGCGCACGTTCGACGACAACAAGCACGCCTCGGTGTCGGACATGCGGTACGCGCTCGACCTGCTCGTCTTCCAGAAGGGCAACACCTTCTCGGGGGCGGGTACGCGCAACGAAGACTACTTCGCGTGGAAGCAGCCGGTCGTCGCTCCGGGGCACGGCACGGTGGTGGTGGCCGAAGACGGCGTGCCCGACAACCAGCCCAACAAGCCGGTGCCGGGCAACCTGTACGGCAACTACGTGGTCATCGACCACGGTACGGGCGAATTCTCGCTCATCGCGCACCTGAACCAGGGCTCGGTGAAGGTGAAGGTCGGCGACGTGGTCTCGGCCGGGCAACTGGTCGGTCGCACCGGCAACAGCGGCATGTCGACCGAGCCGCACGTGCACTACCACCTGATGGACCATGCCGACTGGCACAAGGCCCAGGGCCTGCCGGCGCAGTTCAGCAACTTCGTGCGCAACGGCCAGCAGGTCGAGCGCGGCGAGCCCCGGCGCGGTGACTCCATCGCCAACGCGGCGATGGAAGCGCGTCGCTGACGTCTGTTGGCTTGAGAAATCGAAGGGCCGCGGTTAGTTCCGCCGCGCCCGCTTCCGGGCCAATTTCCTCTGTGGAGTCTTTCCATGAAGAAGCAGTTGATGCTCGCGGCGTTGACGCTGGCGGCCTCGTCGTTCGCGCAGTCGAAGGATGCGGGGGCTCCCGCAGCTCCGGCTCCCGCGGCCGCCAAGCCGACTGCGGCGCTGACCGTGAAGGACGGCATCGCCACCCCCGAATCGGTGCTCTACGACGCCGAGACCGACACCTACCTGGTCAGCAACATCAACGGCGCGCCGCTCGACAAGGACAACAACGGGTACATCACCGAGATCGCCCCTGACGGGAAGATCGTGGCTGCCAAGCTGATCGCTGGCGGCACCAAGGGCGTCACGCTCAACGCGCCCAAGGGCCTGGCGCTGGTCAAGGGCACGCTCTACGTGGCCGACATCGACACCGTTCGCCTGTTCGACCGCAAGACCGGCGTCGCCAAGGGTGAGGTGAAGGTGCCCGGCGCGACCTTCGTCAACGACCTGGCCGCGAGCGAAGACGGCAAGGTGTACCTGACCGACTCGGGCCTCAACGCCAAGTTCGAGGGCACCGGCACCGACGGCCTGTACGTCATCGAAGGCAAGAAGCTCAAGACGCTGCTCAAGGACAAGAAGCTCAACAAGCCCAACGGCGTGCTGGTGACGAAGGACGCGATCTACGTGGTCACCTTCGGCGCGCCCGAGCTGCAGAAGTACGACCTGAAGGGCAAGCAGGTCGGCGAGGCCACCAAGCTGCCCAAGGGCTCGCTCGACGGCATCATCGCCATCGGTGACGAGTTCATCGTCTCGAGCTGGGAAGGCTCGGCGCTCTACCGCGGGAAGTTCGGCGGCGAGTTCAAGGAGATCGCTGGCGAGCTCAAGGCGCCGGCCGACATCGGCTTCGACACCAAGCGCAGCCGCGTGCTGGTGCCGCGCTTCCAGGAGAACTTCGTCGAAGCGTGGGACGTGAAGTAATTCGCGGCTGGTGCGGTGCTCCGGCGACGTGCGTCCGGAGCGCCGTGGGGGGAGAATGAATGACTCGCGCCGACGGCCACTGACGATTCAGCTCGGTGATTCATTCGCGCAGGTTACGGGCGGCGTTGCTGCGAGCGCACGCTGAATCCATCGCGCTCGAGGGCCGCCTTGGGTCCGAGTGTCTTGACGGCTCGCTCGAAGAGCGCGCGAAGGCGCCGGCCCCGGGCGAAGCCCCGCTCGGTGATGAGGCCGCGGGTGACTATCGCGGCCTGCTGGTCGCTCGGGGGACGACGCCCGTCACAGGCTCGCGAGCGCGACCCGGTACAGCGCGCGGTAGCCCATGCGCGGGGCGACCTCGAACTTCTCGGCGTGGAAGCAGTCGCCCAGCACCTTGAGCCCTTCGGCCGACTGGTGCATCGAGAGCAACGTCTTCTCGAGGTCCGACACCGTCGAGGTCGAGGCGCTCATCGAGACCGCCACGCCGTCGTTGGGCGCCTCGTCGGTCCACGCCAGCACGCGGAAGGCCTGGGCCTGCTCGGGCCAGATTTCGTGGGCGCCGGTCAGCTCGGCCGCGCCGGCCACCTTCGCCGATGGGGCGAAGACGCTGGTCACCTCGGCCTTGCCGCCGAACACCGCTTCCATCGCCGCGCGGTAGTTGCCGACGAATTCCTGCTTCTGGAAGGTCTTCGAGGGGTCGAGCCCCTTCTCGCGCAGCAGGGCCATCGGCAGCAGGAACCCACCGATGGAGTCCCGGTCGCTCCACGCCGCCGTGGCCCCGGTGAGGGTCTCGAGCGTGCGGTGTGATTCCCGCTTGCAGATGAGCGCCGCGCGGTACACCGACGCGCCGCTGCGCACGCCGCGCACCAGCACCCGCACCCCCATGGCCTCGATGCGCGCGCACACGAAGGGCGGCGCCCAGGCGGCATCGATCTTCCCGGCGAGCAGCTCGCGGGCCAACTGCTCGTACGACGGGGTGGCCACCACCTCGACGTCCTTGTGCAGCACCGCCTTGAAGTACGCCGCGACCTCGTGCGAGCGGGCCTCGGCGTCTCCCAGCGAAGAGGGCAGGGCGAAGCGCAGGGTGGTGCGGGTCGAGCGGCTCACGCGAAGCTCTCCACGGTGAGGCGAGCCACTTCATCGTCGGCCAGCCCGAAGGTCGCTTGCAAGAGGTCGAGCACCTTCTGCTCGGGAATCGAGGGTGCCCCGTCGGCGTAGGCCACCCGCAGCCCCAGCCGGAAGGCCTTGAGCCGCTGGGCGTGGGTGGTCAACCCGGTGGCCAGCACGGTCAGGCGCGAGGGCAACCCGTCGTGGGCCAGCGCGTGCACCGCTTCGCTGAGCAGTTGCTCGGCGCGTTCGAGCGACACGTCCTGGAAGACGGGGTCGCCGGCCATGTTCTCGAGCGCGGCCTTGAGCTCGCGGTCGTTGACCGAGCCATCGGCGGCCGACACCACCACCATGGTCTCGACGTACAGCCGCTCGAGCGGTTCGCCCAGCGCTTCGGACAGCGAGCGGTCGGCCTCGACCACCTCGAAGACCCGGCTGACCTCGTCTTCCGAGATGCCCAGCGCCTGCTGGAACGACTTGAGCAGCCCCAGTTCGGCGCGCGAGGCCCGGCGATCGGCCAGGGCCACCGAGGTCGCCAGCCCGAAGGCCAGCAGGCGGTTGCGGTGGTCGGGCAGCCGCTTCTGCAGTGACGCGAAGATGTCGTCCATGCCGCGGGCCTGCGAGAGCCGGCGGGCCGAGGCCTCGACCAGCTCGTTCAAGACCTTGGCGTCGGTACCTTCGAATTCCGGCCGCTCGATGACCCGGCGAATGAGCGTCTGCAGTTCGAGCGCGCCGATGGACCCGTTGGCGCTGGCCGCGAGAATCATGGCATCGACCAGGGCCGCGTTGCGCTCGCTGCGCACCTTCGCGATGGCGTCACGAGGCATGGGCAGGCTCCGGGGCAGGGTCGGTTCGCGCGGGGGTGGCGCCCTCGGCGTCGGTCGGCAGTTCCCACAGGCGCTGGTCGAGCAGGTGGGTGACGTGCAGGTTGCCCATGGCCGAGAGCAGCGAGTTGCGCACCAGGGGAATGTCCTTCGCCAGCTCGTCGACCAGGCGCTTGACCCGCTTGCGCTGCAGGTTTTCCTGCGAGCCACACAGGTCGCACGGAATGATGGGGAACTTCATGGCCGTGGCGAACTGTTCGAGCTCGGTCTCGGGAGCGTAGGCCAGGGGCCGAATGACCAGGTTGCGGCCGTCGTTGCTGACCAGCTTGGGCGGCATGGTGGCGGTGGTGCCGGCGAAGAGCTGGTTGAGCAGGAAGGTGTGAATGAGGTCGTCGCGGTGGTGGCCCAGCGCGATCTTGTTGCAGCCCAGATCGACGGCCGCGTTGTACAGAATGCCGCGGCGCAGCCGGCTGCAGAGGCTGCACTGGGTCTGCCCGGGCTTGAGCTTGTCGAGCACGATGCTGTACGTGTCTTGCTTGAGCAGGCGGTACTCGTAGCCGTTGTCCTTGAGCCAGCCCTCGAGCACGTGACCGGGGAAGCCGGGGTGGCCCTGGTCGAGGTTGACGGCCAACAGGTCGAACTTCACCGGGGCTCGGCGTTGCAGCTGCCGAAGCAGGTGCAGCATGCCATACGAGTCCTTGCCGCCCGAGATGGCGACCATGATGCGGTCGCCCTCGTCGATGAGCTTCCAGTCGTGGACGGCCTTGCCCACGTGCTGCAACAGGCTCTTTTCGAGGCGGGCGGCGTCGCTCACGGTGGCGTCCCTCTTGACGAGGCGGCCTTATGCCCAGAATCGCTGCCGGTGGCTAGGGGTGAGGGCAGGGGTTTTCGAGTGGTGTGACACCACTGAAACCTGCCTGGGCTTCGGGTCCCCCCAGCAGGGTCGCCCCACAGGGGGCTTTGCTCTTTCACGGCCGAGGGGCCCGTTCGTTGCTAGAGGGGCCCACACGTGCCCATTTCAACTGCCGCCGTCGACGTGACCTCTGCCGCTCAGGCCAGCGCGCTCATTCCCCGCGTGGAGGCCGTGAAGGAACTTGCGGTCGACGTCGAAGCCGATTCGATGCACCACTTTCGGGCACGGCTGTGCTTCGTGCAGTTGGGGTTCGAGAACGACATCGTGCTGGTCGACCCCCTGGCCAGTGGCGTGACGCTGAACGGTCTGCAGCGCACCTTCGCCGACAAGTCGGTGACCAAGATCTTCCACGCCGCGCAGGGTGACCTGACCTACCTGGCCGAAGCCGGCGTGCGGGTGCAGGGCTTGTTCGACACCCACCGCGCGGTGACGTTGCTGGGCTGGCCCAAAGTGGGCCTGGCCGACCTGGTGCTGCAGATTTGTGGCGCCACGCTGAAGAAGGAACACCAGCAGGCCGACTTCTCGGTGCGCCCGTTACCCAACGAGCTGCGGGACTACATCGCCGACGACGTGCGCTACCTGCTCGACGTGGGGCACGCCGTGCGCGAGGCCTGCGTGGCGGCCGACATTCTCGAAGAGGTGCTGCTCGACTGCGACCGCCTGTGCGACGAGGCCACGGTGCGGCCCGACCCGGTGGCCAGCTTCGAGCCCAAGCTGCCGCGCGGTGAGCTCAAGGGCGACGCCCTGGTGCGGGCCTGGCACATCGCGCAGGCGCTCAACCGGTTGCGCCACGGCTGGGCCGAGGCCGAAGACCTGCCGACGGGCCGCATGCTCTCGAACATGGCGGTGGTGTCGATCGCCACGCGGCCGCCCGACAACCTGCGCGCGTTGGCCAAGGCGCCCGGGGTGCGCGGGCAGTTCATTCGGCAGCACGGCGACGAGGTGCTGGCGGTGGTGAGGGACTTCGAGGCCCAGGCGAAGGCGGGCACCTTGCCGCCGATGCCCGAGAAGCCGCGCGAGCACCCCCGCAAGAAGAAGCGCGAAGAGGCGCTCATGCAGTGGCGCAAGGGGCGTGGCGACCGAGCGCAAGGTGACGCCCTCGGTGGTGTTGAGCAATGGGTTGCTCGACGAACTGGCCCGTCGCGGTCCGAGCACGAAAGACGAATTGGCCCAGGTGCCGTACCTTGGCGCGCGGCGGCTCGAGCGTGACGGGGAGGCCATTCTGACCGTGTTGCGTGAGGCCTCGGTGTGAGCAACCTGGTGTTGCTGGTGGCGTGCTTCGCGGTGGGCGCGCTGGCGCGGCGGTCGGGGAAGTTGCCGGCCGACAGCCACCGCGTGTTCAACCAGTGGATCATGTACGTCTCGCTGCCCGCGCTGGTGTTGCGCTCGGTGCACGGCGTGCCGCTCGAGCGGGCGCTGTTCGTGGGCGCCTCGACGCTGTGGCTGGAATGCGTGGTGGCGGTGGTGGTGGCGAGCCTGGCGATTCGCCGCGGCGCACCCAGACCGGTGGCGGGCGCGCTGGCGCTGTGCGCGGGGCTGGGCAACACCGCCTTCCTGGGGTTGCCGTTGATCGAAAGCCTGGGCGGGCACGAGGCCATGGTGCGTGCGACGATGATCGATCAACTGGGGAGCTTTCTGGTGCTGTCCTTCGTCGCCGTGCCCTTCGCGGTCACCCTGGGCGGTGGCAACGTGACGCCGGGGCTGGTGTTCAGGCGGCTGCTGACGTTCCCGCCGATGCTGGCGCTGGCGGCGGCGCTGCTCTCGAGGTCGGTGGCCTTCCCCGAGGCGTTCGACGGCGTGCTCAGGCGCCTGGCCGAGATGCTGAGCCCGCTCGCGCTGGCCAGCATCGGCTGGCAGTTGGACCTGGCCTCGCTGCGCGGGCAGGGGCGCCGCCTGGCGCTGGGGCTGACCTATAAGATGGTGCTGGCCCCGGCGGTCATCTTCGCCGTGTTGTGGGCGGTGCACGGCGCGTCGGGCTTCGGCCTCATCGAGCGGGTGACGGTGGCCGAGGCGGCGATGCCGCCCATGGTCACCGCCGGGGTGCTTTCGAGCGAACACCGGCTCGACGCGTCGTTGGCCGCCGCGCTCATCGCCATCGGCGTGGTGGTGGGGCTGGTCACCGTGCCGGCGTGGTGGGCGCTGATGGGCGTGCTGCTGCCCGCGTGAGCGTGTTGGCTCAGTCCTTCACGAAGTCGACGTAGACCAGGGTCTGGTTGAGCAGCATGTAGGCGATTTCGCCGAAGGTGATGGGGCCCACGATGCCTCCGGTCTTGCGCCCCTCGAGCCCACCATAGAGGTAGTTCAAGATGCAGTTGCAGGCGAAGACCGGGGCCTCGGCGCGCGCGCGCAGCGCCCGTTGGAAGGCGACGGTGTACTCGTCGGTCAGGGGGCGAGCGATGCGGTAGCTGACGCCCTCGAACACCGGCGCATAGAGGCTCACCTTGCGCGCGGCGGCGTCGACGGCCTGGAAGCTGATGTTGACCATCGCTCCGTTGTAGTCGGCGACTCCCCGCGTCTTCGACGGCCAGTCGGGAACCTCGTCGACCGAAGCCGCCGTGGTGATGCACGTGAAGGTGCCGCCTGGCCACACGGCGCGCCTCGACATCATCAACCTCTTCGAGCAAAGCGACGGCGACGTGCTCGCCTTCCGAAGGAAGGGTTCGAGGTCACCGACGTGATGGTCAATGGCGAGCGCCAGAACTTCGCCGAGTACGTGGCGAAGAAGGCCATCGACACCAGGCTGCCGCTGTGGGGCCCTCTTCGGTTCGGTTGAGAGTCGATCCGAAAGCAGGAAGCGCGCCGAACGTTCGGGCGAAGGCCATCAAGCGTTTCGCGGCCCTGGTGGCGGGTCGGTGGCGACGAGCTGTCTTCGGGGCCGACGATGACGTTTGACCAGACGCAAGCGGTACGTGAGAAGCGGTCATGGGCATGATCGGCGTCATCGAGCTGGGGCTGGGCGGGCGCGGGCCGAAGCGAGGCTTCGTGTTCGACGCGCACCGGCTGGCCTTTCCGTGCTGGGCCGAGGCGGGGCGCGGCAACGTGCTGGTCACGCTCGACCGTCACTTCGACACGGTGCCGCCGGTCAATCGGGTCGGGCGAGACGCCGCTCCTGCCGAGCTCGAGCGGTTCGCGCACCAGCAGCTCGACGTGCGCAACTACGATCACGTGCTCGCGGCGATGGATGCGGGGTTGCTCTCGCACGCCGTGGTCATCGCTCGGGGGCGGCCGGTGGGCGCGGTCGACGGGGCGTCATGGGTCGATTCGCACGGCCAACGGCACGAGCTGATTTCCTCGGCCACCGTCGACGGGCTGGCGGCCGACTTCGGTCGTGGTGGCGCCAGCGGGCCGTCGAAGCGCGCCGAGGCGGTGTTGCGCGAAGCGACCGGCGTCATTCTCGACGTCGATCTCGACTGCTTCACCAGTCAGAGCGACGCTGACCCGACGACGGTGTTGCCGTGGCCCCTCGAGGTCATTCGCCAGCACGTGATGCCCCGGGGCAGCGAGGCGTTCTGGGAAGCGGTACTCGGCAAGTGCGTGGCGCTGACCTTCGCGCGCGAGCCGGGCCATTGCGGCGGGCTGGTCGCTTCGGGCCGCCTGTTCGAGCTGGCCAGCCGGGTGATCTTCGAGGAACTGCTGCAGACCGACCTGCCCTGAGCATCTTTCGGAATGAAATCGACAATGAACCGAGGGCCCGTACACTCGGTGCCATGTCCATGCTCCCGAGAATCGTGTTGGCTTCGGTCGTCGCTGTTCTCGCCGTCGGCTGTGGGGGAAGCCCTTCGTCGGTCATCAGCTCGTACCCCAACGCAGCGCTGGCGACGAAGGACGACGTGTCGAAGTTCGTGACGACCAGCGCAGCCGAGATCTTCGGCGAAGATTTGATCATCGCCCAGCTCGGGGCCAACGACGCCGGGTGTCCTGCCATCACCGACGACGGCACCACCCAGACCGTCACGGGCAACGGCTGCACCGACAAGGACGGCGCCACCTGGAGTGGTTCGGCCAGGTACGTGCGAGCAGACGGCGGCCTCTACAGCGGCTCGTATCAGTATTCAGGGCTTGGCTACACCGGGGGGCACTTCACCTGCGCTGATGGTGGCAGTGGCACCGGAGGCCTGGCGATCGACGGCACGGTGACGATGAACCTGTCACCGAACTCCACGGGGACGAACACCTTCACGACCGATCTCAAGGTGTCCCGCACCGGCTACGACTCGACCATCTGTGCCTCGCGGGACAACGTGATTGGCCTGTCGTATTCCGGCACGGCGGTGCAGGTGAACAATTCCACGGGCACGGGCACCGTCACCACCTGGAACGGGAGCGGCAAGTACGGCAGCAAGGTCGACGGCCAGATTTCGATGGTGACGAAGGACGAGGTGATCGACGGCACCGTGTGCAATTCGGAAGCGGCCTCGGGCACCACCACCATCACCTCTGGCGGCAACACCGCGATCATCACGTACGACGGTGCATCGAAGTGCGACCCCGACTCGACGGTGAAGGTCAGCCTCAATGGGGCTGACCAGGGCGAACTGTCGGGCGTCTCGTGCGCGACCGCGCCCGGGCTGTGGTGGACCGCGGGTCTGGCGTTGATCGTGTTGGCGCTGCGCCGCCGCCTGGCCTGAGCTTCGAAACGAGGAGTCGCGTGGCGAGCTCCGAGCCGCCCATCGTGGTGCTGACCCGCGCCGTCGGTGACGCGGGGTGGCGCTTGACGGTGAGCGAGCCGGGGGCAACCTCGCTCGACACGCTGCCAGTCAACGCGCGGGTGAGCTGGACGCCGGCGTCGGGGTTGCAGGTGCACCTGGGGCGGGCGCCTTCGTCGATTGGCGTGGTCTCGGGCGGCGTGCTCGAGCTCGCGCTGTCAGGCGGCGCGGTGTCGA
>CAIWFK010000540.1 GCA_903911905.1 uncultured Myxococcales bacterium
CGCCGAGGAAGGTGTCGCCGCCGGTCGAGACGACCTCGTACACGTTGTCGGTCAGCTCGAGCACCGAGGCATCGAAGGTGCCGCCGCCCAGGTCGTACACCAGCACCCGCTGGGCGCGCTTCTGCCCGAAGCCCCAGGCCAGGGCCGCAGCGGTCGGCTCGTTGACGATGCGCTCGACGTGCAGCCCGGCCAGCTTGCCGGCCTCGCGCACGGCCTCGCGTTGGTGCTCGTTGTACCAGGCGGGCACGGTGATCACCGCGCGGGTGATCGGCTGCTCGAGGCGGGTCTCGGCCAGCGACTTCACCTCACGCAACAGGAGCGCCGAGAGCTCTTCGAGCCGGTACACCCGGTCGGCGATCTTCACCGCGGCCTCGCCCGACTCGGTCCCGACCACCTCGTAGGGGAACCGGGAAATCAGGTCCTTCACCGCGGCCGACTCGACGTCGCGGCCGATCAACCGCTTGAAGCCGAACACCGTCCACCTGGGGTTGGTGACCACCTGCGAGCGCGCGGGCGTGCCGATCACGAAGCGGCCGCGGGGCGAGACGCCCACCACCGAGGGCACCAGGCTCTGGCCGTCGCGCTTGAGAATGGTGGCTTCGCCGTTGGGGAGCACCACCGCCGCACACGAATTCGTGGTGCCCAGGTCGATGCCGATGATCGGGCCGGTCATGGGCCCCAGGGCTGCAGGCTCGAAGGGTGGGGCGACGATGGTCGAGCCACCGGTGCCGATCACCAGGCGACCGCTCTCCTCGGAAGGCAGCACCGGCTGGGCCTGCGAGGGGGCCACGTCGGTCGAGGGCACCGCTTCGGGCCGGGCGTCGATGGGCCCCACGTTGCGCGGCACGGGCGGCTCGTTGGCGCGGGCGTGGGGCATGACCGCCGCCGCCGACTCGAGGAAACGCCGGCTGGCGGTGTCGAGCGTGATGAACTTGATGCCCATGCCCGTCACGCCCTGGCCCGAGGTGCCGGTGACCCACGACACCATGGCCATGCCGTAGAGCACCCGGCCGCTGTCGATCTTCACCTCGAGGCTGACCGGGGTGCCCGGGGCCTTGAGGGCGCGCGCGCGCAAGTAGATGCCACCCCGGGTGAGGTTGGCGCCATACCGCTGCAGGAACTCCTCGGGAGTCGAGAAGGGCAGCCGAACGGCCAGGACCACGGGCTTTGAATCGGCAGCCACCAACCACGAGTCGTAGAGCCATGATCCGGCGAATTCCAGTCTTTCCGCCCCGGCTTCACAGAAGTCGCGAAATCTTCTATTCCCCCGTCATGCTGACCCCCGAAATCCGCCTGGGCCTGACCTTCGACGACGTCCTGCTCCTTCCGGCCGAGAGCGCCGTGCTGCCGCACCAGGTCGAATTGGCGACCAGGGTCACCCGAAACCTGAAGTTGCCGGTGCCGCTGCTGAGCTCGGCGATGGACACCGTGACCGAGGGCCGCATGGCCATCGGCATGGCGCAGGAAGGCGGCCTGGGCATCATTCACAAGAACTTCTCGCCCGAGGCGCAGGCCGCCGAGGTGACGAAGGTGAAGAAGCACGAGGCCGGCATCGTGCACGACCCCATCACCATCGACCCCGCCTCGCCGCTCTCGCGCGCGGTCGAATTGATGACCCTGCACAACATCGGCGGCATTCCGGTGGTCGACGCGCGCAAGCTGGTGGGCATCGTCACCTCGCGCGACGTGCGCTTCGAGAAGAACCTCGGCCAGCGCGTCTCGCAGGTCATGACCACCAAGCTGGTCACCGCCCGCGAGAACGTGACCCAGGAAGAGGCCATCGAGCTGCTGCACAAGCACCGCATCGAGAAGTTGCTGGTGGTCGACGCCAACTACGAGCTGCGCGGCATCATCACCATCAAGGACGTCGAGAAGCGTCGCGTCTACCCGAACGCGGCCATCGACTCGCGGCAGCGCCTGCTGGCGGCGGCGGCGGTGGGCGTGGGCGCCGATCGCGAGCAGCGCATCGAGGCGTTGATCAAGGCTGGGGTCGACGTGATCGTGATCGACACCGCGCACGGGCACAGCCGCGGGGTCATCGAGGCCGTGCGTGACACCCGCCGCAACTTCAAGGGCAGCTTCGAACTGGTCGCCGGCAACGTGGCGACC
>CAIWFK010000541.1 GCA_903911905.1 uncultured Myxococcales bacterium
CCACGTCCTTGCCGTTGGCGTCCTTCCACGCGCCGACGGCCGAGGTGGCCGATTGCCCGGTCCACTCGAAGTGCGTCGCCTGGTGCCACGGGCCCTGGCCTTCGGTGATGCGCCAACTGCCGTACTGCATTTCGTAGCGGGCCTTCACCGTCCGGGTCGCGGCGGGCGCGTAGGCGTCGGTGCCACCCAGGAATGCGGTCAGCAGGGTGTGCTTCGTCGCATCGGTGACGGAAAAGCCCGAGGTGGCATCGACGGTGAGGCCACCCAGCGACGGCGGCGACGACCTGGTGCAGCCAAGCATCAACACCAGCGGAAGCAGCCGCGCGCGCGTGGGCATGGGCTGTGACTCTACCCTCATGACGGGGCGCTCCTGCGCGGTATGATTCGTCGAATGCGACGGTGGACGTGGATGGTGGTGCTGGCTTCGACCCTGGCGATGGCGCAGGCGCCTCGCCGCAATTCGTTCCTCACCATCTCCCAGCTGATGAAGCTGATGGACGCGTCGAAGACCAGATACGAAATCCGCTCGCTCGGCGCGCTCGAGCTGGCGCGAGGCACGCTGGCCGACACCACCTGGCCGCAGGCGATCGGCGCCAACGATCGACCACGGGTGGTGAGCGACGGCGGCACCATCACCATCGTCGAATGGGAACAGTCTGCCGAGCTGGTGGCGGCTCTGGCGAAGGCCAACCAGGCGTACGTGAAGAAGGACTACGCCGAGGCCGAGAAGCGCTTCCGCGCGGCCGTGGCGTCGAGCCCGACCGACCCCCGGGCACATGCCTACCTCGGTGACGCGCTGCTGTTCGGCGGCAAGCCTGAAGCCGCGAAGGCGGAATACGACCGCGCCATCGAGCTCAATCCGTTCGACTACCGGTACTTCTTCTTCCGGGCGAGCGCTTGGCGCACCCTGGGGGTCCTCGCCAACGAGAAGGCCGACCTGCGAACCTCGCTCATGCTCAAGCCGCGCAACGCCCGCTTGCTGGGCGCGGTGAACGAAGCGCGGCTCGGCGTGCACGTCGAGCCCGACATCCTCGTGCCGCAGTCCTTCGCGCGACAGGAACAGGACGCCATCGTCATCTACGCCGACCCTCAACGCCTGGGCTGGTTCTCGTGGGCCAGTTGCAAGGCGGCCTGGCTGGGTGAAGCGGGCCATCGGAAGGACGCCACCGGCTCGGAAGCCCACCACTGGTCGTCGACCGAAGAGCTCGAATGCCTCTCGGCGCTCCTCGCGGGGTACCACCAGGGGCGAAAGAGCGGCGAGCCCGTCGACCCCCGACTCGAACGACTGGGCGCCATCGCCGACGAGGGGCTCGGCACGGGCCTCGTGCTGTACGAAATGGGGTCGCGCATCGACCCGCAGATCACCCTGCGGCTCGGCCCCGAGGCCCAGAAACTGGTGCGCGAGTACGTCGAGAAGTACGTGCTGCCCGACGTGAAGCCCGCGCCGAAAGACACGGACGACGCGGGCGAATGAGGCGCTTGCGACTGGCCACCGTCGACGACGCGAAGGGCCTGGCGCTGCTGGCCGAACGGACCTTCCGCGACACCAGCGACGACTTCCAGCTCGGGCGCGACCCGCAACGCGACCTGCTTCTGATGCGGGAGGGAGGGGCATGAGCCTGCGTGACTGGCCGATCTTCCGCGCCCTGACCGCGCCGACCCTGGCTGCGCTGGAACGTCTGGCCCTTCGCCGCGACTTCGAGCGTGGCTCGTGGCTGCTCGAAGGCGGCGAGCGGGCGGAGTTCCTCTTCCTGCTCACCGGCGGACTGGTGCGCGAGCTGTACGTGACCCCGGAGGGCGAGGAGCACACCCGCAGCTTCGTCGACGCGGGCGCGATCACCGGATCGCTGCTCGATTTGCTGTCGGGCGAGCCTGCGGTGACGTGGATTCAGGCGCTCGAACCCACCCAGACCCTGGCCTGGCGCTATGCCGACTTCGATGCGCTCGCGCGCCGCACGCCCGAGCTCGAGACGTTGGCCCGACGTCACGCCGAAGCGCTGGCCGTGCGCAAGACGCGCCGCGAATTCGAGATGCTCGCGCTCTCGGCGCCGGAGCGATTGGCGCGGTGGCGCGCCGAGCAGCCAGGCGTCGATCGCCGCATCACCCGCAAGCTGCTCGCCTCGTACCTGGGCATCACGCCAGTGCACCTGAGCCGCATCAGGGCAGCGACGCCAGGAACGGCTCGACGGCGGCGTTGAAGGCCGCTGCTTCTTCGAGGAATGGGGCGTGCCCCGAGCGTTCGAACTTCACCAGCGTGCCGTGCGGCAGCGCCTCGAGGGCGTCACGGTTGCGGCCGTACTGCACCAGCGCGTCCTTCATCGCCCAGCCCACGAAGATCGGCATCGTCAGCCGCGAGAGCCCCGCGCGCAGATCTGCGTCGGGCTGCGCGAAGCTCTGCCAGGCTTCGACCAGTCGCGGCGCGCTCTCGTACCCCGCGGCGACGATCGCCTCACGACGCCCGGCGGCCTCGGGAGCGAGCAGCACGTCGGCGTAGTAGTCGGCGAACCAGTCCTGGAAACGCGCCTCACCAGCCACCCCCCGTTGGAACCGTGAGACCAGGTGATCGATGAAGAAGCGCGCGAACACGCCGCCGGGGTCCAGCCCGCCCGGGTTGCAGAGCACCAGCGCCCGCACCCGCTCGGGGTGGGCTTGCGCGAATCGAAGCGCCGCCGCCCCGCCGATGGAGTTGCCGAAGAGCACGACGCGATCGAGCTTCAGCGCGTCCATCAGGCCGGCGAGCAACGCCTCGTAGCGCCTCGCGCTGGCGGGCTGGACGTCAGGGCCCGACGCGCCCTGCCCCGGCCAGTCGACGGTGATGATGCGGTAGCGCGAAGCGAAGGCCGCCTCGAAGGCGGCGAAGTCACCGCCTCCGTGCCCGATGGCGTGCAGGCAGACGACGGCCGGCTTGCTCGCAGAGGGGTCGGAGTCGTGCACGGCGAGCTCGACGCCGTCGACCACCAGGCGCGCTCGCGGCTCGGCGACGGCGAGCGCCAGACGACGCGGGGGCGAGGGCTCGAGTTCGGCAGGTGAGCGCAGGGCGGGGGCACAGCCGGTCGACAACAGGAGGAGCGGAAGCAGGCGGGTCATGCCGACACCATGTGCCACCAGCCACGGTCGACGCATTGACCTGTGTTCAGACCTCGCCAGCGGTGACCAGCCTGGAAGCTGCGGCCAACGCGGGGCCGGCGAGCGCGTACTGGTCGGCGCCGAGACCACCAGGCCAAGCCACTGAAATGACAGCCGGTATTTTCAAAAAGTGCCCGGCACCATTCTGATTTTGGACCAGCTGGTCTAGAAAACTGGTCCATGCCGCGGCCACGGTTCATGAAGATGTCGCTGGCGCGTCGTGATGCGCTGCTGGACGCCGCCGCCATGGAGTTCTCGGTTCGGGACTACCCAAGCGCGTCGATCAACACGATCCTCGCGAACGCCGGGTTCTCGAAGGGCTCGTTCTACCACTACTTCGACGACAAGGCAGACCTGGCCGCCACGCTGCTGCTGGCCTGCTACCTGCCGCTCGTCGAACTCCTGCGGCAGACGAAACCACCCCGCAGCGCCGCGCACTTCTGGTCCGAGCTGCGCGAACAGAACCTGCAGATGACCGCGCTCATCGAAGCGCGCCCCCCCATCTACGAGCTGACGGTTCGCCTGGGCAACGAGCTGGTCAGCAACCCCGATCTCACCGCCCGGGTGATGAGCGAGCTCACCGAGGTCAGCGATCGCATCTCGGCCCAGTGGCGCGCGGGGCAACACCTGGGCGTGGTTCGCACCGACCTGCCCATTCCCGAGTTGCTCGCGATTCAGGCCGGCATCAAGCGCGAGCTGTGGAAGGCGCGCTTCCCCGCCGGCGTCATTCCCGCGCATGCCGAGCTGAAGCACTTCGTCGACGACTTCTTCGATCTGCTCCAACGCGTCTGTCGGCCAGCGGGCAAGAAACCATGAGCCGCGCTCGGCTGCTCGCGCTGCTGCTGACACCCGCCCTCGCGCTGGCCGACGAGCCGCGCGGTTTCGCCGAGGTGCGCGCCTCGTGGTTCCCCGGCGCGTCGGGCCAACCAGTGCAAGTCGTCGAACGGGTGCGCCCCACCTTCCAGTTGAGCATCACCGACCGCATCAAGCTGGTCGGCACCGTCGAAGCAGGCGTGGCCGAGGGCCGCGACACCGGCACCGAACTGGCGCGCCTGCTCGAGCACAGCGACCTGCAGCCCCTGCTGACCGCCGCACAGTGCCAGCCGACCACGTATGCCAACAGCCTGCTGCACCTCAACGGTGCCAGCGACTTTCTGAACGTCGATCGGCTCTACCTCGACGTGTACCTCGAGCACCTCGACGTGCGGGTGGGCCGTCAAGCGCTCAACTGGGGCTCGGCCCGCTTCTTCAACCCCACCGACCCCTTTCCCCAGGTCCTGGTGACCCAACCCTGGCTCCCTCGTCGCGGCGTCAACGCGGCGCGGGTGAGCGTGCCGCTGGGCAGGAGCGCCGACGTCACTGCGGTCATCGCCGCCAACGACACCTTCACCGCCGCGCGCGCCACCGGCCGGGCCCGGGTGAACTGGAAGGGCACCGACTTCGCCGTGGTGGGCGCCTGGCGCGGCGACGCCAACACCGGCTTCGTGGGTGTCGACGTGCGCGGCACCCTGGGCGTGGGCTACTGGTTCGAGGGCGCCTGGGTCTTCGGCAAGGCCCCGCACGAAGAGCTGTCTGCGGGGCTCGACTACTCGTGGCCGGTGCTCGAGCAGCTCACCGTCTTCGCGCAGTATTACCGCAACGGCAGCGGTGGCACCGGCCCCGGCTCGTACCCCACCGCCACCTCACGCTTGACCGCGGCCAGCCCCATCACCTGCGCGCCCGGCAGCCCACTGACCTCGACCATCACCGCCGACCCCTTCGCGCCCTTCACCGTGGCCCGCGACTACCTGCTGCTCGGCGCAACCCTGGGCATCACCCAGGACCTGTCGGTCTCGGCCACCGCGCTGCAGAACCTCAATGACGGCACGGGCCTGCTCATTCCCACCGTGTCGTACGCCATCTTCGATTGGCTCGACGTGGCGGGGTCGGCCAGCGTGCCGGTCGCCGTCTGGGGTCGCGGCGGTGAATTCAAGCCCCGCTCCGAAGACCTCACGCTCTCACTCCCCTCTCCCGCCGGCGCCGTGTCGGCCAACCTGTCGGGCCTGGTGGCCGTCGCCACCGTCACCGTGTGGACTCGCGTCAGTTTCTAGAAAGGCCGCCGTGTCGATCTGCGAATTGAAGAACGTGTGCCGCACCTACGGTTCGGGAGCCGGCAAGGTCGAAGCGCTCAAGCACGTCTCGCTCACCATCGAACCGGGCGAGTTCACCGTGCTGTGCGGCCCCTCGGGCTCGGGCAAGACCACGCTGCTCAACCAGGTCGGCCTGCTCGACGTCCCCGACGAGGGCACCCTGAGCGTCGACGGTCAACTGGTCGGCGGCTTGTCGTCGGGCGAGCTCTCGAAGGTGCGGGGGCAGAAAATCGGCTTCATCTTCCAGTCGTTCAACCTGATTCCCGTGCTGACCGCCGTCGAGAACGTCGAGCTCGCGCTGCAGTTGGCGGGGCGCGAAGGCGGCGAGCGCGTCGCGGCCGAAGCGGTGCTCGAGCAGGTTGGGCTCGCCGGCCTGGGCCACCGCCGCCCCAACGAGCTGTCGGGCGGGCAGCAGCAACGCGTGGCCATCGCCCGCGCGCTGGTGAAGAAGCCGCTGCTGGTGATCGCCGACGAGCCGACCGCCAACCTCGACTCCGAGAACGGCGAAGCGGTGCTCTCGACCATGCAGCGCCTGAACCGCGAGTTCGGCACCACCTTCGTCTTCAGCTCGCACGACGCGATGGTGGTGGCGCACGCCCGCCGGGTGGTCACGCTGCGCGACGGCGCCATCGTGAGCGACGAGCGACGGGCAGCGACGTCATGAACCTCATCGCGCGCCTGGCGCTCAAGAACCTGACCCGCAACCGGCGGCGCACCGCGCTGACGATGATCTCGATCATCGCCGGCATCGGCATCATGATCGTCGGCCAGGCCTTCATCGCTGGCACCGAAGAGAACATCTTCGTCTCGGCCGAAGAGGGCGTGGTCGGTCACGTGCTGGCCCGACCCGAGGGCTACCCGTCACAGGGGCTCAACGCGCCGCTCGACCGCCTGCTCACCATCGGCCCCGAGGCCCGCGCGCTGCTCGACGCGCAGACCGTGGCGTGGACCGGGCGCGTGCAGTTCGCCCCCACCGCCGTGCACGGCGCCGAGTCGGTGCGCGTGCGCGCCTTCGGCTACGAGCCCGACCGCGACCCCCGGGTCTTCTCGCGCGAGCGCTGGAGCATCGACGGTCGCTACCCGAACCCCGAGGCCGACGAGGTCACCGTCTCGCGCAGCGTGGCCAGGCTGCTCCAGTTGAAGCCCGGCGATCGCTTCGTGCTCCAGGTGCGAACCCACCATGGTGCCCTCAACGCGCTCGAGGTCGCCGTGTCGGGCATTCTCACCACCGGCAACACCGCGCTCGACGGCCTGGGCCTGTTCGCGCCGATGGCGCTGACCACCAGGCTGACCGGCGCCGACGCCCCCACCCACCTCTCGGTCAAGCTGGCGCGCCGGGCCCTGGCGACCGACTTCAAGCCGCGATTGCTGGCGGTGCTGCAGGGTGCCGAGGTCTCGACCGTACAGGAAGAGACGGCCGAGCTCATCTCGCTGCAGGCGGTGCGCCGCAAGTCGCTCGACGTGCTGGTCTTCATTCTGCTCGCGCTGGCCGCGTTCGGCATGGCCAACACCTTCCTGATGGCGGCGTACGAGCGCACCCGCGAGGTCGGCACCCTGCGCGCCATGGGCATGACCGAGGGCTCGGTCACCGCGCTCTTCGTCACCGAGGGCAGCATCGTCGGGCTGGTCGGCAGCCTGCTGGGCGCCGCCTGGGGCTCGGCGCTGGCGCTGTGGTGGTCGGTGCACCCGCTCGACATCAGCGAGGCCCTGCAGCGCTCGGGAACCACCGGCAGCGGCACCTCGATGGCGTTCTCGGCGCTCATCTACACGGCGTTCGACCCGGCCGTCGCGGGGCTGGGCGTGGCGCTGGGCCTGGCCGTGGCCATGGCCTCGTCGTGGTACCCGGCGCGCGTGGCGTCGGCGCTGCGCCCGTCGGACGCGGTGAGGGCCTGACGCCATGAACGTCACCACCATGCTGCAGCTGGCTTCCCGCAACACCCTGCGCCGACCTGCGCGCACCGCCTTCACCGCCGGCATGGTGATGGTCAGCGTCGCGTTGCTGCTGATCGCCATTTCGCTGCTGGGCGGCATCTTCGGGCAGATTCTCAAGGACGGCATCGCCGGCGCGGGTGACGTGCGCATCGCCGAGCGCGAGTTCGTTCAGCGCGAAGAGACGCTGCCGCTGTACTCGAACCTCGGCGAGGTCGAGACGCTGGCGAAGGCCGTCGAGCAGGTCGAAGGCGTGCGCGCCGCCGAGCCCCGCATCATGACCGGCGTCACCGTCACGGTGGGCGAGGAGTTCGGCGACCTCTTCGCCCGGGTGATCGGCGCCAACGAGCGCTACTTCGTCGAGCGCTCTCACCTGAAGGACAAATTGGTCGCGGGCGGCTGGTTCACCGGGGCCTCAGGTGAGCTGGTGGCAGGCAAGTGGGTGGTCGACCAACTGCACGCGAAGGTCGGCGACGAACTGGTGCTGCTGGGCACGACGCAGGACGGGTCGATGTCGTCGCTCAAGGGCAGACTGGTCGGCGTGGTGCACGGCGCCGGCCTCGAGCAGGCCATCATGTTGCCGCTCGAGCGCGCGCAGTACCTGACCGACCTGCCTGGCGCAGCCACCGAGTTGCTGGTCTACGGCGACGACTACCAACAGGCCGGAGTGCTGGCCGCACGCCTGCGCACCCTGCCCGCCCTGCAGCCGCGCGCCGTGCAGGCCTGGAACGAGCGCGACCCGTGGAAGGCCATCACCGGCACCGTGCAGGGGGTGATGGGCCTGATGATCTTCATCATCGGCCTGCTCACCGCGCTGGGCATCTGGAACACCATGACCATGACCGTGCTCGAGCGCACCAGCGAGCTGGGGGTGCTGCGCGCCATGGGGCTCTCACGCCCGCGCCTGGTGGTGTTGGTGCTGCTGGAAGCAGTGGCCATCTCGGTGGCCGGCGGCGCGGTCGGCGTGGCCCTGGGGGCGATTCCCGCCTGGGTGCTGAGCACCAGAGGCATTCATTACGGCGCGCGCATCGCCGCCGACGCCACCATCGGCATTTCCGAGACCATGTACGGCGAGTTCGACGCGACCATCGTCACCCGCTGCTTCCTGCTGGGGGTGGTGATGGCCGTGGCCGGCAGCCTCGTGCCCGCCCTGCGCGCGGCCAGCATTCAACCAGTCACCGCCATGCGTTCGGGGAGATGAACAGATGCGCTACCTGACCCTGCTGTCCCTCGTCGTCGTGTCGTCGCTGGCCTTCGCCGAAGACGCGCTGCCGTCGGCCGACGAACTGCTCGGCGCGATGGACAAGAACCTGACCTTCCAGTCTCGCCGCGCGCGCATGACGATGACCGTCGAGGGCCGCCGCAAGCGCACCTACGACCTCATCAGCTACGGCCGCGGCCAGGACGACTCGGCCATGGAATACCTGGCGCCCGCCCGCGACAAGGGCACCCGAATGCTGAAGCTGGGCGGCGACCTCTGGCTGTACCTGCCGGGCGTCGACCGGGTGCAGAAGATCAGCGGGCACCTGTTGCGCGACGGCATGATGGGCTCGGACCTCTCGTACGAAGACCTGATGAGCTCGGCCGAGCTGCGCCGTGCCTACACCGCGAGGGTGGTCGGCAGCGACACGGTCGATGGCGTCGCCTGCTGGAAGATCGAGATGAAGAGCCACGACGACACGGTCAGCTACCCGCGGCGCGTCTCGTGGGTGACGAAGGACACGCTCATTCCCGCCAAGCAGGAACTGTACGCGCTCTCTGGCCTGCTCTTGAAGACCTGGACCATGTCGGACGTGAAGGACTTCCCCGGCGGCCGCAAGTTCCCCATGAAGATGGTGGTGGTCGACAACGTGAAGAAGGAGTCGTCGACCACCCTCGAGTTCAAGGAGCTCGAGTTCGGCCATCCGTTCGAGCAGGAAGTCTTCGCCCTGCGCTGGCTCGAGCGGCACTGAAGCCCATCAGCGCCCCGGCTGACACAGACACGCCGAGTGCAGCGTGACGTCGGCCTTGGACCAGACCTGCGCGAAGTCCTTCTCGACTTCCGCGGCCTCGGCCACCATCAGCAGGGTTCGGCGCATTCGCCCAGTATCGCTGCGCCGCGAGCTGGCCTCGGTCGGCGACTGGTTCGCGCAGGGCCCGGTGATCGGGCCCAAGGTGCGCGTGATGCTCGGTTACTCGGTCTGAAACGGCCGCCCCTCAGCGGCGCTTGAGGGTCGCCTCGAGGCTGCCACCCACGCCGGCATCGAGCTTCACCGACCAGGGCGCAAAGCCCGCCGCCTTCACGCTGATGACGTGCTCGGCGCCGATGGTCAAATCGCCCGCCCACGGCGTGGGCCCGACTTCGAGCTCGTCGACCGACACCGTGGCGTTGCCTGGCCTCGAGGTCACCACCACCTGCACCGACTTCGGCTGCGGTCGCATCACGCCCGACCCCCACACCGCCAGCCCCGCCACCGCGACGAGCACCGGCACCACCCACCAGCGCCGCGAGGGCCTGGGCTCGAGCGGTGCCCGAGCGCTGCCAGTGACCGCGGGGGCGGCTGGTGCTGCCTCGACGGGGACCGGGGCGCTCGGCGTCACCGGCCTGGCGACCGCCGCCGCCACCGGGGTCATGGGACGCACCGGTACGTCCGGCAAGAGTGACGATTCCGGCGTGCTGAAACGAGCCGCCAGCGCCGGCGCCGTCGACACGTCGATGGGCACCTCGATGAACGCGGGGGTCTGCGGCACCCCCTTCAGACCCGCCACCCAGGCGCCCACATGCACCGCGGTCACCGACGGCCCGCTCTCGTGAACGAAGTGCGACAGCGCGTCGGCCAACGCGTGACAGTCGGGGAAGCGGGCCTCGGGCGCATTCTGGAGGCAGCGATCGACGATCGCCACCAGGCGCGGATCGCAGGCTGGCGCGTGCGCCGTCACGTCGGCGCGCAGGCCCTGGGCAATCGCGTACATGACCGCCGATTCGTTGTCGCCCGCGAAGGGTCTGGCGCAGCACAACGCCTCGTACAGACACACGCCGAGCGCGAACTGATCGACCGCGCGTGTCACCGGTTCGCTGCGAAGCTGTTCGGGCGAGAGGTAGTTGATCTTCCCGCGAATGAGGTGCGGCGAGGTCATCGGCGCTTCCTGCATCGCGCGGGCGATGCCGAAGTCCGACACCTTCACCGCGCCATGCCGCGACAGCAACAGGTTGTCGGGGCTGACGTCACGGTGCACCAACTGCAACGACACGCCGGTCTTCGGGTCGACCGCGTCGTGCACCGCCGCCAGGCCCGTCGCCGCCTGCGCGAACACCCAGGCGATGAGCCGGCGATCGGGCCCGCCCGGCTGCTTCCACGCCAGGCGCAGCGCCTCGCGCAGGTTCAGCCCGTCGACGAACTCCATCACCAGGTACGGGCGCCCGCTCTCGTCGCGACCGAAGTCCGACACCTGCACCACGTTGGGGTGCTCGATGAGCGCCGACAACCGCGCCTCGCGTTCGAACACCCCGACCAACTGCTCGTCACCCAGCAGCGTGGGCAACATGCGCTTGATGACCACCCGCTTCTCGAACGACGCCGGCCCGACGACCCTGGCCAGTTCGACCTCGGCCATGCCGCCAGCGCCAAGGTGTCGCACCCGCTCATACCGCCCCGTCGTCGGCCCGTTCGTCATGCGGCGCGCAGTCTGCCACAGCCACGCGCCAGCTCACGGGGGGACTACGCGAGGCTGCCGGTGACGACCTTGCCCGCGGGAATGGCGTAGTCGATCGCCGCCTGCGGCATGCCCACCGCCGAGAGCACCGTCTTGCCGAACGAGGCCAGCGAATCGATGGGTGCGATGTCTCCCGACTTGTTCGAATTGCCGGTCGCCGAATCGATGCCCGTCGCGCCGTAGTCGCTGCCCACCGGCGCCACCCCGCCCACCACGCCTCCGCGGAAGGGCTTGCCGATGGCGATCGACACCTGGTGGTTGGGGTTGTGCGCGCGCCCCGCGGTGTTCGCCGGCCCCAGCGTGCGCCCGAAGACGTTGAGCGAGAGGAAGCTGACCTGGTCCTGCAGCCCCGCCGCCGCCAACTGCGAGAAGAGCGAGCCGATCGACGCCACGCCGCTGACCGTGGCCGCGGTCTCGGTGGCCAGCATCGGGTCGGCGTGGTTGTCGCCGCCGAAGGGAATGTGAATGGCGATCACCGGCGTGACCTTCATCTTGATGAGCGCGATGGCCGCGGTGATCTGCGAGGCCACCGAGTTGTCGTTGATGCCGTTGAGCGACGAGAGCAGCGTCTGCGGAATGCTGCGCACCTGGGCCTGCGAGGTGATGAGCGAGTCCAGATAATCGCGTTGGGCCTTCGTCGCGCTGGTGCGCAAGACGCTCGAGAGCGAATCGAGCGTGGCGTCGCGCAGCGGCTGCAGGTTGGTCAACGCGCCGGTGGGCGAGACCAGCGTGTCCTTGAGCGCGATGGGCGGCAGAATGGGCAGCGCCGCACCGTCACTGCTCAGGCCCTCGGTGGGCCCGCTGGCGCCGACGGTGATGGGCTGGCTCTGCACCGTGCCCAGACACGCCGCCAACTGCTTGCTGAGCAGCGAGGGGAACATCTCGGCCGGCCGAATCGCCCCCATCAACTTCAGCACGTCGGGCTCCTGCGGGTGCACCGGCGTGTTGGTCATCAGGTGCCAGAAGCTGGTGCGGTCGAGCACGCTCTGCGGCAGTGACGCCCAGGGCTTGGCCGCCGTGGTCTGGTGACTGCCCAACTGCAACGCCGTGGCCGCGACCACCGGGTCGGCGCTGTGGGTGATGTTGGGGTCGGCGTAGCAGCCCGGCACGTAGGGGTTGATGGGGTCGCCATTGCCCGAGGTGCTGATGATGAAGAACTGCGCCTTCGCCTGATCGCTGCAGGTGGGCAGCCCGTTCGCCAGCGCGCGCGCCGGGTCGAGCAGGAACGACGCGGGCAACCCCGTCGCCAGGGCCCGAAGCCCCAGACCGCCTGCGCCATACAACGCCGAGAGCAACGCCTGCCGTCTCGAGAGCTTCATGATCACATTCCCACGCCGATGAGGGTTGGCGACAGACAGGCTGCCGTGAAGGTCGACTTGAGCGCATCGCTCTTCGACTGGGTCTTGCTCGCGTCGGTGAAGTGCTGCTTGAGCACCGCGGTCACGCCGGCGGTGCGCGGGTCGGACGGCGCCAGCCCCACCAGCAACGTCACGAAGTCGGCGATGGCCGCGTCGCTCGAGGTGCTCACCCAGTGCTTCGCGTTGGGCTGTTTGGGGCTGACCGCCGCGTCGATCACCTGCGCGGCGACCTGCTCGCAGATGTTCTCGATTCCCGCGCGGTAGAACAGCGTGGGCACGTTGGGCAGCACCGGTTCGGTCGACCCGCGCCCGTACCCGTCCGACGGCAGGCCTCCCACGATCTTGGGGACCGTCCCGATGCCCGGCGACGCCGCTCCCAACGCCAGGGTCAGGCCGCACGCATCGGTCAGCCCCAGCCGGGTGTCGAGCGCCGCGCACAACTGGTCGCGCCGCGAGACCGCGATCACCTCGCCGTTGGCCGCGTTGGTCGCCGTGGCCGAGAGGTTGGTGACGATGGGCGAGGCCAGCAGCTCGGTGACCAGCGTCGACCACGACGAATTCGAGCTGGTGAACGCCATCACCACCCGCTGGAACTCAGGGTCGCTTTCCAGACACGGCGACGAATTGACCGAAGTGCACAGCTTCTGCGCCCAGGCGGTCGGCACCAACGGGTGGTGCGCCAGCACGTTCATGAAGTCGTCCAGGTTCGACACGGTGGTGTCGACGCCGCGGAACATGAAGCGCCCCTTCTGCGCCACCAGCGTGGGGTCGGTCTGCGCCGAGTAGTACCAACTGTAGGTGCTGGCCAGAATCGACCGCGTGGGGTCGAGCAGCCGGTGGCACGAATTGCAGGCGGCATCGGCGGCATGCACGGCGTCGAGCCCCGGCGTCGAGGGAGACGGCATGGTGTCGAGCCCGTCGACCTGGTGACCGGTCGCCACGATCAGCGCCTGGTTCACGGTGACCCGCATCTGGTTCGAGCTGTTGGTCGGCCAGTTCGCGTAGAAGGCCGGCGTGAGGAAGCCGACGCGCGGCGTGGTGAGCACCAGCTCGGTCGCGGTGCGCAGCTTCGGCAGATCGTAGAAGCGCGTCACTGCTTCGCCCGCGGCAGGCGTGCGAATCGTCACCAGCCGCCAGTCGGTGAAGTCGCTGGGCGCGAACTGTGTGCCGGCCAGCGAGCCACCGCGGTTGGGGCAGTTGGTCATGCCCGGGCGCGGTCGACCGGCCACCGCTCCGTAGAGGATGGAATGAATGCCCAGCGAGGTGACCGGCATCACGATGGGGTCGGTGTTGCAGGTCGGGTCGGTGGGGTAGCTGAGGGTGCCCACGTCGGGGTCATGCCAGTGCATGTAGTTGGGGCTGGTGGGGTCGACCGAATCGGTCATCGGCACCACGCCACCATCGCCCACCAGCACCATCATCGCGGTGGTCGCCGGCAGGTGATCGGTCACCTTCGCGGTGTCGTCGAGGCGACGCGTGTCCAGGTACGCGTACAGCTCCATCAGCGCCGGCGTCATCATCACCTGGTGGGTGGTGAAGGCGTCGGTGAAGGGCCGGCCCTGCGCGTCGAAGGCCAGCACGGTGCGCGCGAAGCTCTCGCGGGCGTTCTGCACCACCAGCGCGAGGCCGGGGGCGTTGGGCAGGCCGGGCAGGAAGTCGTTGAAGTCGGCCTGCGTCACCTGGGTCTGCTGGAAGGCCAGCTCGAAGAAGACCCGCATCTTCTCTTCGTAGGCGGGGTCCATCATCCACTGGGCGATCAGCGTCTTCATCGCCGCCGGGTCGGCTTCCACCGCCGCCACCTCGCTGTCGAGCGGCGGCTGCCCGATGAGCAGGCCCTTCACCTTGGCCACCGCCACCCGCGCGGGCTCGGCCTCGAAGACGTAGCCGGCGTCGGTGGGCACGTCGGGAGCGCCACACCCAATGAAGGTCAGCAGCCGCTGCTGATCGCTCGCCGACAGCGTCGCCCCCTGCGGCATCAGGCCCGAGCTGACTCGTTGGGTGATGAGCGCCAACTCGCCACGCACCGCCGCGACGTCGGCGAAGTTCGAGTGATCGTGCACGTGGCAGGTCACGCAGTTCGCGGCGAAGAAGGCCTGGCCGTACCCTTCCCAGGTGTCGGTGCAGGCGACGGGACCGGCGTCGCTTGCGGGCGGCGGCGTTCCCGAGTCAGGGGGCATCACCACGCCGGAGCACGCGGTCAGTCCCACGAGCAGGGCAAGTATCGACAGGCGGATCATGCGGCGACTCCAGAGCAAGTTCGGCACCACCCCAAGCCCCCTGAATTCACTGGAGCCCGGCGGTGCTGGAACCCGCGAGTGGAGCATTGGTTACGTGACACCCGTCCTTCCCCACAGGACAGCGCAGGTCCGTGGAAAAAGGCCCCGATTCCGCTCAGTGGGGTCGGGTGCCCACCACGACCGCGTTCGTCGCCGGCCAGTCGAGCGGTGCGCCGGCGTCGTCGGTCACTCGCGCGTGGCCCTGGTAGCGGTGCTGGGCAATCCACTCGTTCACGTACTGGTGCAGGTGCGTGGCTTCGAACCCTGCCCGCTCGAGCGCCGCGCGCCACTGGTTCAGGGTGAGCACGCCGAACTCCTCGTGCACCTCGATGTGCCAGTTGGTCAGGTAGTCCTTCTTGCAGAGGAACTCGTTGGCGTCGTGGGAACCCAGCCGCACGGTGTCGGTGGACAGGCGCTCGAATCGCACCCCAGCGCCGTGACGGAACTCGGTCGCGAAGCGCTCGAAGGTGGCGCGCGTCGGCTCGTCGAGGAGGGTCAGTCGCCACGTCGCCGGCGCAGGGCTGAGGCCGTCGCGCACGATCACCCGACCGCCAGGCTCGAGCTCGGTGAAGGCGTTGGCCAGCGCACGGTCGATCTGCGTGACGTCGTAGCCGGTGTACGAATGCACCTCGTGCATGACCGAGCTGTAGATGACGGTGGTCGCCGTGCCGGGCCGCACGTTGCGGTCGATGACGTTGGCGTGCACGAAGGCCACGTCTTGCGCCGCGTAGGTGTTCTCGTCGCAGCGACGCAGGAATTCGCGAGAGAGATCGACCCCGACCAGCCGCGACGCGGGAAAGCGACGCGAGAGTTCGACCAACAGCTTGCCCGTTCCACAGCCCTTGTCGACGATGCAGCCGGGCTTCACCCAGGGCAGCAGGTCGTCGAGCTTCTGCTTGAGCGAGGCGTCCATCTGCGCGCCGTAGCTCTCGAAGTCGCGCGCGTGACCCAGCTCGCCGTCGTCGTTGACCAGGTGCTCGGTCATCAACGACGCCAGCCGCTCGACCCGCCCCGGCTCGGACCACACCGTCACCGTCTCGGGTGAGGCCAGCGCCTGCCACCCTGGCGTGCCGGCGGCGAGCTGTTGCACCAGCTCGCTGGGCGTGGGCCCAACCGTGGTCGGCGCGATCACCCGAAACCCCGCCTCGCGAAAGAGCGTCTGCACGTCGTGGTTGACCGAATAGACCACCGTGTCGGCCGCGCTGATGCGATGCCCGAGCTGGGTGATGACGTGCGCCACCCAGGCGTCGCTTTCGGGCACGTCGGCGATGGTGGCGATCTCGAACGGCCTGGTGGTGCGCTCGAGCGCCGGCTTCAACAGTCGCGCGCGAGTCTCGCCGTCGAGCGGGTTGCGGCGCGTGTCGTGATGGTCGGCGCTGGTGATGACCGCAAAGAGGCGCTCGATGGGCTCGCTGGCGAGCGAAGCCAACCAGTCCGACTGGGAGCGGGTCACGGCGTGGAAGCGGCCAATCAGAAGCGCCTTCATGGGGACGTCGAGGCTATCGCGCAAACCCTGCAGCGACCAACGAGCGTGAGGGTCGGCAGCTTCCGCCGAGCGGCATCAAAATCATGGCGCCGAATTCTGACGAGCCACACCGTTGAACATGCGCTCAGCGATGTTGGCGGTGGTGGTGCTCGTCGGGTGTGGAGCGGGTGAGCTCGGCGGAGAAGACGCTTCGACCGGAATCGACGGTGGGCACGCGACGGGCGGTGGAGTTACCACGGGCGGTGGGGCTCCCACCGGCGGAGGCGCGCCCACTGGCGGTGGTGCTCCCACTGGCGGTGGTGCTCCCACTGGCGGTGGTGCTCCCACTGGCGGTGGTGCTCCCACTGGCGGTGGTGCTCCCAC
>CAIWFK010000542.1 GCA_903911905.1 uncultured Myxococcales bacterium
CCACCGTGTCGGCGTCGACGCGGCTGACGTTGCCCGGAGAGAAGGAATGGCCGGCGCAGGCGGTCGCGCCGCTCAAGAGCACCGAGCTGCCGGTTCCGCTGACGAAGTGCGCGAGACTCGACGAGGTCAGGTCGGCGTCCATCACGATGTAGAAGTCGTCGACCGTACCGACGCCCAGCGAGAAGACGCCGTCGCCCACGGGCGCGAGCGGCATGGCGATGCCCGCGTCCGCTGCGGCGCCGGGGTCGTGCCGCACCAGCACTCCGGTCGGCGTGTTGGTGGTGAAGTCGACGTAGAGCGCACCAGCGGTGTCGATGGTCTCTCCGACCAGGCCCTTGAAGTAGGAGTTGGGCGCGTTGCGAACGGTGTAGCCAGTGACACAGAAGTTGCCCGTGGTGCAGGTCGCGGGAGCCCCGCCGCCCGTGGCCGAGCCACCGCCCGTCGCCGAGCCGCCACCGGTCGCCGAGCCGCCACCGGTCGCCGAGCCGCCACCGGTCGCCGAGCCACCTCCCGTCGCCGAGCCACCGCCGGTGCCGCCGTCGGACACGCAGCGCCCGCCGTCGCAGTACTTGCCGTAGGCCGCCTCGAAGTCGAAGCAGGCAGAGAGGGCACAGGCCGACAGGCCCAACGTCACGACACGCATGGACTGGTTCATCGTGGGGGGACTTGACCGCACTCGTCTGCCGCTTTGAAGGCAAAAGAATGGGGCCTTGTCGCACCGAGACGGAAGCGCTCAGGGGGCAGGCGAGGTCGTCGACTGCAACAGCGCGCGCAGTTGCGCGAGCGTGGTCACCGGCGCCTGACAGGCGAAGTGCCGACACAGGTACGCTGCCGCGTCGCCTTTCGACGGTCGCCCCGCGAGCACGTCCTGCGCGATGGGCGGAGCGAGCGCCCCATCAGCCAGTCGATGCACGGCGATGGTCGGCGCCCAGACGTGGTCGACCAGGCTGACGAACGGCGTCAGCGCCGCGCTCGTGCCGATGAGCGAGAGCTCGGCCGCGCCGTCGAGCAACGTGTCGGCGGCCACCAGCAGGTGACCAAAGCCAAACGGGTTTTCGGTGACGCTCGCCTTCAGCTTCTCGACCCAGGCCGTGGCGCGCTCCAGGTGCCGTACCTGGCCCGTGAGCGCGGCGAGCGCGACGTTGGCCTCGGTGAGCGTCGACGCCCCCGAGGGGAAGGCGTTGTCGTGCAGCGCGTAGGTCGGTACCAGCAGGTCGGTCTGCGACTTCGGCGCGGCGAGGTACGCCTGGCGCTCCTGGTCCCAGAACAACGCGTGCGCAGCATCGGCCAGGGCCTGCGCCGCCTCGAGGTACCTGAAGTCGAACGTCGCCTGGTAGAGCGCGACGAGACCACTGGCGAGGTCGCCGTAATCTTCGAGCACCCCGTCGAGCTTCGCCTGCCCGTCCTTGAACGTACGGAGCAGCTTTCCGTCACGCCACAGTCGCGAGAGCAGGAAATCGGCGCAGCGCACCGCCATCGCCTTCCAGTCAGGTCGGTCGAACACGCGAGACGCCAGCGCCAGCCCCCGAATGACCAGCCCGTTCCAGCCGGTGAGCACCTTGTCGTCGCGGCCGGGGGCGACACGGTGGGTGCGCGCTTCGAACAGCCTGTCCCTGGCGGCCGACAGGCGGGGGGAATCGAGGTCCTTCACCACCTCGAGCACGTTCGCCCCATGCTCGAAGTTGCCGTGGTCGGTGAGCCCGAAGTGCTCGGTCACCAGCGCCGAATCCTCGGGACCGAGCAGCGCGAGCACCTCGTCCTTCCGCCAGACGAAGAACTTCCCTTCTTCGCCTTCGCTGTCGGCATCTTGCGCCGCGAAGAAGCCGCCCTCGGGTGAGGTCATTTCCCGTGCGAGCCACCCGACGGTCTGTTCCACCGTCTTCTTCCACAGGGGGCGCGGCGCCACGAGCTGTGCTTCCGACAGCAGGTGGAGCAACAGCGCGTTGTCGTAGAGCATCTTCTCGAAGTGCGGCACCAGCCAGCGCTCGTCGACCGAGTACCGGTGGAAGCCGCCGCCGAGTTGATCGTACACGCCACCTTTCGCCAGCTTCTCGAGCGTGAAGAGCACGTCGTCGCGCATGGTGACGTCGCCCGTTCGTCGGTAGCCCCGCAGCAGCGCAGCCAGGTTCATCGCTTCGGGGAACTTGGGGCCCCGCGTTCCGAAGCCGCCGTTGACGCGGTCGATGCGCTTCTGGAGCGAGCCCAGCGTCGACTCCAGTTCCTTGGGGGACAACGCGGAAGGTGCCGCCTCGAGCCCCATCGAGGCGAATTCGGTCAGCCCTTCCTTGAAGGCCACGGCCTGCTTTTCGATTTCCCCGGGTTCGTTCACCCACGCCGCACCGATGCTCTCGAGCAGCGTCGAGAACGCCGGCAACCCGTGCCTGGGGGCGGGAGGGAAATACGTGCCGCCGTAGAAGGGCCGAAGGTCGGGCGTGAGGAAGACGGTCAACGGCCAGCCGCCGCCACGCCCCATCAACTGCACCACGCCCTGGTACAACTGGTCGAGCTCGGGGCGCTCCTCGCGGTCGACCTTGATGTTCACGAAGTGCTGGTTCATCACCGCGGCGGTGCGCGGGTCTTCGAACGACTCGTGCGCCATCACGTGGCACCAGTGGCAGGCCGAGTAGCCGATGGAGAGGACGATGGGGCGGTGTTCCTGCTTCGCGCGCTCGAGCGCTTCGGCGCCCCAGGGGTACCAGTCGACGGGGTTCGAGGCGTGCTGGCGAAGGTACGGGGAAGACTCGGCCGCGAGGCGATTCATGGCGTGGCGAAGCTAACCACCGCTCGAGCAGACTTCACGCCCTCAGAGCAGCAGGTCGACGCGGGTCACCAACACCAGGCACGCGACGATGACTGGCAGCAGTGACACGCCGAGCAGGGCCTGACCCCACGAGAGCGCCATCGCCGAGCGAAGCGTCACCAGCCGCACGAACGGCCCCAGCACCAACAACCCGACCAGCCCACACCACGGCATGGCGAGCGGAGCCGTCGCATACGCGCTGGAAGCAAGGAGCACCGAGAAGGGCGTCTTCTTCCCGAGCGCCAGCAGGCAGCCGTACTCGCCCAGCGGCAGAACCATCAGCCAGACGAACGCGACGACGGCGCAGAGCAGTGGGGCGGCCACGACCGTGCCCTTCGCGAAGCGAATCACCAGGGCCCAGGCCGCGGCTTGCAGCGCGAAGACCACTCCAGCGTAGGCCAACGCATTCGGCAGCGAGCCCTTCGACACCAGGCTGGCCGAGGCCATGGGGCTGGCGACGAACTGGAAGGTCGTCGAGAGGAACCGGTCGACCAGCAACCGTGAATCATCTTCCCACGCGATGGCGGGCAGCGGCGGCGGTCGACAGGTGCGACAGCGCACCGTCTGCTCGACCACGACCAGACACGTCGCGCAGCAGAACGTGCCGCAGCGCGAACACGGCGCCGACGCGACCCGCTGCGGGTGGTTCACGCACGGCGCGCTCTGGTCGCTGTCCGCGCGCGTCACGATGGCGGGGCTGCCGCACGACGCGCATTTCGACGTGCCGTGGGCCATCGGCGACCGACATGCAGGGCAGGGAACGCCTCGCACCGTCACCGAGCCGACTCCGCCAGCGCGCGCAGTCGCTGGTATTCGGCGATCTCGCGATGGCCGTCGTCGATTGGCTCGGGCCACGGCCACCGCCCGAGCGCCTGAACCGAGTGCGGGCCGCCGTAGAGGACCCGGAGGGCCTCGGCCCGCGACGTGACGAGTTCGCGATGTGCGGGCTCGTCGTCGAGGGCGACCGACGCGCGAAGCAGGGGCAGGCCGATGAAGCGGTCGACCAGCCAGTCGCTCTGCGAGAGCGAGTCGCCGATGGCCCAGAGCACCGCGGCGCGGCGTTGGGCTGGCAGGTGTCCCCGCTCGAGCCAGGCCGCGAGCGACGACAGGTGATGGACGTCGACCAGGGTCGAGACCAGGGCGCCGAAGGCCGTGGCGTCGGCGCCGGGCCCGAGCGCGTGGGTGAACGCCTCGAAGATGGCTGCGCGGGGTGGTGCCCAGGGCAGGTGATCGACGCGCTCGAGTTCGGCGAGGTCGTCTTCCGACGCGGCGCCTTCGGTCAGGTCGTCGGGCAGGGCGAGCAGCGCGTCGCTCAGCGAGTCGGGGTGACTGCGCGCGAAGTCAGCCCTCGCGGCCCCATCCAAGTCGCGCACCGCACCCGGCCCTTCGTCGCGCGAGGTTCGAGCCAGCACCGAGAGGGCGACGAGTCGAACGGGGTCGCTGCCGCGGGTGGACAGGCGCAGCGCGGCGCGCACCACGCTGGGGTCGAAGATGGCCTCGGCCTTCGACGTGGGCTCGGTTCGCGCGAAGGCGCGCAGGAAGGCGTCGTCGGTAGTCTCGGTCACCGCGGGCCGGTGACCGCAGCGACCGGGGTCGAAGTCGGTGGCGCGAGGCAGCCAGCCTGAATTCCGCAGGTCGGGAAACCCCGCGCGGGCCCAGCCGACCCACGCCGCGTCGGGCCACGGTCGACCGGCACGTCGAGCGCTCAGGACCGCTCGGGCCACCGCGAGCTCGGGCCGGCCGCCGTCGGTCGGCACCCGCGCCAGCGTCGCCTCGGCGTCGTCGAGGCGGTCGTACCTCAGGTTCATCACCGCCGACACGAAGCGGCTCTGGTCGTCGTCGGGCAACGTGAGCCCTGACGCGCCTCCGTCGGGTCCATCGGTCGAGATGAATCTCCACCGCAGCTCGCTCAGCAGCGCGTCGTTCTTCGGGTCGAGCGACGCGTCGGGCGAGTCCAGTTGCAGTTGCTCAAAGCAGCCCTCGCGACTGCCACTGGCGCACGCGGTGCGGAAGCGCTCGAGCGCGGCGCCGGCATCGCGTTCGAGCCCGCGACCGCACGCCAGGGCCTGGCCGAAGCGGAGGCACGCACGCGCGTGGCCAGCGACGCAGGCGTCGTGAAAAGCCGACGTGCTGCGCACGAGGTCTTCGGCAGACGCGTGATGCTCGAGTGCGCGCTCACCGAGCGCGGTGCAGCCTTCGGTCGAGCCGTTCGCGCAGGCATTCATGAGGTGGGTTCGCGCGGTGTCCTCGTCGCGAATCGACTTCGGACCGAAGCGTTCGAGGACTCCGGCCCAGGCACAGCCGTCCCACGAGCCGAGCCGACAGGCCGACAGGTAGGCCTCGTGGGCGCCGAGTTCGTCGGTCTGGTGCTGGGCGAACCCCAGCATGAGGCAGCCGCTGTCCAGTTCGAGCGTGCAAGCTCGCCCGAGGAAGACGAGACCGCGTTCCAGGTCTCTGGGCCCGGTGGAGCCGTGCGAGAGGTCCAGACCGAGGCGCTCGCAGGCCTTCGCGTCCCGTCGATCGCAGGCCTGCTCGTCGGCTTCACGCTTCGACAGGTCCCACCCGCGCACGCTTCGCGCCACGAGTGAGAGCACCACGACCATCGCCAGCCCCGCAGCCACCAGCCAGGTGCGCACGCCGACCTCCAGAAGGCAAAGTAGACGCGATTCCCGTCGAGGGCGCCAGTCAGGGCGTCAGCGAATGCGCCGGAGGTGGCTTGCCGCACGACCCACCACACACGTGACACGGAATGCCCCCACGCTCGAGGGCTTCCTTCCGCGGAAGGGCCACGCAGTGCTTCGTGCACTTCGCGGCCCACTGACAGCTCGCGCAGTGGAACTTGTGCGTCTGCACGTTGAAGTACACCAGGTCGCTGGCCGGAGCCTGAGCCGGAGCGCCCGCGCTCAGGGCGAGCGTGAGCACCAGCGCGCGAATCACGCCTTGCCCGCCAACCGCTTCCAGGTGTCGAGCACCGTGTCGGGGTTGAGCGACATCGACCCGATGCCCTGGGCCAACAGCCACTGCGCGAAGTCAGGCTGGTCCGACGGGCCCTGGCCGCAGATGCCGATGTACTTGCCCTTCGCCTTGCAGGTCGAGATGGCCTTCGAGAGCAGCACCTTCACCGCCGGGTCGCGCTCGTCGAACCCCTCGGCCACCAGGCCCGAGTCGCGGTCCAGGCCCAGCGTCAACTGCGTCAGGTCGTTCGAGCCGATGGAAAAGCCGTCGAAGTACTCGAGGAAGTCCTCGGCCAGCAGCGCGTTGCTGGGCACTTCACACATCATGATGTGTCGCAGGCCGTTCTGCCCGCGGGCCAGGCCGTTGGCGGCGAGCAGTTCGCTGACGCCCTTCGCTTCCTTCAGCGTGCGCACGAAGGGCACCATCACCTCGACGTTGGTCAGGCCCATCACGTTGCGCACGCGCTTGAAGGCCTCGCATTCCATCTCGAAGCAGGCCGCGAAGCTCTTCGCCAGGTAGCGCGACGCGCCGCGGAAGCCGAGCATCGGGTTTTCCTCTTCTGGCTCGTACTGCGCCCCGCCGAGCAGCTTGCGGTACTCGTTGCTCTTGAAGTCCGACAGGCGAACGATGACCGGCTGGGGCCAGAACGCCGCGGCAATGGTGGCGATGCCCTCGGCCACCTTGTATTCGAAGAACTGTTTGGGCGACTCGTAGCCGTGCGCCAGCTTCTCGACCTCGGCCTTCAGACCCGCCTCGAGCTTCGGGTAGTCGAGCACCGCCTTGGGGTGCACGCCGATCAGGTTGTTGATGATGAACTCGAGCCGCGCCAACCCCACGCCGTAGTTGGGAATGCTCTGGAAATCGAAGGCCAGCGTCGGGTTGCCGACGTTCATCATGATCTTCACCGGCAGGTCAGGCAGCTTGCCCTGGGTGACGCGGTCGATCTCGATGGGCAGCAGGCCGTCGTAGACGTGGCCGGTGTCGCCCTCGGCGCACGAGACGGTGACCTTGGCGCCATCTTTGAGCTTCACGGTCGCGTCGTTGCTGCCGACCACCGCGGGAATGCCCAGCTCGCGCGCGATGATCGCCGCGTGGCAGGTGCGGCCGCCGCGGTTGGTGACGATGGCCGAGGCCCGCTTCATCACCGGTTCCCAGTTGGGGTCGGTCATGTCGGTGACCAGAATGTCGCCTGGCTGCACCCGGTCCATCTGCGCGGCTGAGGGCACCACCCGCACCACCCCCGAGCCGATCTTCTGGCCGATGGCGCGGCCGGTGACGAGCACCGTGCTCTTCGACTTCAGCGAGTACTTCTCGACCACGTCGGCGCTCTGGCGTGACTGCACCGTCTCGGGCCGCGCCTGCAGGATGTAGAGGCGACCGTCCTGGCCGTCCTTGCCCCACTCGATGTCCATCGGGCGGCCGTAGTGTTCTTCGATGGTCACCGCGAACTTGGCCAGCTCGAGCACCTCGGCGTCGGTCAACGAGAAGCGGTGCTGATCGACCTCGGGCACCTCGACCGTGCGCACCCGCTTGTTGCCGGCGCCCAGGTCGAACTCCATCTTGATCTTCTTGCTGCCCAGCGAGCGCCGCACGATGGGCGTGAAGCCCTTGGCCAGGGTCGGCTTGTGCACCGTGAATTCATCGGGGTTCACCGCGCCCTGCACCACGGTCTCGCCCAGGCCCCAGCTCGAGGTGATGAAGACCACGTCGCGGAAGCCCGACTCGGTGTCCATGGTGAACATCACGCCCGACGCGCCCAGGTCACTGCGCACCATGCGCTGCACGCCCGCCGAGAGCGCCACGTTGCCGTGCGCGAAGCCCTTGTGCACCCGGTAGGCGATGGCGCGGTCGTTGTAGAGCGACGCGAAGACGTGGCGCATGCGCTCGAGCACGGCGTCGACGCCGACCACGTTCAAGAACGACTCCTGCTGCCCGGCGAACGAGGCGTCGGGCAGGTCTTCGGCCGTAGCGCTCGAGCGAACCGCCACCGAAATGGGCTCGCCGTTGGCCAGCGCGGCGTAGTGGGCCCTCACCTCGTCTTCGAGCGTCGGGGGCAGCTTCGCGTGTTCGACCCAGCCGCGAATCTCGGCGCCGGCCGCCGTCAGCGCCTTCACGTCGTCGACGTTCAGGTCCTTGAGCCGGGCGGCGATCTTCTCTTCGAGCCCGTTGAAGGTCAGCAGCTCGCGGAAGGCGTCGGCGGTGGTGGCGAAGCCGTCGGGCACGCGAATGCCCTTCGCCGCCAACTGGATGAGCATTTCACCCAGCGACGCGTTCTTGCCGCCGACGGTCTCGACGTCGGTCATGCGCAGCGAACGAAACGGGAGGACGAGCTTCGAGGTCATGGCAGGCTCCTTCGGGAGTTGCGTGGCGACGTCAGGCGGCGGATTCTGACATACATGGGCACCCCCGCTGAGCGCAGCGTCTTCTTCGTTTCCGACGGCACGGGCATCACCGCCGAGACCCTGGGCCACAGCGTCTTGACGCAGTTCAATTTCACCTACCGGCAGGTGCGGCTGCCCTTCATCGACGACGTGTTCAAGGCCCGTGCGGCGGTCGAGCGCATCAACCTGGCCGCGCAGGTCGACGGGCTGCGGCCCATCGTCTTCTCGACGCTGGTCATGCCCGAGGTCAACGCCATCGTGCGCGCGGCGAACGCGCTGAGCCTGGACCTGTTCGCTTCCTACGTGGTGCCGCTCGAGGTCGAGCTGAGCATGAAGGCCACCAACCAGATTGGCCGCTCGCACAACATCGCCGACAGCGACACGTACAACAATCGCATCGACGCCATCAACTTCAGCCTGGCCCACGACGACGGGCAGTCGCACAGCGAGCTGGCCAAGGCCGACGTGATTCTGGTGGGCGTCTCGCGCTGCGGAAAGACGCCCACCAGCCTGTACCTGGCGATGCAGTTCGGCATCAAGGCGGCGAACTACCCGCTCATTCCAGAGGACTTCGAGCGAGGGCAGTTGCCCCACGTGCTGCCCGAGTACCAGCACAAGCTCTTCGGGCTGACCATTCACCCCGAGCGGCTCTCTGAGATTCGCAACGAGCGGCGGCCAGGCTCGAAGTACGCCGCGCTCGAGAACTGCCGCTACGAGGTGGCGGCGGCCGAGAAGATGATGCGGCTGGCCTCGGTGCGGTGGGCGTCGACGACCAACAAGAGCATCGAAGAAATCGCCGCGACCATCATCGCCGAGGTGCGGTTGGAACAGCGCTCGTATTGACGGGGCTCAGGGCCGCGGCCACCAGTTGGGTGGCTGCCTGTCGCGAGCCCAGCGTCTTCACTCGTCCGTCGCCACGCCCGAGACCTGCGTTACGCTTCCCCCGTGTTGGAGCGCCTGCTCGAAGCCCTCACTGCCGACCTGCCCCGCGCCCAGCTTTCGGCGTGGCTTGCTCCCGCGCTCGAGCAGGTCGACCCGTCGACCGACCCGTCACGACTGGCGGCCTTCCTGAAACCCCACGTCGTGCCGCCGCTCGAAGGGCTCGACGCGCGCAACCTGGTGCTGGCAGCCGCCGCGCTGTGCGGAGACGCTGCGGCGCTGCGCCGGCTCGAGGCCCTGCTGGTCACCGAAGTTCGCCGCGCCGTCGCGCCCATCGATCGTTCGCCCGACTTCATCGACGAAGTGACCCAATTGGTTCGCGAACGACTGCTGGTCTCGCCCGCACGGCTCGCCGATTACGCGGGGCAGGGGCCCCTCGAGGCCTGGGTGCGCGCGGTCTCGGTGCGGGTGGCGCTCAACGCCCGGCGTCCCGGCGCGCGCGAAGACCTGGTCTCGAGCGTGCCCGAACAACGCCAGCTCGAGCCCGACCCCGAGCTCGCCCTCTTGCGCGCCCGCCACCACGACGCCTTCAAGGCGGCGTTCGCCGCCGCCGTCGCCAGTCTGTCTCCCCGCGACCGAACGCTGCTGCGGCTGACCACACTCGATGGCCTGACCCTGGCGCAGGTCGGCACCATGTACGGGAAGGACGCGTCGACCATTTCGCGCTGGCTGGCCGCCTCGCGGCAGCAATTGCTCGACGACACCCGCGCGCGGCTGGGCGAGCAGCTGGGCGTCACCGGTAGCGCACTCGACAGCGTGATGCGGGCCGCCGACAGCGAGCTCAACCTGAGCATTTCGCGGCTGCTGGAAAGCCGCTCGGCCCCCTGAGCGCGGGGGCCGGTGTAGAGTGCGGCAAGTGCTCCAGGTGAAGAAGATTCTCGCCGCGCAGACCGGAAACTGAGCAGTTCACGGCGCTTGGCTGCGCCCTCGACCCCCCGATGCAAGACTTCGACGGTGCTGGTGTCCCTTCGGCATGACTGACTGCCCCGACGAAAACGCCCTGGCCCGGTTTGCCGCTGGTCACGCCCTCGAAGTCGCGGGGCTCGAGGTTCACCTCGATGGCTGCGAGTCGTGCCGGCGCGCGCTGGCCGCCGCCGCCTCGACCCAGACGCTGCCGCGTTCGTTGCCGGTGGTCGAGCTGACTCCGGGCGTGCGGGTCAACCGCTACGAGGTCGAGCGCGAGCTGGGGCGCGGCGGCATGGGCGTGGTCTACATGGCTCGCGACGTCACGCTCGATCGCCGGGTCGCGCTCAAGCTGCTCCATGCCCGGCGTGACGAGAGCGCCCAGGGTCGCCTGCTGCGCGAGGCCCAGGTGATGGCGCGGCTGGCCCACCCCAACGTGGTGCCGGTCTTCGAGCTGGGTGAATGGCACGGCGACGTCTTCCTGGTGATGGAGCTGGTGTCGGGCACCACGCTCGAGACCTGGCTCAAGTCGGCGCGTCGCTCGCGGCGCGACATCATTCGCCACTTCATCGACGCCGGGCGCGGGCTGGCGGCGGCGCACGCCGCGGGCGTGGTGCATCGCGACTTCAAGCCGGCCAACGTGCTGGTCGGCGTCGACGGGCGGGTGCGCGTGACCGACTTCGGGCTCTCGCGCCCCGGGCCGGCGACGGGCGACCTCCCGCCGCTCGCCTCGCCGCTGGTCACCCGCGACGGCGCGCTGGTCGGCACGGTGGCCTACATGTCGCCCGAGCAGCTCGACGGCAAGCCAGCCGACGAGCGCAGCGATCAGTTCTCGTTCTGCGTGGCGCTGGTCGAAGCGCTCACCGGCAGCCGACCCTTCGAGGGAGACAGTTGGTCGGCGCTGGCGGTCGGGCTGACGAAGCCGCCGAAGCTGGGCGGGTTGCCCCGGGGTCTGCGCACGGTGTTGCGCAAGGGCCTGAGCGTCGACGCGTCGAAGCGGTACACCACCATGAGCGCCATGCTCAACGCGCTCGAGCGCTCGCCGCAGTCGCGGTCGATGGCGGCGGCGTTCGCGGTCTTCAGCGCGGCCCTGGTCCTCGCTGGAGCAGTCGTGGTCCGCTCGGCTCCGCAGCCCGCGGTGGCCGTCGCCGCTGCCGAAGAGCTGACCACCATCGAAGTCGCTGCCCGCGACCTCGAGGAAGGCGCGCTCATCACCGCCGACATGTTCGAAACGCGGGAACTGCCGGCCCGGTACGCGACCAGCTCCAACGTGATTCCCGGTTCCTTCAAGACGCTGCTGGGCAATCGCCTCGACGTGCCGTTGCAGAAGGGCGACGCGCTGCTGTGGAGCCAGGTCACGATCGAGGGCAGCCAGAGCGCGGCCACGCCCCATCAACTCCAGCTCGACGTGGGTGGCGTCGGAAACGTCACCTTGCCCGGGCTCTCGCGCGTGGCCATCGGTGACCCCAGCATTGCCGAGCTGAAGGTCGAAGCCGGTTCGGTGCTCACGGTGAAGGGCCTGGCACCCGGCGTCACCACCCTGTTGCTGTGGTCGGCCGACGGCACGCGCCAGGGGTGGACCGTCACCGTGAAGGCCGTCGAGTCCCAGCCCCCGTTGCCCGAGCGGCTGACCGAGAAGGACGTGATGGACGTGGTGTTCGCCCAGAAGTCGGCGCTGGCCGACTGCAAGGCCAGCGCGCCCGCCGAGCCCGTTTCATTGCTGCTGTCGTGGACCGTGCTGCCCTCGGGAGCGGTCAGCCAGGCGCGGGTCCTCGAAGGCCCGGCCGACTCGGCCCGCGCCACCTGCGTACTGGGCGTCATCAACCACCTCACCTTCCCCCGGGCGAAGCAGGCGCGTGAGGTGACCTTCCCCATTCGACTCGGGGCCGACGGGACGAAGGCCGGGCCCGACCCGCGTGGCGAAGCGCTCTTGAGCGAAGCCCGTACGTTGTCGACCCAGAAGAACTTCGAGCGCGCCGCCGAGAAGCTCGAAGCCTGCACCTCGACCTGCACCGGTCCCACGCAGGCGCAGTGTTTCAAGAACCTGGGCTCGGTCTACGCCAAGCTGGCCAGCCGCGACCAGTCGCAGGCCCAGATGACCAAGGCCCGGAAGGCCTACGAACGGTTCCTCGAGCTGGCAGCCCCCGACGACGAGAGCGTCGGGCAGG
>CAIWFK010000543.1 GCA_903911905.1 uncultured Myxococcales bacterium
CAGTCGAAGCCTCTTCTTCTTCGGCGGTACCTTCGCCCGCGGCCCGCACTTCGTCGCCTCCTCGGGGGCGGTGGCCTGGGTGACGACGGGCCGCAGCCTCGCGTTGGGCCCGTACACGCCGTGGAAGCTGGTCAGGTGCCGTCTGGCCGGTGGCACCAGCGCCACCAGGCGACGCACCAGCGCTTCCGCCGTCAGCACGAGGGGCCCTCCCTTTCTCGGCGTGTACTCGTAGCGCCCATCCTCGAGTCGGCGCAGCCGACACTCCGACATCGGCCCGCGCGCCCCGTACCGACACAGCCGCTCGAGTGCCTCCCTGTCATTCCCATGCACCGCGGTGTCCGCGTGCAGCGAGAAGCCATGCGCGAGGGCCACTCGACGCCGCCGGTGACGAGGCCCCTCCTCCAACCCCAGGCGTTGCTGTTGGAGCGCCTGCTGCTGCAGCTCCTCGTACTCGTCTTCTGCCCACGTACTGCCCTCGTCTTCCCAGTCGCGCTGCGCCTGCCGCAGCACCCGCTCCAGCACCACCCTCACCACCTCGTCGTCGGGCGGCCCCACCGGCACCACCTCGCCCTCTGCACCCCACAGCGCCTCCGGCACCAGCAGGTGCAGGTGCGGCGTCAGCTGAAGTCGACTCCCAAACCACTGCCAGAAGCACACTGCGCCCCCTCGCAACGCCCCCTCCACCCCGTGCCGTCGGGCCACCCGTCGCTGCCAGCTCCACACCGCGCGCACCAGCCGCACCTCCAGCCGCTTGAGCAACCCTGGCTGCTTCACCACTCGCAGCCGCAGCCTGAAGGGCAGACTCAACGTCCACTGTCGGTGCGCCACCCGCGGCAACACCGACTCCAGGTGAGCCCCCGTCTCCAGCGCCCGCCTCGTCGTGCACGACGGACACCACCCGCGCCCCTTGCACGAAAACGCCACCAGCCTCGACTCCGCGCACGCCGCGCACCGCACCTCGACGAAGCCGTACCTCACGTCCCCGCACTCGAGGTACCGCTGCACCTCGCCCTTCACCCGCGCCGGCACTGTCGAGGACACCGCTGGCCAGCCTCGTCGAAAGGCCTCGTGCAGCACCGATGTCTCCGGCGCCCGCCGCCGGCCCTCCCCGCCCTCGCCCACCTCTTCGTCTTACTCACCGACCCTGACACCTCGGCCTCACAGCGACCTCGGCGATGTCCTGCGCCGGGCCCGTGCTTCACCGCGTTCTCAGCCCACCAGCAGACGGTTCTCCGCACGTTCCGCGTCCCGATGGTCGTCGCGGCGCCCTCAAGGAAGCGCTCGCGCACGTAGCGAATGGCGCGCTCGACACGGCCCTTCTGGTTGGGCTTGCGCACCGTGCACAGCCGCAGTGACACGCAGTAGTGCGACGAGGCGTCCAGCAGCCGTGGGTGGAAGCGCACGGCGTCGCCGTGACGCTCCAGCACCACCGTCTTGGGGTTGTCGAAGAGCCACTGCCGGGTGTTGCCGCCGAAGTACTCGGCCGCCCGAGCCAGCGAGCGCCGCAGCGCGTGCACCGACAAGTCGAAGATGAATTCGCCCCACATCGCGCGGCTCCACGAGAGCACGATGACGAAGGCCCACAGCGGGCGCTCGCCGCCAGGCACCCGCACCTTCCCGACGTGTGCCCAGTCCACCTGGGCCTGTTCTCCGGGCAGCGTGGACACGCGCAGGTATGCCTCGCGTGGTGGCCTGGGCCGGACGGTGGCGACGTACGCGCGCAGCGTGCGCACCTTGCCTGGGTAGCCGCGCGGCTTCACCATGTCGAAGAGCCGCGTCGCCCGCAGCGTCGGGTACTTCTTGAGCGTCTGGGCGATGAAGTCCTTGTACGGCTCCACCAGCAACAGGCGCTCGGCCGGCGACTGGCGCGGCGTGTCCAGGCCCAGCACGCGCCGCACCACCTCGGGGTGGTGATGCAGCTGCGCCGACACCGTGCCCACCGGCCAGTGTTCCGCGAAGTACAGCCGTCGAATCTCGGCCTCCTGCTCGAGCGTGACGCTCATCGCGACCCCTCGAGTGCATCAGCGCCGAGATGCCGTCGGCGGGGCGCGCGCGCCACCACCTCGTAGTAGACGCTGCGCGCGCCGACCCCGAGCTCGTCGGTCAGCCCGAAGCGAAAGCAGTCGTCCAACGTCGCCGCAGAAAGCGCAACGCAGAGTCGCCCGTCGGTCCATAGCGACAGCGCCTCCAGCAGGGTCGTCACCGCCCTCGAGTGCCTCACCGCCGCCAGCGGCGGCAGGCTGGCCCTCAGCACCACCGTGTCGCCCAGCCTCGCCACCACCTGCGTCCGCTTCGACGTCGAGTTCAACTCCACCAAGGTCTCCATCGCGCTGCCCTC
>CAIWFK010000544.1 GCA_903911905.1 uncultured Myxococcales bacterium
ACCGGCCGCCACCAGGCGCCCGGTCAGCAGGCGCTGGTCGCGGCTGCCCACCGCATCACGCACCTCGGCGGTGAACGACACGGGGCCGTTGGCCGCGCCGCGCGGCGCTCCGGTGATGCTGCCGTCGGCGTTCAAGGTGAGCCCCGCAGGCAGCGCGCCCGACGAGACCCGCCACGAGTACGGCAACACCCCGCCCGCCGCGCCCAGCCCGAAGGAGTACGCGACACCCGGGCTGTTGACGATGGGGGGCAGGTTCACGGTGGTGATCGCCACCTGCGAGCTGGCTGCGAGCACCCGCAGCGCGAGACCCGCGCTGGTCTGCCGCGCGCCGTTGGTCAGGGTCACCACCACCGAGAACACGCCGGGCGCTCCAGTGGGCGTGCCGGTCAGAATGCCGGTCGCGGCGTCGATGGTCATCCACGACGGCTGACCCGACAGGGCCCAGGTCGCGGAACCGTTGAGGCCCGCAGCAGCCAGGCCAAAGTTGAAGGGCCGGCCCAGGGTCGCATCGGGCAACGAGGTCGAGACGATCTGCAGCGACGAGGGCGCCACCTGCACCAGCCGCGAGGCCAGCGAATTGTTGGTGGGGTCGATGTCGACCAACTGGCCCAACGGGTCGATGATGCAGCCGATGTAGTACGGGCCCGACGGCATGCTCGCCGGCAGCTGCAGCAATTCGGTGGCCGAGTCGGCCGCACCGCGCGCCAGGGTGACGGTGCCGTCCTGCGCGCCGGTCATGCCGGGCGCGGTGACGATGGTGAGCGGAAGGTCTTCGGTGGTGATGATGTCGTTGGCCGAGGCGTAGTAGCGGTACTTCGCGCCGGTCGCGTCGACGTTGCCCACGTTGCGCAGGGTGCGGCTGACGGGAATGACCTCGCCCACGCCCGCGCTCGCCGGCGCCGTCACGTTCGAGACGGTGAGGTCGGGGCCCGGCGCGGTGATGCGCACGGGGCCCACGTACTGGCTGTTGTTGCCCTTGTTCGACTCGAAGACCTGCCCGCGCGAGTCGGCGACCAGGAACAGGTAGTACGGCCCAGTGGCCAGCGCGGCGCCGCTCGGGGACATGAGCGGCAAGGTGCAGGTCACGGTCACCGGCGTGGCGGCGGCGTGCGCGAGCAGCGGCGGGCCGGCGACCTCGCACACGAGCTGGTCGGCGAGCAGCGAGAGGCTGGTGTCGGCCGAGAGCACCAGACCCACGCTGTAGGTCAGCGCGTTGGCACCGCCGGTGTTCGAGAGCATGGCGGTCAACTGCAGGGTCTCACCGAACTTGGCGCTGCTCACCGCCAGCCCGGTGACCGGGTCGACCAGGGCGACCGCGGCATTGACCAGGTCGGCGCGCGAAATCACCACCGTCAGGGGCGAAGCGACCACGTTGTTGGTCTCGCTGACCTCGGTGATCAGGTTCGCCGGGTCGAGCTGCAAGATGTAGTGGAAGGTGCCGCTGGGCGAGTTGGCCGGCATGGTGACCGGCACCACGTCGTTGACGGTCTCGCCGCCGGTGACCACCCGGGTGCCCGAATAGATGGGGAAGTCGCTGGCGCTGAGCGTCGAGTCGCTCGACAGGAAGATGGTGTACGCCACCGTGCCCGCCGCGCTGGTGCCGCGGTTGGTGAAGTTCACCGTGAG
>CAIWFK010000545.1 GCA_903911905.1 uncultured Myxococcales bacterium
CCAGCACCAGCCCCACCACCAGCAGCGAGCCCATCAACGGCGCGGCGACCGTGAGCATGTTGGTCATGCCCTCGTGGAAGAGCACCTCGACCGCGTCGCCGCTCATTGGAAGCTCCGCACCAGCGACTGCACCAGCAGGTGCCAGCCGTCGGCCATCAGGAAGACGCCGATCTTCAAGGGCAACGAGACCAGGGTGGGCGGCACCATCATCATGCCCAGCGCCATCAGCACCGCCGAGACCAGCAGGTCGATCAACAGCAGCGGAATGAAGATGAACAGGCCCATGCGGAACGCGGTGGTCAGTTCCGAGACCATGAAGGCCGGCACTGCGATGGTGATCGGCACCTCTTCGGCGTGCACCGGGCGGTCGCGCCCGCTCAGGTCGTAGAACAGGCGCAGGTCGTCGGGTCGGGTCTGCCGAAGCAGGAACTGGAGCACCGGCGCGCTGCCGCGATCGAGCGCTTCCTGCCCCGAGATCTGGTCGTCGAGGTACGGGCCCAGCGACTCTTTCTGGACCTTGCTGAAGGTCGGCGCCATCACGAACGCGGTCAGCGCCAGCGACAGGGCGATCACCACCTGGTTGGGCGGCAACTGCGGGGTGCCCAGCGCCTGCCGCAGGAACGACATCACGATCACGATGCGGGTGAAGCTGGTGATGGAAATGAGCGCGCCGGTCGCGAACGAGAGCGCGGTCATCAGCAGGAACAGCTTCACCGCCGACGAGCCCCCGCCGACCGACACGCTGAGTGCCGAATCGGTGGCCAGGGCGAGCGCGATCATGGCACCACGCTCCGGAAGCCGCTGGCCAGCTTCTCGCGCAGCTCGCGATCTTCGATCGATTCGGTCAGCACCTCGTCGAACTGCTGGGCCCTGGGCGTGCGGCCCAACAGTCGCGCGAAGAAGCCCATGCGCGGGTAGCTGCGGGTCGGAGGCTGCGGCAGCGACCTCGCCTCGGCGGGAGGCAGGCGAATGATGTCGGGCTCGGTCACTGGAACGGGAGCGGCCCTGGTCGCCAGCACCACCATGCCCGCTTCGCTGATGCCCAGCACCAGGCGGTCACCCAGCACGTCGGCGATCACCAGCGAGCGCTTGGGTCCCAGCGACGCCGATTCGACGATGCGAATGTTGCCCGTCAGCCCGCGCTTGCGACGGGTCAGCGTCAGCGCCAGCACCCCCAGCCCCGAAATCGCCAGCGCGGGCGCGGCCAGGCTCGACCAATCGGTGGTGGGCGCGGCCTTCTGCTCGGTGGTCGCCGTGTCGATGTGATTGCCGAAGGCGGCGGCGAGGACGGAGTCGGCTGCCGAGGGAGGGGCAGGCTTCGCGGCGACGCGATTGGCGGAGCCCTCATCGGCAGTCGGCGTGGGCGCCTGGGTCAGGCAGAGCAGGGCAGTGAAGGCGAGCGGTGACATGGCGCCAGTTCCTTTCAGCGCAACCGGGCAATGCGTTCGGACTTCGAGATGATGTCGGTGATGCGAATGCCGAACTTGTCGTTGATCACCACCGCTTCTCCGCGGGCAATCAGGCGATCGTTGACCACGATGTCCAGCGGCTCGCCGGCGATCTTGTCGAGCTCGAGCACCGAGCCGGGCGAGAGCGCCAGCAGGTCTTGAATGGTCATGCGGTTGCGGCCCAGCTCGACCGTCACGTCGAGCGGCACGTCGAGCAGCAGGTCCAGTCGCCTGGTCGAGACTTCGCCTTCGGGAACGGGTGCTTCAACGGCGCCGGTGGTCATGGTCGTGCTCCTGGTACGTCAGGCCGCCTGCTTGCGCGTGACGGGCAACGCTTCTTGTTCGAACGGACGGCGAATCTCTTCGAGCGGGCCGCGATCGAGCGCGACCGCGATGTTGCCGCCGTGCACCTCGGGCTGACCGGTGAACTTGGCGCGCCCCTGCACGAAGACCGGTAGCGACACGCCTTCGCTGGTGCCCAGGGTCAGCACGTCGCCCACGTTCAGGTCGAGCAACCGTCTCAAGTTGAGCCGCGTCTGCCCCAGCAGTACCCGGCTCTCGACGCTCACCTGCATCAGCTCGTCGGCCAACTGCTCGGCGAAGCGCGAGTCCGAATGCGTGCTCAGCTTGGGCGGGCTCATCAGCGCCTTCTTCGCCGGCTCGATGGCCGTGTAGGGCATCGCCAGCTGCACCAGGCCCTTGATGGCGCCGTCGATCTCGAAGGCGCAGAGCACCGCGGCCTCGTTCACCGGCGCGATCACCGCCAGGCGGGGGTCGGTCTCGAAGCGCGCGATCTCGGGCTTGAAGGGCAGCACCGGGGCCCAGGCTGCGGTCATGCCCTCGGTGAAGATCGACATCAGCCGCCGCAGCACGTTGCGCTCGACGCTGGTCAGCTCTCGGCGCGCCTCGGGGGGCGGGGTGGTCTCGTCGTGCTTGCCACCCTTGTCGCCCAGCGCCGCGGCGATCATCGTGTCGGCCAGGCCCGGCTCGAGCACCAGCAGCGCCTGGCTGCCGGCCTTGCCCAGCGACATCACGCAGACCGTGGCCGGCGGCGCGAGCAGCGAATTGAAGTCGCCGAACTTCAGCAGCGAGGCCGGGCCCGAGGTCACCCGAATCGACAGCCGGGTGCGGCCCGCCAGGCCCATGCCGAACACCGAGGCGATCTGCTCGTTGATCGCGTCGAGCGTGGGCATCTGCCCGCGAATCACCCGGTCCTGGCTGGTCAGGTCGTACGGCACCGCCGCCGCGGCCGCCGACTTCTTCGGCACGTCGGTCGGTACCCGGCCGTCCTGAATGGCCGACATCAGGGCATTGATTTCGTCGGGGTTCAGCATCACGCCGCCAGCCATGGTGGTGTCCCCTCCCTTACTGAACGACGAAGTCGCTGATGTAGAGCGCCTTGATGCGCGCGTCGGGCACCAGCTGGCGCAGGGTGGTCTGCAGAGAATCTTTGGTGCGGCTCAGGCCTTCCGAGCCGCGCAGGTCTTCGAGCGTGCGATCGGACAGGTAGCTGATGAAGGCGTCGCGCACCCGCGGCAGCGACGCGGTCAGGCGGTCGCGGTCGGACTCGCCGAAGACCTCGACATCGAACGACAGGCGGGCATACCGATCGGCGTCGGGGTTGCGCAGGTGCACCACGAAGTCGGGCAGCTTCACCATCGTGTTGACCGGGCCGCTGCCGCCTTCCTTGCCCTCGCCACCTTCGCCGCCCTTCTCGGACTTCTCTGCCTTCTCCGACTTTTCGCTCTTCTCGGCCTTTTCGCTCTTCTCCGACTTCTCTGCCTTCTCGGACTTGTCTTCCTTGCCCTCGCCCTTCTCTTCGCTGGCCGACGAGCTCTTCGTCGCCACCTCGGCCACCAGGGCCTTGGTCTGCTTCATCGACAGGAAGAGGAAGGCCATCACGCCCACCAGCAGCAGGCTGTTCACGCCCATCATGATCGGCATGAGCTTGCTGCTGCCGCCGCCCCCGCCCCCAGCGGGCTTCTCAGCGTGTCCTGCTTCGGACTTCGCGTCGGCTTTCTTGGCGTCTTTCGCGTCGCTCATGCCGGGTGACTGAGCAACGCATGTGCCTGTGACGCGTCAGGGGCTTGGCGACTGGTAAGTGCGCGGATCTTGTGAAGGAAGCGCCAAAACGATTTCGATGCGCCGGTTCATTTCCTTGTGCTCAGGGGTGTCGTTCGACACCACGGGCCGCGTCGACCCCAGCCCACTGGCCGTCAATCTCGTGTTGTCGATGCCGTGGGCGGCCTCGAGGTAGGTGACCACCGAGACCGCCCGGGCGGCCGAAAGATCCCAGTTGTTGCGGTAGCGGGTGGTGGAGATCGGCTCGTCATCGGTGTGACCTTCGACCTGAATCTGGAAACCGGAACCCGAGATCTCGTCGGCGATCGCGTCGATCACCGCCAGCGACTCGGGCCGCAAGGTGGCCCCCGCCGGGTCGAAGAACTTCTGCGCGGCCATGCGAATGTGCAGCTGGCCGTTCTCGAGCTCGACGCTCAGCGAGGGCGTCTTGTCCTGCTTCATCAAGAAGCTCTTGAGCGACTTCTCGAGCTTCTTGCGCATGGTGTCGATCATCTGCTTCTGCACCGGGCTCGACGGCGGCGCCGTGCCCAGGTTCGTCACGCAGCCACCCTCGGTCGGTGGGCCCTTGAAGATCGACAGCTTGTTGATGCCGCCTTCACCCTTGAAGTTCAGGGCCCAGCGCATCGACTCGCTGGTCTGCACCAGCTTGTTGGTGTCGACCTGGCTCGAGGCGTAGAGCACCACGAAGAGCGCGAAGAGCAGGGTCATGAAGTCGGCGTAGCTGATCACCCACCGTTCATGGTTCTCGTGCTCTTCGTGTTTGTGCTTCTTGGCCATGACGGGTCGCTCCCTTCCGGTCTTTTTGCTTCTTCGTCACGCCGACGTCGGGCATTGACCGTCAGCATGGTGACGCTGACGAGCGACGACGTGGCGGCGCTGGGTGAACGAGGCTTCGTGGTGCTCGAGGGCGCGGTGCCGGTCGAGCTCGCCCTTCGCGCTCGGGCCCAGGTCGAGGCGCTCGCCCAGTCGAACCAGCTCACGCGCGCCGGCGTGCGACGCGGCGGCGACCATTCGCTCGACCCGTCGATCCGCTCCGATTCCATCGGCTGGGTCGACCAGCAGACGGGTGGGGCGCTGGGCGAACTGCATGCGTTCTTCGAGGCCCTGCGGGAACGGCTCAACCGCGAAGCGTACCTGGGGCTGCGCCGCTTCGAGGTGCAGGCCGGCTGGTACCCCCCCGGCGCGCACTACTCGAAGCACCGCGACGCCTTCCCCGGCGACG
>CAIWFK010000546.1 GCA_903911905.1 uncultured Myxococcales bacterium
ATCGCCAAGAGCGAGGTGTTCTCGAAGTTCCTCACCGCCGCGGGCGTCGACCACGAAATTCTCAACGCCAAGAACCACGCGCGCGAAGCCGACATCATCGCCCAGGCCGGTCGCAAGGGGCACGTCACCATCTCGACCAACATGGCTGGCCGCGGCACCGACATTCTGCTCGGTGGCAACGCCGAGGTGCTGGCCCGCAACGAGGTCGGCCCCGAGCCGGTCGCGCCCGAGCCCACGCCCGCCGATGCGCCGCCCCCGGCCGACGGCGTCGCGCCCGAGATGCGCTTCGAGCTGGCGAAGACCGAGTGGAAGACCCGCTTCGACGCCGCGCTGGCCAAGTACAAGGCGCAGTGCGAGGCCGAGCGCGAAGAGGTCAAGAAGCTGGGCGGCCTGTTCATTCTGGGCACCGAGCGTCACGAGTCGCGCCGCATCGACAACCAGTTGCGCGGCCGCGCCGGTCGCCAGGGTGACCCGGGCAAGAGCCGGTTCTACCTCTCGCTCGAAGACGACTTGATGCGCATCTTCGGCGGTGACCGCATCACCGGGCTCATGGAGACCATGGGCATGAAGGAGGACGAGGTCATCGAGCACTCGTTGCTCTCACGCGCCATCGAGAACGCGCAGCGCCGCGTCGAAGGTCACAACTTCGACATGCGCAAGAACCTGCTGGAATACGACGACGTGATGAACCAGCAGCGCCGCACCATCTACTCGCTGCGGCGACAGGTGCTGGCCGCCGGCGCCGGCATGCCGTTGGTCGAGTTCGTCGAAGAGCCCATCACCCGCGTCAAGACCCGCACCGAAAAGACGGTCAGTTGGGCCGACTTCCGCGAGCTGGTGCTCGACGCGATGGAAGACGTCATCATCGGAATGACCGACACCTACGCGGCCAAGAAGAACCCCGACGCGTGGGACCTGACGGCGCTGCAGAACGAGATGAAGACCGCCTTCAACCTCGAGATGAGCTTCCAGCCCACGGGCACGGTCGAAGACCTGCAGGTCATGATCTACAAGCGCGTCGAGAAGGTCTTCGTCGAGCGGGAAACCGCGCACGGTGAAGACTGGCTCAAGTTCTGCCAGCGCCTGTACCTCAACACCATCGACCAGTTGTGGAAGGACCACCTGCTCGCGATGGACCACCTGCGTCAGGGCATCGGCCTGCGCGGGTACGGCCAGAAGGACCCCAAGGTCGAATACAAGAAGGAAGGCTACGCGGGCTTCCTGCGCATGCTGCAGTCCATCAAGACCACCTTCGTCAGCCAGGCCATGCGCGCCCAGCCGCGCAACGCGCAGGAAGACGCCGAGCGCCTGCGCCGGGTGATGGAAGAGCGCGCCAACAAGGCCGTCGAGAGCCGCGCCAACGAAGACGGCACGCCTGCCGCGCCCGCCGCCGCCGAGCAGAAGCCCATCAAGCGCGACGCGCCCAAGGTGGGCCGCAACGACCCGTGCCCGTGTGGCAGTGGCAAGAAGTACAAGAAGTGCCACGGCGCCAACGAGCAGTCGGTCTAGTTTTTGGGCGCTGCCTGGTTCGTGCGAGCCAGGTAGCGCCCGAAGCGCGACATCACGAAGGCGTGCACCGGCGCCTGTGACAGGCGGTACACCAGCCACGGCAGCGCGGGCACGAAGCCATGAATCGCGGCCAGGGTGTGCGCGCGCCCCGACACCTGGCGGAACTCGAGCCACCCGGTGGTGGTGGTCTTCGAGAGAATGCCGCCCACGATGTGGAACTTGTCGCGCGCGCCGTCCGACGCCTCGTCGATGAGCTCGAGCACCAGCAGCGGCCAGGGCAGCAACGGCACCGAGAAGGTCAGCCGCGCCGAGCCCGGCACGGGCCTGACCTGAATGACGGGGCGGAAGAAGCGCGGCAGCCACGCCAGGTATTCGTTCGAGATGAAGCGCGCGTTCCGCTCGGGCAGCGGCGGCAGGCGCTGAATCGAGCGCACGGTGGTCTCGCTGCTCGCAGGTCGCGAGGGCGCGAGCGCGGGGGTCGGCTTCGCGCGCCGCAGCGTCTCGGCCAGCATGTCGTCGAAGCGCAGGTACGTCACCAGGCCGGTGATGGGCTGTTTCGGCTTCGGCTGCGGCAGGTCGCACTGCAGGCTGTCGATGAGCGGGCTGATGAGCTCGTGCGACGCGCCCGAGAACAACTGCACCCAGCGCTTGCTGAACCCTGTCGAGGCGATGGGCACCGGCAGCATCAACCGGCGCTTGCCCAGCGCGGCGGCCGTCTTGCGCAGCAGGTCTTCGTAGGTGAGCGCTTCGCCGTTCACCAGGTCGAGCGTCTGACCGACGAAGGCTGGCGCCTGCACGGCTCCCTTCAGCACCGCGACCACGTCGTCGATGAAGATGGCCTGGCCCAGGCTGCGGGTCCACCGGGGCAGCACCATCCACGGCAGGCGCTGCACCAACGCGCGCAGAATCTCGAACGAGCTGCCGCCGGGGCCGACCACCATGCCCGCGCGCAGGCAGGTGACGGGAATGCCGGTCGACTGCAGCACCGCCTCGACTTCTTGCCGGCTCTGCAGGTGCGGGCTGACGTAGCCGGCCTCGGGCACCAGCCCGCCCAGGTAGATGATCTGCTTCACCCCGTGCGCCACGCAGGCCCGCGCGAAGTTGTCGGCCAGCAGCAGGTCGGTGTCGTGGAAGCTGCCCTGGAAGAGCCGCGAAGAGGGCATCATCGAGTGCACCAGATAGATGGCGACGTCGACCCCGGCGAGCGCGGCGCGGGTGCTGCTGGCCGAGAAGAGGTCGCAGGTGCGCCACTCCACGTGACCTTCGGCGGGGCGCGCGTGTCGGCCCAACGCGATGACGCGGAAGTCCGTCAGCGCCGGCAGCAGGTGTTGGCCCACGAAGCCGCTGGCTCCAGCGACGGCGACGCACGGGCGAGGGTCGGACGGCATCGACCTCTTGTGTCGGCCTCGAGGTGCCGGCGCCACAGAAGCGACGGGCCCTTCACTCCTCGTCGACGGGAATCAAGGCCAGCGGGAGAAAAAGGGGGGTTGGCTCGGGCCTGTCGCCAAGGTGACCCGCGCTCGCAACGACCGGCTCGAAGCCCAGCTTCTCGTAGAACGTCACGGCGTCAGGCTTCGCATCACCCACGACGCCCACGCAGCCCTCCTCACGAGCAAGTCGATGCGCCAACTGGAAGACCACCCGCAACAGGAGTGTGCCGACCCCACGGCCCTTCCACCGCTCGTCGACCGCCAGTCGCGCGAGCCGAAGCACCGGTCGAGGTCGCGCTGCTTTCTTCTCGGACGAGCTCGCGAGCTCGGACGGCGTCACGGTGACGAACCCCAGAATCTGTTCGTCGTCGACGACGACGTAGCTGGTGCCCAGGTGATGCCGGAACTGGTTCTGCCCGGCGTAGAGGTGAAAGAAGCGGTCGAGCTCGATGTTTCCCGAGTGGAACGAGGTCCGGTCGTCGTCGCGTTCGAGTCGGCGAACGCTGACCGTCATGGCGCTCCGGCGACCCGCTTTCCGGCCATCAACGCCCGCATGGCACGGGTCGGCTTGCCGGGGTTCTTCAGCCGCGCGTCGACTCGCCTGAGAGACGCAGTGGTGAGCACCAGCCGCGGAGGAATGACCAGGTCGATGGGCAGCGCTCGCAGCGCTTGCAGGTGATGCAGCAGGGCTTCTTCGACCAGATGCCCTTTCTTGACCCCGTGCGCGTCGGCGTAACGCTCGACCTCGAGCTTGGTGCTCTCGGAGATCCAGGCGGAGATTTGAGTCTCGTGGTTCATTTCTACAAAAGTGTAGAAGAACTCGGCCGCCTGCCGCAAGGCCGAGGGGTCAGAGCACGACGCGCCGCAGCTCTGACCGCGCAACTGACAGCCCCTTGCGCCCCTCGGACAGCAGCTTCTCGTTGAGCGCGGCGAGCCGGTCGGCCAGTTGGTGGGCGATGTTGTTGACCACCTTGAGCGCGCCCAGGTCGTTCTGCGCCACCAGCTTGCGGAACGAGTTGACCGGAATGCGCAGCACCTGCCCCGCATTGATGGCGGTGACCGACGCCGAGTGCCGTGTCGAGAGCCGGAACAGGCTCAGCTCGCCGATGGCCGAGCCGGGGCCCAACTCGGCCAGCACGCTGACCTTCTTGTCGTCGGCGGCTTTCGAGATCTCCACGTCGCCGTCGAGCACGATCCACAGCGCGTCGGCCGCGTCGCCCTCGTGGAACAACCGCTGCCCGGCCTTGAGCTCGCGCACCTCGGCCAGGTCGAACATCGAGTCGATTTCCCGAGGCTCGAGACCCTTGAAGAGGGGCACCTCGTTGAGTCGCTGGCGAAGCCCGAGCATGGGGCCATCACCCCACGAGCCATGCTTCAGGTCAATTCGTCGGCTTCAAACGGTCGAGTCGGTTCAGACCCAGGCCGAGCAACGCGAACCCCAGCAACGTCGGAACCACCGAGAAGCCGTAGCCCCAGGTGGGACAGGTGAGCGCCTCGCCCTCGGCGGCCAACAGAATGACCTCGCGATCTTCAGCCGCGGCGTGGGCGACCGCTTCGCGTGAGCCGCTCATGCCCATCGAAAACCCGGCCAGCCCCAACATCGCCGGTACGCCCGCGCCGATGATCATCACCGCTGCGAAGGTGAGGGCCAGCTTGCGGGTGACGAGCGTGGCGATGAGCAGCCCCAGCCCCAGCACCAGCAGGAACAGCCCGCTCAGCACGATGGGGTACATCATGAACCCACCCTCGTTGAAGCTCTGCGCAAGGTCGCTCATCGGCGCGCTCCCTGGAACGACAGGCCCAGCCCCACCGCGCCCAGCAGCCCGAGCACGGCGAAGGCGCCGCCGCCGAGCACCAGGTTCGACCCCGACTCACCGCGCCCGGCGGCGAGAATGGTCGCCCGGTCAGCGGGGTTCACGTGCGCCACTGCGCGCATCGTGCCCGACACGCCGGCCGACCGGCCCCACAGCCCCACCTCCATCGAGGTCACGCCCAGCCCCAGCGTCAGCGTGGCCAGCATCACCGCGTCTCGGGGCCGGGCTCGCGCCAGGGCCAGCGCGGCGACGCCGAGCAGCACCCCGAACGCACCGAACCCCACCACCAGCCAGCCAGAAAACCCGGCCTCTTGAATCAGCTCCATCGCGTCTCTCCCAGTTCGGTCACGGCGCCTGCAGCGTCAGCTCGAGCCGGTGCGCCGCCAGCCGCACCTCTTCGCTCTGGTCGACCCGCGCCGGCCGATTGCCGCGCGGCGTGCGCACGTCGTCGAGCAACGCGTCGACCTCGACCCGACTGACCGCCGCCGAGCGCAGCTCGATTTCCATTCCCCGCAGCGTCGCCGCGGTCAGCAACAGCGGGTCCTTCACGCTGTCCAGCCGGGTGCGCGCCGAGCCCAGCGTGGTGCGCGCCGACTCGTAGCGGCGCTCGACCGCGTCGATGGTCGCCAGGTAGGTCAGGAACAGCCCTTCGTGCCGCAGGTCGCCCACCTCGGTCAGCAGCGCCAGCGCCTCGGTCAGCCGCGCGCGCGCGTTCGACAGCTCTCCGCGGTCGAGCAGAATATGCGAGAGCTTGCCCAGGAAGTACCCCTGCAGGCGCACCTCCTTGATGGTGCGGCAGCGCTGCACCGCTTCGCGCAGGAAGGCGCTGGCCAGCTCGAGCCGCCCCTGGTCCTGGAAGATGCTGCCCATGGTGCCCAGCAGGCGCGCTTCGTTGAGCCGGTCTCCGCGCGCGCGGGCAATCGGCAGCGCCTCGTCACAGTGCGCGATGGCCTGCTCGCTCTCGTTGCGCGCCGCGCGGCAGATGGCCAGGTAGGCCAGCGTCTCGACCAGCACGCCGTCGTCCATCGCGGCCATGGCCAGGGCGCGCGACTCTTCGAAGCCCGAGAGCGCCGCGTCGATGCTGCCCGACACGAAGCGCGACACCGCGAGGTCGCAGGCGATGCGCGCGATGAGCGCCGCGTCGGTGGTGGTGCGCACGATGGCCAGCGCCTGCTCGAGGTCGTCGACCGCCTGGTTGAGTCGGCCGCGCACCCGCCAGGCGTTGCCGCGCTGCTGCAGGCCGATGGCCAGCGTCGCCGGGTCGATGCCGATGTTGCGGGCCACCCGCAGCGCCTCGTCGAGCAGCGCCAGGTGCGAGGCGTAGGGCCCCTTGCGCACCATGACTGGCTCGAGCACCTGCAGCGCGCGCAGCGCGGTCCGCGCCGACAGCGGCGTGGGGGGCAACGTGGACAGCGCGCGCTCGAACACCTCGGACAGGTTCTCGCGCTCGGCGAACAATTCACCCATCGCCCGCTCGGACTCGCCGGTGCCCAGCCGCGCCAGCGCGTGCAGGCCCAGGTCGATGACGTGCGCCGCGTGCCGGGTGCGGGCGGCCGCGACCTGGCCCGCGGCATCGAGCTGCTCGGTGGCGAACTCGTGAACGCTCTCGAGCATGCGCAGGCGCAGCACGTCGGGCGTCTCGGGCACCACGAAGTGGGTGAGCAGGCTCTTGCGGTGCAGCGAGGCCAGCAGCTCGAGCCGCGGCGGTGCGACGGGGAAGTTCGTCAGGTCCATCACCGCGATGGCGCTCTCGGGCGTGAAGCCTCCGCGGAAGACCGAGAGCTGCGAGAGCGCCGCGCGCTCGGGCGGCGAGAGCAGCTGCCACGACCAGTCGATGGTGGCCCACAGCGTGCCGTTGCGCCCCTGCGCCGAGTCGCGCCCACCCAGCAGCGCGAACCGCTCGTCGAGCCGGTCGGCGATCTGCTGCGGCGACATGGTGGGCAGGTTCGCGGCCGCGAGTTCGATGGCCAGCGCGTGCCCCTCGAGCCGCGCGCAGATGGCGGCGATGGTGGCCAGCTCGCTCTCGGTGGGCGAGCGCCCCGCCAGCTGCGCACGGGCGATGAACAGCCGCGCCGCTTCAGACGGGTTGCCGTCGGTGCCCAGCGCCGCCAGGGGGTAGACGGTCTCTCCAGGCAGCCGCAGCGATTCGCGGCTGGTGACCAGGAAGCGCACCTCGGGTGCCAGCTCGAGCCAGCGGCCTACGGTGCGCGCTGCGGAGTCGACGACCTGCTCGAAGTTGTCCAGCACCACCAACGCGCGGCCCAGGCTGCGCAGCGTGCGCCCGGCCTGGGTGACGGTGTCGGGCTGCCCCGCGTCCAACGGCACGTCGATTTCCAGGGAGCGCGCGAGCGCCTTGCATACGTCTTCAGCCGAGCGCGCCTCGCTCAGGTCGACGAACCAGGTGCCGCCATGTCGCGCCCACGCCTCGCGCTGTCGCCAGGCCAGCTCACTGACCAGGCGGGTTTTGCCCATGCCGCCGAAGGCCACCACCGTCACCAACCGCGCCTGCTCTTCTTCGAAGTGCGCGACCAGCGCGGTCAGGTCCTGCTCGCGGCCCACGAAGGGGCCCGAGGGCGGCACCAGGTTCGAGCGGCGGCGCTCGGGCCGCTCGTGCAGGACCTCGGAGACCGCCGAGAGGAAGTCTTCTTCCTGCGGCAGCGGCGGGCGCTTGCGCTCGGGGCGGGTGGTGACGTCGCGCGCCGGGTTGGGCTTGATGCCGGGGCGGGTGATGACCAGCGCGGCCTTCGAGGCGCGGGTGGGGTCGGGGAAGCGCTTCTTGAGCGTGCTGGCGACCTTGCCGGCCGAGTGCGGCTCGTGGGCTTCGTCGAGCCAGGCCTCGAAGGCGTCGGCCACGGCGCCACAGTCGGCGAAGCGCTCGTCGCGGCGCTCGGTCAGCATGCGCAGCACCACCTCTTCGAGCCCGGCCGGTACTGCGGCGTTCACCACCGACGGGCGCGGCACCTTCATCTCGAGAATGGCGCGCAGCACCTCGGCGTCGCTGGGGCGGTGAAAGAGCCGTTTGCCGGTGAGCAGTTCCCACGCCACGATGCCCAGGGCGAACTGGTCGCTGCGGCCGTCGAGCTGCGCGCCGTCGAGCTGCTCGGGTGAGAGGTAGGCGATCTTCCCCTTCACCACGCCGATTTCCGTCTTGGTGCCGCGGCGCGCGGCGTGCGCGATGCCGAAGTCGAGCACCTTGGTCACGCCGTCCCAGGTGACGAAGAGGTTCTGCGGGCTGATGTCGCGGTGCACGATGCCCAGCGCGCGGCCGTCGAGGTCCTTCGCGGTGTGCGCGGCGTGCAGCCCGCGCGCGGCGTCGACCAGCACCTGCACCGAGGTGCCCCGGGGCAGCCCGCCGGTCTGCGTCACCTCGTGGAAGATGGCGCCCAGGTCCTTGCCGCGCAGGTACTCCATGGTCATGAAGTACGTGCCGTCGGCCACGCCGGCGTCGAAGACGTTGACCACGTTGGGGTGGTTCAGGTCGGCCGCGGTGCGCGCCTCGTCGAGGAACATGCGCACGAACTCGGGGTCGTCTGAATGCCCGGGCAAGATGCGCTTGAGCACCACCTGCTTCTCGAAGCCTTCGATGCCGTGTTGCCGCGCGAGGAAGACCTCGGCCATGCCGCCAGACGCGAGCTTCTGCATCAGGGTGTAGCGGGCGGCGAAGAGCGTCGTCACGGGCTCGAACGAGTATGGCGCAATCGGCGGCGATGACGAGGAACTCCCGAGCGAGCTGCTACAGGCCGGTCGCAACACGAGGTTGCACTCAGGGCGGGGGTGGGGGGCGAGCCGGGCATGGTTCGTCGACTGATGTCGCCTCCCGCGGGGCCTCCTTTTCTCGACACGTTCCTCGACCGGAGCGATGGCCAATTCACGCAACACCCCTTCCGCTCGCGCATCGGTCGCTGGGGCTGGGTGATTGTGCGTACGGCGCGGAGACGTTCCGACTCGAGCACGGCTTCTTCACCGACGCGGACTTCGTGCCGGGTCGCAAGACCGACGAATGGGTGTCGACCAGCTGCAGCTCGACCCGGGCGCTGAGCGGCTGGTATATCGTCGACTGATGGCGCTTCCCGCACCGTTGCGCGCTGCCTGGGGCGCTGCGGCGCTGGGCCTGCTGGTCTGGGCAGGAGTCTGGGCGGTCATCGACCTGGATCCCGGCTGGTGGGACTGTCACGACTCCGCCTACCGAACGCTCCTGGACCTCGGCCTGTACGGGTCGCTCGGCGTCGGGGGCATCGACCTGGTGTTGGCGTTTGCTGCCACCATCACCAGACCCGGCGGCGCCAGGCCCTGGGGTGCTCTGGTGCCGGTCGTGTTCGCGCTCCTCTGGGGGGCGATCGCCTTGGGGGGCTACGAACTCGGGGGCTACGTCATCGGCGCCTCTGATGGACTCTGCACGACGGCTGACGACCCCCACGGAGCCCGACGCCATTCCGCCATTTCAGCTGGGGACCACCCGTCGCCGGCACCATTCTGGATGGACGAGGGCTCGATGAAAGCGCCGAAGACTCAGCAGCGATCGCCGACGTACTGAGACACGCACACGTGCTGCTCACCGTCGCAGGTCAGCCGCCACCGCAGCCAGTTCAAGTGCGCGCCACCGTGTTCCTGTGGGCTGGCGGCGTCGGCGCGGGTGGACCTGCCGCTCGACGGCGGGTGGCAGCAGCTGCCGGGGACGGCGTGTGAGGTCCGCGCTGACGACCACGCACGGAAGGTGGGGTTCACACGGCGCGCGCGGTAGGCGTGTGCTCGCCGCTGCCTCGAGGGGGGCCGTGTGTCTGGGGCCGCGAGGCCGTGCTCGTTGCGGCGTTGCCCCTCGGCTTCGAGGCGAAGTCACTTCACTTGGGAACGGCCCTCATGCGAGTCGATCGTTCTCGGTTGCAATAGGCGCTCCCCGGGGGGCCTATTGCAACCCAGAAGAGGCAAATTTGCACGTCACCTGTCTGAACAGCCTCACCCGACGCGTCGAAAGCCTCGAGGCCCTTCGAATCAACACCCGCCGCACCCAAACGCCGGGTCGACGCAGAAGTTGAGGCCGTTGCGAGGGCACTTGCAGCAGGTACTCCCCGAACACCCTCCCTGCTGACAGCAGCCGTCGCCCTGGTTGTTGCAGCACTCGTAGGTCTCGCTCGCCCCGTTGCCGAGTGACCGCCCGCACACGCCGGTGCCGTTGCAGAAGAACTGGCCTGCGCTGAAGTCGACGCAGCACGGCTGGTTGGTGCCGCCGCACGGAACACAGCAACCGCGCGAGCCGTCGCAGCCTTCGCCCGGGTTCGTGCACTGCGTCCAGTTGGAACACGGTGCACCGCAGCTTCCCGCGCCACCGCCGGTTGCGCTCCCACCGCCGGTTGAACTCCCACCGCCGGTTGAACTCCCACCGCCGGTTGAACTCCCACCGCCAGTGGAGGTCCCACCACCGGTTGCACTCCCACCACCGGTTGCACTCCCACCACCCGTTCCCGCGACGACGCCTTCACCCGTGAGGAACACCGACACGGTCGTCACTCCATCCGTCACCACCACGCGGCCCGACCTGGCCCCGAGCTGCGACGGAATGAATCGCCACCGAGTCGTCACGCTCCCACCAGCGGCGAGCCTCACCGGCGATCCATCTTCCGCGGTGAAATCGAGCGGCGTTCCGAAGGCCTCATCTCGCGCGAGAGTCACGGTCAGTGCCCCCGCACTGCTTCGGAGCGTCACCACCTGCTCCGCCGAACCGCGCAGCGGCACCAGCCCGAAGTCGACGGTCGTCGGCGACACCGTCAACGCGTCCTTCGGGGTGCAGACACACGCACTGCTGGCGACCATCAGCATGACGCTGATCAGCTGACCCTTCGGGCGGGTACGTCGCGACATCGACACCTTGGGGAACATGGCCACGGTCCTCGCACCGTAGCGAAAACCGACTCGCCGATTGCCGCAATGAGTCATGAATCAGCGGTGTGTCATCGTTGGAAATGCTGCGCCCGAGCGGTAAGGAGCGCGCAGTCTCGATCACCCTCGCAAGGAGTACCCGATGAGCAAGGCCGTCGATGCGTTCATGGCGGATCTGAGCGCGAAGAACCCCGCTGAGCCGCAGTTCCACCAGGCCGTTCGCGAAGTCGTCGAATCGGTGCAGCCGATCGTCGACGCGACGCCCGCCTACCGCCAGGCGAAGCTGCTCGAGCGCATCACCGAGCCGGAGCGGGTGATCATGTTCCGCGTGCCCTGGGTCGATGATCAGGGGCAGGTGCACGTCAACCGCGGCTTCCGCGTGCAGTTCAACAGCGCCATCGGTCCCTACAAGGGCGGCCTGCGCTTCCACTCCACCGTCACCCTGGGCGTGCTCAAGTTCCTGGGCTTCGAGCAGACGTTCAAGAACGCGCTCACCGGCCTGCCCATGGGCGGCGGCAAGGGCGGCAGCGACTTCGACGCGCGCGGCAAGTCGGACAACGAGGTGATGCGGTTCTGCCAGGCCTTCATGGCCGAGCTGTACCGTCACATCGGCCCCAACACCGACGTGCCCGCCGGCGACCTCGGCGTGGGCGGCCGCGAGATCGGCTACCTCTTCGGCATGTACAAGCGGCTGAGCAACGAGTTCACCGGCGTGCTCACCGGCAAGGGCCTCGAGTGGGGCGGCTCGCTCATTCGCACCGAGGCCACCGGGTACGGCACCACGTACTTCGCCCAGGAAATGCTCGCCATGCGCGGCGAGAGCTTCAAGGGCAAGACCTGCATCATCTCGGGCGCCGGCAACGTCGGCCTGCACACCATCGAGAAGGTCAACGAGCTGGGCGGCAAGGTCGTCGCCATGACCGACTACGACGGCACCGTGGTCGACCTCGACGGCATCAACCCCGAGAAGCTGGCGTGGACCAAGCAACTGGTCTTCGGCCGCCGCGGCTCGCTCAAGGAATACGTCGCCAAGTACCCCAAGGCGCAGTTCCTCGAGAAGCAGAAGGCGTGGGGCGTGAAGTGCGACGTGGCCTTCCCCACCGCCTGCGAGAACGAGCTGACCGGCGAAGACGCCAGGACGCTGCTCAAGAACGGCTGCATGTGCGTCGCCGAAGGCGCCAACATGCCCAGCACGCCCGAGGCCGTCGAAGCCTTCCTGCACGCGAAGATTCTGTTCGCGCCGGGCAAGGCGTCGAACGCCGGCGGCGTCGCCACCTCGGGTCTCGAGATGGCGCAGAACGCGATGCACCTCTCGTGGAGCTCGGAAGAGGTCGACCGCCGCCTGCACGACATCATGAAGTCGATTCACAAGTCGTGCGTCGAGCACGGCAAGGAAGGCAACGGCGTGAACTACGTCAAGGGTGCCAACATCGCCGGCTTCATCAAGGTCGCCAACGCGATGATCGCCCAGGGCGTGGCCTGGTAATTCGTTCGCGCGGCCAGCAGGTCGCGTAACCTCTCCGCACCGGTCCTCGAAAGGCCGGTGCGGTTTTTTTTCGAGCAGAACAAGGAGCGTCATGAAGAGCGCGCCCACCGAGCGTCCTCCGGTCGACCCCTGGTACTCGACCTTTCACGACCTGATGCCGTACCGGGTGGTCGAGATTCTGCTGATCAGCTCGCCGTACGACGCGTACACGCTCGAGGAAGACGGGCGGCTGACCGAGCGCATTCTGACCGAGTACAGCGAGCTCAACCTCTCGTCGGCGCCGCGCATCACCCACGTCTCGACCGGCGAAGGCGCGATGGACCTGCTGGCGCAGCGCCGCTTCGACCTGGTCATCACCATGGCCCGCATCGTCGACACCGACGTGCGGGGGTTGAGTCGCAAGCTCAAGGCGGCGTACCCGAAGCTGCCGGTGGTGCTGCTGATTCTGAGCGAGCACGACCTCGACCTGTTTCCCGGCGGCATCGAGGCCGCGGGCATCGACCACGTCTTCTGGTGGACCAGCGACGCCCGCATCTTGCTGGCCATCGTGAAGCTGGTCGAAGACACGCTCAACGCGCCCAGCGACACCGCGAAGGCCAACGTGCGAGTGATCATCGTGGTCGAAGATTCCATTCGCCACTACTCGTCGTTCCTGAGCCTGCTCTACGGCGAGTTGATGAAGCAGTCGAACTCGCTGGTGTACGAGGGCGTCAACGAACTGCACCGCCTGATGCGCATGCGCGCGCGGCCGAGGCTGCTGCTGGCCACCACCTTCGAACAGGCCACCGCGCTCTCCAGGCGCTATCAGGAGCACCTGGTGGCGGTGATCAGCGACGTGCGCTTCCCTCGCACCACGGGCGGTGAAGAGAACCCGCAGGCCGGCTTCGAGCTGGTCTCGTCGTTGCGCGCGCGGCTGCCCGACCTCGCGGTGTTCCTGCAGTCGGCCGAACCCGAGAACGCCGAGCGCGCCGCGCAGTTGGGCGTGACCTGGGCCGACAAGCGCTCGCCCGAGTTGCTGCGGAAGATCGGCCAGTTCGTCAACGAGAGCCTGGGCTTCGGCGACTTCGTCTTCCGGCTGCCCGACCGCACCGAAGTGGCGCGTGCGCGCGACC
>CAIWFK010000547.1 GCA_903911905.1 uncultured Myxococcales bacterium
CACCCGCGCCCGCGCCGGCCCTTCGGGCAGCCCCCGCGCCTGGGCCATCGCGCTGGCCCGCGCTTCCTTCACCTCGACGATGCGGCGATCGTCACCGTGCCCCAGCAGCGCGGAAAAGCGCAGTCGCCCCAGCGACCCGGTGCCCTTGAAGCGGTACGCGACGTCGAGCACCTCCCACTCGTGGCTGACCTCGACCTTCAAGGTCTGGAGCTGCTCTCGGTACTCGTCGAGCGACTTCTTCACCACCGCTTCCCACGCCTTGCCGACGTGGGCGAACTTGCGTGGCTCACCGTCTTCGCCGAACTGGGCGTGACCCTTGCCCGGCGCGACCTTGGCGATCAATTCCTGGCGGGTGCGGCGGCTCTTCTGCAGGAAGAGCTCGTCGACCGGTTCCTTCGCCTTCTGATCGTCCCACGCGGGAATGGGGAAGCGGCCGCCCAGCTTCTCGAGCGCGGTGGCCCAGGCGGTGGCGATGGCCTTCGCGGCCTTGAGCCGGGCGCCCGCCGACACGTCGGGCAACAACAGCGCGCTGGTGCACAGCCGCTTCAGGTCGAGGTCGGCCGGCCCCATGCCCACGTCGTCGAAGTCGTTGACGTCGAAGCACAGCACGCCCGCGGCATTGCGGTAGACGCCGAAGTTCTCGAGGTGCAGGTCGCCGACGATCAACGCGTCGGGCGCGGCCGCCTTCGCCAGGGGCACCCGGTCCTGCAAGAGGTCCCAGGCCATGAGGTGGAAGGTGCCGCGGAAGAACGAGAAGGGCGAACGCTCGAGCGCGTCGAGCTTGCGGCGCAGCGCCTCTCGCGTCACGTCACGGCCCTTCGAATCGGGCACCCGGTGGCCGTCGGTGATCAGCGGCTGGTGGTAGGCGATGATTTCGGCGATCGGGTCACGCTTCATGGCCGCGTGATGTTGGCACACGCCTTCGCGCGCTTCGACCAGTCATCGTGCAAACGATCGTGGCGGTCTGCCTCGCCCGTCAGCGCTCGAGGGCCTTGACCGCCTTCTGGGCGGCGGCGTCGTCGGGGGTTCGCGCGAGCCGCTTGCGGGCCAGCGTCAGAGCCTGGGCCCGCTCGGCACGGGCCCGTGGGTCGCCCTGCGTGCGCCACGCCATGGCCCGGGTCTGGTGACATTGCACCAGCGCATCGAACTCGTCGGCGTCGTCCGACGGGTGCGCGTCGAGCCAGGCACAGGCCGCCGTGGCTTGGGTGAGCGCCTGCGGGACATGGCCGCCGAGCAACAGCGCGTTGCCCAACTGGGCGTGGGTCGCGGCGAGCTCACCCTGTCGATCGTCGGTCGGCTCGAGGGTGGCCAGTCGCTGCATCACCACCAGTTCCCGCTCGAAGGCCGCGCGTGCGCCCTCGTGGTCGCCCGCGGCCTGGGCCCGTTCGCCCAGCGCGTCGTCGATGGTGGTCAACAGGTGGAGCGTCACCCCACGGGACGTCTGCTCGTAGCGGCCGATGGCCTCGCGGGCTTCGCGGTATTTCGCCACCGCCGCGTCGGTTCGTTCGAGCTGGTCGAGCGCATCGGCCCAACCGAGCAGGGCGCTCCCCAATTCCACGTCCAGCCCCTCGGGGTCCGAGATGGGCTCGCCTCGCAGCGCCCGCGCCAGCGTCACCGACTGCTCGAAGTCACCCAGCGCACCAGCCGCGTCATGCGACTGCACCCGCACGTCACCCAGGAAGTGCAGCACCACCACCAGGGCCCGCCGCGCCTCGGGGTTCTGGGGGTCGCGGGCCACCAGCTCGGCGCGTGCCGTGTGCGCGTCTTCGAGCAGCGGCAGGGCTTCGGCGAAGCGCCGGTGTTCGCGCAGCAGGTCGCCCAACTGCAGCTCCGCGAGCGCTCGGCTGTTGATGGCGGCGACGTTCGACGGGTCACGGGCCTCGACGGCGCGGCGCAGCGCCAGGGCTTCGGTGTACTGCGCCAGGGCGGCCGGGTCGCTGGGGTCGGCGCCCGCCAGGTTCTCGAGCGCGCTGGCCACCCGTCGCTGCGCCTCGAGCGACGGCGGAGCGACCTTCGCCAACCGTCGGGAAACCTCGAGCGCGCGAACCTCGTGCGCCCGGGCCTCGGCGCGCCGATGGGCGAAGGTCAGCACGTGGCCCAGGTTCGACTCGACCCGCGAGACCAGCTCGTCTTCACCGGCGACGCCCCCCAGGCGTGACAGGGCCGCGTCGTAGATGGCCAGGGCGTCGTCATGGCGCCGCATCGTGAAGGCGACGTCGCCGAGCGCGACGTGTGCGGCCTCCAGGTCGTGACGTCGGGTGGGGGAAGGGTCGTCGTGCGCCAGTTGCTCGCGCAGCGTCAGCTCGCGCTCGAAGACCTGTTGCGCCTCGGTGGCGGCCCCGGCGGCCAGCAAGCTCGAGCCCAGCGAATGCAGGGCCCGGCCCAGTTCGGTGCGAGACGCCGCGTCCGCGAGCGGCTCGAGCAGCATCACGGCCTGGCGACCTGCCTCGATGGCCGCCGCGCTGCGCCCCAGCCCGCTGGCCACCTCGCCGAGCGCGCGCTGGGTCGCCGCCCTTCGGCGTCGATCGTCGGTGCCGGTGGAGGTCGGGTTGTGGGCGAAGTAGTCGCCGGCACGACTGGCCAGCGCCTCCATCACGTCGAGGCGCCCAAGCGGCTCGAGGCGGTCGTGGAGATCACCCAGCATGAACCCCAGCAGCGCTTCGGCGTCATCGCGGCTGGCCTCGGCGCGCGCCTGCGCAGCCACCACCCGTCGAACCGAGGTCACGCCGACCACGGCCAGGGTGAGCGAGGCGACCGCCGCCACCACCACCGCCGCGCGGTTGCGGCGCTCCCACCGCACGAGCAGCTCGCCCCGGGAGTAGTGATGCGCGCCCACCAGTTGTCCCGACTGAAAGCGGCGCAGGTCGGCCGCGAAGGCCCGGGCGTTCGCGTACCGGGCGGCGGGCTCGCGGGCCATAGCCCGCTCGAC
>CAIWFK010000548.1 GCA_903911905.1 uncultured Myxococcales bacterium
GAACTGGGGGCCGGGTCGTTCGCCGAGTACCTCGACCTGGCCGAACGTCGCGACGACGAGCGCACGAAGTTCATCAGCGCGCTGACCACCAACGTCACCGACTTCTTCCGCGAGCCGTACCATTTCGAGGCGCTCGAGCAGCTCTTGCCCGAGCTGACGAAAGGTCGTGACGGCCTGAGCGTCTGGTCGTCGGCGTGCTCGACCGGTGAAGAGCCCTGGTCGATCGCCATGACCATCGCCCAGGCTCAGCCCAGCGTGCCCTGGAAGGTGCTGGCGACCGACATCGACGAGCAGGTGCTGGCCAGCGCGAAGGAAGGCGCGTACCCGGTCGAGCGCGCAAAGTCGGTGTCGGCCAACCTGCTCGAGCGGTACTTCCAGCGCGACCGCACCTTCCAGAACGTGCGGGTGCGTAGCGAACTGCGCCAGCACCTGTACTTCGGCCAGCTCAACCTGCTCGAGCCCTGGCCGATGAAGGGGCTCTTCGACGTCATCTTCTGCCGCAACGTGCTCATCTACTTCGACGGCGAGACCCGCGCGCGCGTGGTGGCGAGGATGGCCAACCAGCTGCGGGTCGGCGGCGTGCTGATGCTGGGCCACAGCGAGGCGCTGCTGGGCGCGCTGCCCACGCTCGAGCCCTGCGGCAAGACGACCTTCCGCCGCATCAGTCCCCGGGGCGCGTCATGAGGAAGCGCAAGGTGATCGTGGTCGACGACTCGGGCGTGGTGCGCAAGCTGCTCACCGAGCTGCTCGGCGCCGACCCGGACCTCGAGGTGGTCGCGCAGGCCCGCGACCCCTACGAGGCGCGCGAGCTCATCAAGCAGCACAACCCCGACGTGCTCACGCTCGACGTCGAGATGCCGCGCATGGACGGCATCACCTTTCTGCAGAACCTGATGCGGCTGCGGCCCATGCCGGTGGTGATGGTCAGCTCGCTCACCGCGCGTGGCGCCGACGCGACGCTGGCGGCGCTGCAGGCGGGCGCCGTCGACTTCGTCACCAAGCCGGCGGTCGACGTCGAGGCGGGGCTGCGCAGCTATGCCGAAGAGCTGGTGAGCAAGGTGAAGGCGGCCTCGAACGCCCGCGTGCGCTCACTGACCCTCGCGCCGACCGCGCCCGGGCCCAAGGTCACCACGCTGGCCACCACCGACCGCGTGATCGCCATCGGCGGCTCGACCGGTGGCACCGAGGCCATCGCCGAGTTCCTGTTGGGCCTGCCGCCCGACGTGCCGGGCTTGGTGATCGCCCAGCACATTCCCGAGGTATTCTCGGCCCGCTTCGCGTCACGGCTCGACGCCGAGACCCGGCTGGTGGTGCGCGAGGCGCGTGACGGCGCGCCCCTGATGGCCGGCCACGCCTACGTCGCCCCGGGTGGCAAGCACCTGCGGGTCGAGCGCAGCGGGCTCAAGTACTTCTGCGTGATCGGTGACGACGCGCCCGTGAACCGCCACCGCCCCTCGGTCGACGTGCTGTTCGACTCGGTGGCGAAGAACGTCGGTCGCAACGCGCTGGGGTTGATCTTCACCGGCATGGGCGCCGATGGCGCCGACGGCCTGCTGCACATGCGCGAAGCTGGGGCCCACACCCTCGCGCAGGACAAGGACACCAGCGTGGTCTGGGGCATGCCCGGCGAGGCGGTCAAGCGGGGCGCCGCCTGTGAAGTGCTGCCGCTCGAGCGCATGGCCCCCCGCACGCTCGAGCTGTTGCGCGCGTGGTCGCTCAAGGCAGGCTGACGCACTGCGACGCGTCGGGCCCGTGCGCGTCGGGCGCGCGCGCAATAGAGTGGGCGGTCTGGTTCCCCGCCTCCCCCTCTTGGGTGCCCAAATGCGTGTTGGCTTCGCCGTCGCAATCGCTGCTCTGGTGCTGGTTGGCTGTGGTTCGACCGACGCTTCAGATGGGGGCTCGGGCGGCGGAGGGACCGTGACCGGCGGAGGAAGCTCGACCGGCGGTGGCAGCGCGACCGGCGGTGGCAGCGCGACCGGTGGTGGCAGCGCGACCGGTGGTGGCAGCGCGACCGGTGGTGGCAGCGCGACCGGCGGCGGCTCGCAGAGCACCACCGAGCTGCCGGCGGTCATCTCAGCCGACCTGTCGGTGTCGGGCACGGTTCACGCCGCCCAGAGCGTCACCATTCAGGCCGGCAAGACCCTGACCATCGGCAGCGGCTCGACGGTTCGCCTCGCGCCCGGCGCTGCGTTGATCGTCGACGGCACCCTCGCCATCACCGGCACCAAGGCTGCGTGGGTCGACGTCGATGCCGACTCTGGTTCCTGGGCGGGCGTGCAGGTGGAAAGCGGCGGCGCGCTCACCGCGCAGCACCTCGCGCTGCACCACGCCTCGACGGCGCTCGCGGTGACCAGCGGCTCAGCGTCACTCACGGGCTTCGTCATCGACGGGAGCGGTTCGGCA
>CAIWFK010000549.1 GCA_903911905.1 uncultured Myxococcales bacterium
CCACGTTGCCGTTGGCGTCCTTCACCACGGCGACCAGGTTGGCGCCGAAGGCGGTGCCGACGGTGGCCGACTGGCCCGAGCCGCTGACCACGGTGATGCTGGCCGGGGCGCCCGGGGTGTTGGTGAGGAAGAACGAGATGACGGGCAACCCGCCCGCCTGCGCGGCCACGACGTACGGGCCTCCGGCGGTCGCGTTGGCGGTGGCGGTCACGCTCACCCGGCCCTGTGCGTCGGTGGTCGTCGAACCGGTGAAGGTCGCCGAGGCACCCGAAGCGGGCGGGTTGAACGTCACGCTCACGCCGGGCACGGCGTTGCCGAACGCGTCGACCACCTGGACGCCCAGCGCCGTCGCGAAGGCGGTCAGCACCGTGGCCGACTGGCTGGTGCCACCGGTGACCACGGTCGCCAGCGCCGGAGCCCCGGGCGAGTTGGTCAGGTTGAAGGTCGCCGGCGTCGCCACGCCCGCCACCGACACGGTGACTGCGTAGCTGCCCGACCCCGTCTTCGCCGTGGCGGTGACCTGGGTCTGGCCCGAGGCGTTGGTGACGGCTGGAGCGGTGAGCGTCGCCGAGGCGCCGCTGGCGGGGGCGCTCGCCGTCACCGTCGCGCCGGGTACGGGGTTGCCGAACTGGTCCTTCACCACCACGACCAGCGGAGCGCCGAAGGCGGTGTTGACGGTCGCGGTCTGCGGCGTGCCGCTGACCACGGTGATGCTGGCCGGCGTGCCCGCGATGTTGGTCAAGGCGAAGGTCGGCGTCTGCGACACCCCCGCAGCGCTGGCCGTGACCGAATACGTGCCGGCCACGGTGTTGGCGGTGGGCCGCAGCGACGCCTGCCCATTCGCGCCCGTGGTGGCCACGTTGAGGGGCAGGGTGGCCGAGGCGCCGCTGCCCGGCACCGCGTAGGTGATGGTGACACCGCTGATCGGCTGGTTCGCCGAGTCGACCAGCTTGACCACCAGGTCCGCACCGAAGGTGGTGTTGACCGTCGCGCTCTGCGGCGTGCCGCTGACCACCGAGAGCGTGGCCGGGCCGGAGTAGACGATGGTGTCGACCTTCGACCCCAGCAACGGGTTCACGCCGGTGGCTTGAATCGCGTAGTTCTGCTCGGTGATGAGGCCGGTCACGCCGGTGTTGATCTTCACCGTGACCTGGAAGCTGCCCGACGCCCCCGACGCCAGGGTCCCCAGCGTGCAGGTCACCAATCCCGTGCCGTTCACCGCGGGCGTGGTGCAACCGCTGCCGGTCGTCGACACGAAGGTGGTGTTGGGCGGGGTGTTGAAGGTGACGGTGGTGCCACTGGTCGCGGTCGCCGCGCCGTTCTTGTAGTTCAGCGTGTACGTCAGGTTCGAGCCCGAGGGCGCCGACTGCGGCGCGGTGCCCGAGACGAACAGGCCGGGAATCGTGGTGCCGAAGGCGTCGACGTACACGCGCCCCCAGTGGCCACCGCGGCTGCAGCCGGCCGCGAAGACGATGATCTCGACCTGATCGCCGATGACGGCGTTGGGGCCCGGCGCGACGTCGATCAACTGCCAGTCGGTGTACTTGATGGTGGCCGCGGCGTTCTGCTTCCACGCCACGCCGGACTGGCCGGCGAAGTTGAAGTTCGAATAGAGCACCGTGCCGCGGGTCACGTTGCTGATCTGAATGAAGAAGTACGGCTGCTCGAAGTTGGTGTGCCCCGGGTCCTGCAGCACGGGCGCCGCCACGAAGCGAATGTGCACCTGGCCGTCGGCCGGGTCGACGTCACCGGCGGCCAGCGTCATGACCTGCTTCATCGAGTTCACGCTCTGGTTGCGCCCGGTCGGGGCCGCGTCGGTCGGCGGGTTGTTGTTCGCGCTGCCGGTGTTCACCACGCCCGAGCGAATGCCGTACTTCGGGTACGCGAAGGTGATGCCGCCAGCCGAGCCCAGGTCGGGGTCAGGCACCGATTCCACGGTGGCAGCGCCCACCACGAAGGTGTCGAGCCCGCCTGCGTTTGCGGTGAGGTTGAGGTCGGCGATGGTCAGCGGCGGCACCACCGTCAGGCCCAGGTTGTTGGTCGTCGCGCCGCCGGCCAGCGGGGTCGGGTTGTTGTTCAGGTACTTCTCGACCGTCCACGCGCTGGGGCTGGCGTTGATCGCGTCGGCCTCGAAGCCGCCGTTGGTCACCACGGCCGAGCGCTCCACGCCGGGAACGGCGGTCGCCGGCTCGGTCGAGCGGGTGCAGCTTGCGAGAATTCCCAACGAACACACCACCAGCAGCCGCGTCGACGTCATTCGTACTTTCCCCGGAGACAAGCCGTGGCCCGCTGTGCAACATCGGGGCGAACAGCTCAATTGGAAAATGATGGTCTTGGCGTACGCCGCCGTCAACCCCGTGTCGCGTTCCGCAGCATCGAATTCCGGTAGTGATGCATTTCCCAACATGTGGCGTGCGACGCCTGCCTACAGGGGACGACGGCGTCGCTCACGATGCGACATCGAGCCCTTCTTCCCCCGACGGCGTGGCATAGCGCGTCAACATGCGGGTCAGGTCGTCGGGGCGCACCGGCTTGGCGAGGAAGTCGTTCATGCCCGCCTCGAGACAGCGCTCGCGATCGCCCTCCATGGTGCTCGCGGTCAGCGCGATCACCGGCAGCAGACCGCCATACTTCGAGCGCAACCGCCGGGTGGCCTCGAACCCGTCGAGCTCGGGCATCTGGCAGTCCATGAAGACCAGCGCGAAGCGGGCCTGCTCGAGCGCCTCGAGCGCACGCGCTCCGTTGTCGGCGACCTGCACCTCGCAGCCCAGCCGCGCGAGCAAGGCCGACACCACCCGTTGGTTGATGGGGTTGTCTTCGGCCACCAGCACCCGCACGCCACGAAACGGCTGGGCCAGCGGAGTGGGCGTGGCCTGGCTTCGCACCACCGCGCCGGTCACCGTCTCGAGCACCGCCTGGCGTCGCACCGGCCGGGTCACCCGGAAGCAGCCGGGCGGAAATTCGGTGTGGGGCAGCCGCGACGAGGTCACCAGCCCCACCCGCCGACCCGGGCCGACCAGGCGGGCGGCCAGCATTCGCCCGGCGCTGCCCAGCCCACCGTCGTCGACCATCACCAGGTCGGCGTCGTTGCGTTGCTCGTGGGCCGCGCGCTCGTCGGGGGCGTGGGCCACGTTCGCGCCGGCGCCCGAGACGATGTGCTCGAGCGAACGCAGCGCTGCGCTCGGCGGGCCCACCAGCAGCACCTGGTACCCGGTCAACGAGCGCTCGCGACGCTGCTCG
>CAIWFK010000550.1 GCA_903911905.1 uncultured Myxococcales bacterium
CACCAGCGCCAACGCCGTGCCCGCGTCGCCCAGGGCCGAGCGCACGCCCGGGACGAAGCCAGGTGCGCGCAACGCGCCGGGCGGCACGGTCAGCACCACCCAGTCCCACGGTCCGTGCGCGGCGACGTCTGGCCAGGCGGTGAAGGCGGCCACCCCTTCCAGTCGGCTGGTCGTGGTGCCACCGAAGCCCAGCCGCTCGAGCGCCACTCCCGCCCGCGCTGCGGCCTCGTGTGCGGGCTTCACGAAGAGCGCCACCTCGGCGCCCGCACCACGCAGGTGCTGCGCGTAGACCACGCCGACGTTCCCCGCTCCGACGATCAACACGCGCATGACTACGGGGTCGTAGCAGCTTGCGGGTCGCACTGTCGGTGTGCGGCTCGCCGAGGTCACACGCCCGGTGTGCCTGGCCACGTGGCGTGCCCTGTCGGTGCAACCCCTCGCGCCCCGCGCGCCGGCCACGTGCCCTTCCACGCCGACCAGCGCTACGCCGACTACTGCCAGCGCTACGGCGCGCTGGCCTGCCAGTTCCTCAACGACCCGGTTCGCCTGCGAAGGCTCGAGCGCTACTTCTGGTTCACCAACGAGTTCGCCCTGGTCGAGACGCCGGAGGGCCGCCGCATCTTCGGCGCCGGTATCGCCTCGAGCCTCGCAGAGTGCGAATACGCGCTGAGCGCCCAGCCCGAGGTGCTGCCCTTCGACGTCGAGGCCATCTGCGCCCATCAGTTCCGCATCGACCAGATGCAGCCGCGCCTGTTCGTGCTCCAGTCGGTCGAACGGCTCTACTCGTCGTTCGACCGGCTCGAGAAGACCGTGAGGGCTTGATCGCGGCGGTGAACTCCTGTTCAGTCGGCCCATGCCCGTGCCCCAGCTTGGGTTGGACTTTTCGGCTGACGCCGCGCTGCAGGTGCACCCTGCGCTGCGCGACTTCCACCCCGTGGTGCGCGCCTGGTTCCACGAGCGCCTGGGCGAGCCCACCGAGCCGCAGATTCGCGGCTGGCCAAGACTGCGCGCCCGCCAGAACGTGCTCATCGCCGCCCCCACCGGCTCGGGCAAGACGCTGACCGCGTTCCTCTCGTGCCTCGACGACCTCTTCCGCGAGGCCGCCGCAGGCACGCTCACCGACGAGACCCGCATTCTGTACGTCTCACCGCTCAAGGCCCTGGGCAACGACGTGCAGAAGAACCTCCTCGAGCCGCTCGAGCAGTTGCGCGCGCGCGCCAGGCAGGCCGGCCTCGAGCTGCCCGAGCTGCGGGTGATGGTCCGCTCGGGAGACACCAGCGCCAGTGAGCGCGCGGCGATGGTGAAGACCCCGCCGCACATTCTCATCACCACGCCCGAATCGCTCTACCTGTACCTGACCAGTGAGCGCTCGCGGAAGACGCTGACCACCGTGCGCACCGTGGTGGTCGACGAGATTCACGCGCTGGCCCGCGACAAGCGTGGCTCGCACTTCGCGCTGTCGATGGAACGACTCAAGGCGCTCACCGGCGCGCCGCTGCAGCTCATCGGCCTGTCGGCCACCACCCGCCCGCTGGACCTGCTGGCCAACTTCCTCACCGGCGCGCCGCGCGAAGGCCAGGCCCCCTGCGAACTGGTGCAGGTCGGCCACGTGCGCCCGTGGGAACTGACCATCGAGACGCCCGAAGACGAGCTGACCGCAGTGCCCACCCACGAGATGTGGGGGCAACTGTACGATCGGCTCATCGCGCTGGCCGGCACGCACCGCACGCTGCTGGTCTTCACCAACACGCGGCGGTTGTCCGAGCGCATGGCCCACGACCTGGGCGAGCGGCTGGGGCACGAGCACGTCGCGGCGCACCACGGCAGCATGGCCCGCGAGCTGCGCCTGGCCGCCGAAGGGCGCCTGAAGGACGGCACGCTCAAGATCATGGTGGCCACCGCCAGCCTCGAGCTGGGCATCGACATCGGCTCCATCGACCTGGTGGTGCAGATTGGCTCGCCCCGCAGCATCGCGGTCATGCTGCAGCGCCTGGGCCGCAGCGGCCACAACAAGCACTCGGTCTCGAAGGGCATTCTGTACGCCATGAATCGCGACGAACTGCTCGAGTGCGTGGCGCTCAAACGGGCCATCGTCGAGCAGAACCTCGACGCCGTGCGCCTGCCCGACAAGCCGCTCGACGTGCTCGCGCAGCACCTGGTCGCCGAGGTCGCCGCGAAGGACTGGCACGAAGACGAGCTCTTCGCCCTCGTCACCCGCGCGCTCGCCTACGTCTCGCTGACCCGGCATGAATTCGACCAGGTCGTGCACCTGGTCGCCGAGGGCGTGGCCACCAGTCGCGGCCGCTCGCGCGTGCACCTGCACCACGACCGGGTCAACGGCTGGCTGCGACCGCGTCGAGGCGCGCGGCTGATGGCGGTGCAGAACGGCGGCGCCATTCCCGACCTCTTCACCTACCCCGTCATCGCCGAGCCAGAAGAGAAGCAGGTCGGCTCGGTCGACGAGGACTTCGCCATCGACTCCTCGGCCGGCGACATCTTCGTGCTGGGCAACACCACCTGGAAGATTCGCCGCGTCTTCGACGGCACTGTGCGGGTCGAGAACGCCAACGGCCAGTCGCCCAACGTGCCTTTCTGGCGCGGCGAGGCCCCCGCCCGCACCGACGAACTGAGCCACGAGGTCGCGCGCCTCCGCCACGACGTCGCCACCCGCGAAGACGTGCAGGCCTGGCTGTGTGGCGAGCTGGCGCTGCAGCCCCACACCGCCGACCTGCTCTTGCGCTACGTGAAGGCCGGGCAGGGCGCGCTCACCGCGGTGCCCACCCAGACCACGCTGGTCGCCGAGCGCTTCTTCGACGAGGCCGGCGGCATGCAGCTCATCATTCACGCGCCCTTCGGAGCCCGCATCAACCGCGCGTGGGGCATGGCGCTGCGCAAGTCGTTCTGCCGCGCCTTCGACTTCGAGTTGCAGGCCGCGGCCAGCGACGACGGCATCCTCCTGTCGCTGGGTGAGCAGCACAGCTTCCCCTTGATGGACATCTTCGACTTCGTCTCACCCGCCGCCGCCGAGCGGGTGCTGACCCAGGCCGTGCTGCAGGCGCCGCTCTTCGGCACGCGCTTTCGCTGGGCGTCGGGGCGGGCGCTCGCGCTCTCGCGGCTGCAGAACGGCAAGCGCGTGCCGCCGCCGATTCAACGCGCGCGCGCCGAAGACCTCATCGCCGCGGTCTTCCCCGAGCAGGTCGGCTGCCAGGACAACCACGGCGGCGCTGAGCTCGAGCCGCCCGACCACCCGCTGGTCAACGAGACCCTGAAGGACTGCCTGCGCGACTTCATGGACATCGAGGGCCTGGTGAAGGTGCTGCGCGCCATGAAGGACGGCACCATCAACAAGGTGGCCGTCGACCTGCCCGAGCCCAGCGTCTTCTCGCACGCGATGCTCAACAGCGCGCCCTACACCTTCCTCGATGAAGCGCCGCTCGAAGAGCGCCGCGCCCGCGCGGTGGTGGTGCGCCGCACGCTGCCCGCCAGCGACGCCGAGTTCGGCGCGCTCGACCAGTCGGCCATCGACCAGGTGGTGGCCGATGCCGCGCCGGTGCTGCGCGACCACGAAGAACTGCACGACGCGCTGCTGCAGCTGGGCGTGATGCCGCACCACCAGGTCGACCCCTCGTGGCTGAGCACGCTGCGCACCCAGCGCCGCGCCGGCACCTTCACCCACGCCGGGCAGGTCTTCGTGCACGCCGCCGAGCGGGTGCCCGTCATTCACGCGCTCTACCCCGACGCTACGCTCGAGCTGACCGCGCTCGACGGTGACACCCCGCTCGAGCGCGAGGCCGCCGCGCGGCAAGTGGTGCGCGGGTGGATGGAGACGCTGGGCCCCACCACCGTGCCCGAGTTGATGGCGCTGCTCGCGCTCGGTCGGTACGACGTCGACGCCGCGCTGGTGAAGATCGAAGCAGGCGGGCAGGTGCTGCGCGGCCGCTTCCGCCCGGGCGCCACCAGCGAAGAGACCGAGTGGTGCGACCGGCGCCTGTTGCAGCGCATTCACCGCCTCACCGTCGGCCGCCTGCGCCGCGAAATCGAGCCGCTGTCCGCGCAGGACTTCATGCGCTTCCTCTTCCGCTGGCACCACCTCGACGCCGAGTCGAAGCTGCGCGGGCCGGGTGGGGTGACGCGCATCGTCTCGTTGCTCCAGGGCTTCGAGGCCCCCGCGGCGTCGTGGGAGCTCGACCTCATTCCCAGCCGCATGCAGCAGTACGTCGGCGAGTGGCTCGAGCACGCCTGCTTCGGCGGCGAGGTCGCCTGGGGTCGGCTCACCCAGAAGGACGCCCCGGTGGCCGTGCCCGGGCCGCGCCGCGGCGTGCCCGTCGACTCGCCCGCGCGCAAGCCCACCGTCACCCGCGCGGCGTCCATCACCTTCGCCCGCCGCGGGGACCTCGACTGGCTGCTCGAAGCGGCGAGACCCAACACCCGCCTCGCTGATGCGCCACCGCCGATTCCCGAGGACTTGAGCCAGGCGGCGAAGGAGGTGCTGGCGGTGATGGAACGCCGCGGCGCCTCGTTCTTCGCCGAGCTGCAGGTCGGTTCCCGGCGCCTGCCCACCGAGGTCGAAGACGCGCTCTGGGAACTGCTCGCGCGCGGGGTCATCACCGCCGACGCCGTTCAGAACCTGCGCGTGCTGCAGTCACCGAAGGCCCGCCGCCGGCAGCGCGCGATGCAGCGCGGTGGCCCGGGTCGGTGGTCGATGCTGCAGGTCGTCGAGCGCAGCGACCCGGGCGCGGTCGAAGAGAAGCTCGCGTGGCTGTTCCTGCAGCGCTACGGCATCGTCTTCCGCGACCTGGTGATGCGCGAACCCCTGGCCCTGCCGTGGCGTGAGCTGGTGCAGATCTACCGGCGGCTCGAGGCCCGCGGCGAGATTCGTGGCGGCCGGTTCCTGCACGGCTTCGCCGGCGAGCAGTTCGCGCTGCCCGACGCGGTCGACGTGTCGCGGGCCGTGCGGCGCGCGCCCCTCAAGGGCGAGACCATTCGGGTGGCCGCGGTCGACCCGCTCAACCTCACCGGCGTCATCACCCCCGGGCCCCGCGTGCCGGCGCAGCTGGGCCAGTCCGTGCTCTACGTCGATGGGGTGCCGCAGGCGAAGCCCGTCGACTCGCCCACCGAGGCCATGGACGACGACGCTCCGCCGCTGCAGTGAAGCGTCTTGGGTCAGCTCAGCGCTGCGACCAGCGCGCTCGCCAGCTCGTGCGCCAGCTTCTCGTCGAGCCCGTCGAGCTGCTGGTACATCACCGTCAACCGCGCCACCTTGCTCAGCGTTCGCTCGGGCGTCTCGAGCACGCGCGCGTGCGCCAGGAAGAAGAGCGAGTAGCCGCGCTCGACCGCCTCGAGCGCCAGCCCCCAGCGCCGCCGGGCAAAGGTGAGGTACGGCCGGCCCAGGCGAACCAGCGTCGGCCCGTGGGTCTCGAGCGCGCGGCGCACGTCGGCCGTGGTCTCGAGCCCGCTCAGGTGCAACAGCCGCATCAGGTAGCGGGGGAAATAGGGAGTGCTGCCCAGCGGCACGCCCAGCTCGGCGGCGAGCGCGGTGTCGAGCGCGGTGACCGGCTCACTCTTCGCCAGCGCGCCGACCGAGAGCTCGTCGAGCGGCAGCGCGTCGTCCCGGCCCACCGCCTCGCTCACCGTGCGCTGGTAGGCCTCGAGCGCGCGACGAATCTCGACGAACTCCAGGTCGGCTACCTCGAGCAGGCTGGCCACCCGCGAGAAGCGACGGCGAATCGGCGCGGGCACCGCGTCGGCCTTGTACCCGAGGTCGTGCTCCACCTCGGCCCAGGCGTGCTGCAGCGCGGTGCGCACCTGAATCTCGAAGCGGAAGTCGGGTGACGGCCCGTCGGGCAGCGAGCACACGTAGTGCACCGAGCGGTAGCCGAAGCGCGCCGAGTCGACGAACCGGCTCTTGTCGGTCGAGTGCGTGAAGTCGACCTTGTAGGTGCGCTCGATGAGCCGGGCGACGTCTTCGATGGCGTCTTCGAACCAGGTGGCGATGCGCAGCCCGACCAGGTCGGTGACGTCCCACAGTTGCTCGTAGGTCTTGTCGGGCCGGGCCAGCTTTCGCTGCAGGCTGTCGACCCGCTTGAGCCGGCTGGCGACGAACTGCACCGGAATGCCGGCGGTCGCCAGGTGGCCGCGCAGCTCGCCGTCGAGCCGTTGCGCGAGGGCTTCGAGCGTCGACTGCGCCTTCGCGAACTCCGAGAGGATCTGCTCCTGGGCCATGACTGTCTCCCCGTATACGGCGCGCGGGCGAAAAGCACACGTGCCCCGCGGGGTTGCGCGTGGGCCAAGGTGGGTCATTCGGCGCCAGCGTGTCGGTGTCGACTCGCCGCGAACGTGGGCGCACGTGGTTACGAGATCACCGTGAGCGGGCAAGCCAACGACGTGCTCAAACGGGCCGAGGCAGCCGAGCGCAAGGTCGCCGAGCTGCAGGCGTATCTCGACGACAACGAGAAGGAACTCGACGCGCTGCGCACGAAGGTTGCTGCGCTCGAAGTCCAGGACGACGGCGCCGGCAAGACGCTGGTCTCGCTGCCCCCGTCGAGGAAGGAACTCGAGCTGCAGGCCTACCTCGACGACAACGAGAAGGAACTCGAGGAGCTGCGCGCGAAGGTGGCGACGCTCCAGTCGACCGGCTCGAGCCCCAGCCGCGCGGGGCCGACCAAGAAGGAGCTCGAGCTGCAGGCCTACCTCGACGACAACGAGAAGGAGCTCGACGAGCTGCGCGCGAAGGTCGCAGCCCAGGCGACGCAGTCGACTCCCAGTCGCGCCGGGCCGACCAACAAGGAGCTCGAGCTGCAGGCCTACCTCGAC
>CAIWFK010000551.1 GCA_903911905.1 uncultured Myxococcales bacterium
GGCGGCGAGGGAGCGCGACGGGGTGGCCTACCGCGCAGCCGTGAGCCAGGCGCTGGCGGTGGTCGGTCAGTTGGAAGGTCTGGTCGAGAACCTGTTGTTGCTGGCGCGGGTCGATGCGGGGCAGCTCGAGCCGAAGTGGGAGCGGGTCGCGCTGCGCGCCTTCGTCGACGACTGCTGGGCAGCGGTGGCGGCGCGGGCCGAGGCGCGGGGGCTGCGCTTCACCAACGCGGTGCCCGAGACCTGTACGCTCGAGCTCGATCGCGCGCGGCTGCGAATGATCGTGGGCAACCTGCTGTCGAACGCGGTGGCCTACACCGAGAAGGGCGGCGCCATCGTGGTCGACGCCGAGGGCGTGGTGGTGCGGGTGAAGGACTCGGGGCCGCTGGTGCCGACCGCCGAGCTCGAGCGCATCTTCCTGCCCTTCGTGCGGTTGGACCCCTCGCGCACCGGCACCGGCGAGCATTCCGGCATCGGTCTGGCCCTGGTGCGCGCGCTGTGTCGCTCGCTCGGGCTCGAGGTGACGGCGCGCCCCGCCGATGGGTGGTTGGCGTTCGAAGTGACCCACCCACGCTCATGAAGGTCTCATCGCAGGTTGCCATGAGGCTGCAACCGCGGCGCGACAGGCCCCCCTTCGCGCTCGGCCCCAAACCGGTATAGGAGCCTGCGTGGCCGCCGCGACCGGGTGGTGGTCACACGAGTCGTTCACATGCATCGCTGGCAGCAACTCTCAGTCCTTGTTCTCGTGCTCGTGGGCTGTGGCCCCGCGGGCCCTGGCGTCGACGGCGGTGCGACCGGCGGCGGGCTCGCCACGGGCGGTTCCGGCGGCAGCGGTGGTGGTGGCGCGACGGGTGGTGGCACCGCGCAGACCGACGGCGGTAGCGACGACGGCGTACCGGTTCGGCGCGCCTGCACCAACGCCTTCGGTTCGGCGCTCTCGATGGTGCACGGCCGCCTCGACGGCACGCTGGTCTCCATCGTTCAGCCCGGCGCCCATGGGTGCAACGGTGACGCCGACCACCTGCACCTGCAGGTGCAGGCCAACGGCGGGGTGTACGACGTGGCCATCAACGTGCACGACACGCTCAACCCGGGGAACGTGGCGCTGCTGGCGCGCAACGGGCCCGAGCTCTTCCCCGCGTGGAGCGAAGGCTGGCACCCCAATTCCCGGCTGGGCTACCGCCTGGTGCCGGTGAGCTCGACCGACTTCGTGCCGCTCTCTCCGACCGCGTTGGCCCAGGCGTTGACGCAGGAGTTCGCGAACGTGAACCACCTCACCGTGTACGGCAACGGCTACGGCCCGACCGGCATGCACGACATTCATTACGTCGATGGCAATCAATACGACGGCGCCATCATCACCAGGCCGCTGAGCGCCGATTCGCGCCAGCTCTTCTTCCGCTTCGCCAACGACGTCTTCTGAAAGTGCCCATGCGCCTGACCACGTTGCCCATCGTCTTCGTTCTCTGCTTCGCGGCCTGCCAGTGTGGCGGCACGCACCTGATGAACGTTCCGCCCATCTGCGACACCAACCCCGAGTTCTGTGATGCGGGCGTCATCGACCCCATCGACGCGGGACCCGGCTCGGCGTGCACCGACCTGGGCACGGTGACCGGGCGGGTGTGTGCCACCGACCAGCAGACCTGGCTCAACGGCGCGACGGTGTCGGTCGACGCCATCGACTGCAACAACATGCGCATTCACGTCGAGACCACCTCGGCGGCCGACGGCACCTTCACGCTGACCGGCGTGCCGCCCGGCACCAGCCTGGTGGTGCACGCCGAGCTGGGCGCCTTCACCCAGGACACCCCGGTGACGGTGACGGCCAACATGACCACCGCCATTCCCGACAACCAGTTGTGCGTGGCGCAGAAGGCGGTGAAGATCGCGGTCGTCACCGGCGCGGGCGACAAGATCGAAGACCTGCTGACCAGCTTGAACCTGCAGTTCACCCTCTTCGGCGGCGACAGCTCGACGTGGACCAGCCAGGCCGAGCCCTTCCTCTCCGACCTCAACCAGATGAAGCAGTACGACCTCATCTTCGTGGACTGCGCGGCGGCCAAGAAGAGCGGCACCACCATCGACCTGGGCTCGAACGCGGCGCTCATCGGCCAGAACCTGCACAACTACGTGCTGGGAGGCGGCTCGGTGTACGCCAGCGACTGGGCGCTCATCTTCACGCTCGCGGCCTCGCCCAGCAACTTCACCTATGCGACGGCCAACGGCGCGGCCATCGGCAACCCGCTCGACGCCAAGCAGCTCATCGGCTTCGCGCCCCAGACCGTGTCGGCGACCGTGACCGACCCGGCGTTGGCGCAATTCCTGGGCAAGAGCTCGCTGAACATCGGCTTTCCCAAGCAGACCGGTGCGGTCAGCTTGCACTGGGGCCTGATGAGCGCCGCGCCCGGCTCACGCGTGCTGGTGGCGGCCAACGGCGTGCAGGTCTGCGCCGACACGACCTGCGCGACGGCCTCGGGTTCGCTGCACAACGGCATTCCGCTCGCGGTGCGCGCGCGGTTGCTGCCGGCGGGCCAGAAGGGCGGCAACGTGGTCTACACCTCGTTCCACAACATCGCGCAGAGCGGCAACGACGTGGCGCAGGTGCTCAAGTACCTGGTGCTGAACCTGTGAGTCGCTGAAGGCGGAATCTTCCGTCAGAGGCAGAATGCCACGCGGTACAACGCCCCATGCGTTCGTGGGGCTCGTGGTTCGTGTTGTCCCTGCTGTCGTGTGGTGGGCCGTCGACCTCGAGCACCGAAGGGCTGCCTCCCGCGGGCTCGGCGTGGCTGAAGTTCGACGACCTCTTCCACGCTGCGTGTGACCCCGGCCTCTGCCCGGGCGCCACGCGCGTCATCGTGGCCGGAGCGACCGACGTGGCCATGAGCCACTCGGGTGACGAGACCCTGGTGGGGCTGACGGTGCAGGCGTGGTGGCTCTTCGTCGACTGCACCGACCCTGCCGCGTGCGTCAGCACCTGGAAGACCAAGCCGTTGCCGGCCTGCTACTCGGTGAAGGGCACGACCGTGACGCCGGCCAGCGGTTGCCCGACCGCCGCGCCGACCCTTGCTGCGAGCGCCGTGACGCCGTGGCTGGGCAGCGCGATGGACCCGTTGAGTCCCAGCCACAGCGTGATGCGCGCGTTCTTCGGCGTGCAGAACGCCGACCCGCTGATGACCGTGGGCTCGGGGCGAGGGAGCGCGACGCGGTGGTGGGGCGACCTGACGGTGCCGTCCAACTCCCTCGATGAATATTGGGGCGTCAGCCAGGAGGCCTTCGGCGGCGTCCCCACGCCGATGCTGGCGGTCTTCGACACCTCGCAGGCCTCGCCGGTGCTCGAGTACCTGGTGCCCGCGCCCGACGCGAGGCCGTTCACCGCGCGCACCGCGGCGAACGTCGCCGACCCCGTGTACTGGAGCGACCGCTCGGACACCGTGCTGGCGCTGAACGTCACCGACACCCGCGTGATGGCGCGGCGCGTGCGCAAGCCCATCACCTCGCCGCAGACCTCGACGGTGGGGGTGCTCGAAGCAGGCGACCAGGTCTTCACGCTGGTGCTCAGCCCGTCGAGCACCACGCTGTCGGGCGCGAGCGGCGGGCCGGTGTATGAGGCCAGCCTGGTGACTTCGGGGAAGCTCTCGGAGTCGGAAGCGCCGCTGCAGCCCTTCGCGCCCATCGCGGTGCACACGCCCAACAGCGTGACGATGGTCATCTGTTTTTCCGAGCCGCTCGACGACGGTGCGCTGTCGGCCTCGCAGTTCTCGAGCGACAGTGCGTTGACCTTCTCGTCGGTGGCCAACGACGTGGTGCCGCAGTGCGCGCGGCTGGTGACCTCTCCGCAGTCGCGTGAGCAGCGCTACCACGTGACGGTCAAGGGCGTGACCTCGCGCAGCGGTACGGTGCTCAGCGAAGCGGTGGTCTCGGCGACGCCCGACGACGAGGCCCGCGGGTCGCCGATTTCCCGCGTGCCCGACCTGGGCCTGCCGCGCAGCAGCTACCTGCCCACGCCGGCGGGGTACCTCGCGGCGAACGGGCCGGTGTTCGGCGCGCTCGACCTCGGCGGAGTGGTCTTCCACCACCTCGAGACCGGTGCGCCGGTGATGCCCGTCGGCAACAGCGTCCTCCGCGCTGACCCGGCGGCGGGAGGCCTGTGGGTCAACTACGGCACGGCCGCCGGGGTGGGGGTGCTGCAGCTCGACGAACCGGGCGGCACGGTCACCACCTGGACCCAGGCCGACCTGCCCTCGGTGCTGCTGTTCAACAGCGGCTTCGCCGAGCCGGTGGGTGATGGCAGCGTGCTCTTGTACCCCCGCACCGGCGCGGGGCTGGTGCGGCTGCGCAAGGGTGGCCTGGGCGAGCAGCTCACCCAGGTGACGACCGCGAGCTTTCGCGGCCTCGAGCGCCGCTCGCACCAGGTGTTGGTCGAAGACGCCATCGCGCACCGACTGAACCTGATCACGCTGCCGGCGACGGTGGGTTCGACGACCTTCGCCATTCCATCGTCGAGTCTGAGCGTGGCGAACGGCCCGGCCTGCGAGACGCAAGGGGTCGTCTACTGGTGCACGGGCCTCGAGTTGTTCCGCCTGGGCGACGTCGCGACGCCGTCGCTGGGCAGGTGCCGCGATCTCACCGCAGACCCGTCGGGAGACTGCTGGGCAACGTCGGACCTCGGAGCGTTGACGCGCGTGCGCGGCATGGCGTTGACCCCGGTGACCCTCTCGAACCCGTTCGATGGGGGCGTGGTGGGCCACCCCGAATTCGTGGGCGACACCGTGTTCCTCGACGAGCGGACCTTGCGAATGCCTGCAGCGGACTGGGCCACGCTGGCCGGGAGCGTGCCATGAGCTGCGCGCTGCGGTGGGGGCTGTTCGTGATGCTCGCGGCGTGCGGCCCGGGAGCGGGCAACGCGAAGTACGTCATCATCAACGGCGGCACGGGCGACGACGTGGTGAAGACCATCAACACCACGGTGGGCTCGCGCTACACGTTTGGCCTGGTGCAGGACCAGGTACTTCGCGGGTTGGGCGCCGACTCGGCGTACACTCGGCGCACCACGCTCTCGCAAGGGCCCGAGGTGGTCGTCTATTCCACCACCGACGAAGACGTGTACCTCGAGCCCACGGCCGACGGGCAGTTGACGTGGGGCGGTTCGTCGGGCGTGCTGGCTTCCGCGATTCTGTCCATCAAGCTGCCGCTCAAGCAGGACCTGGAATGGGAGACGTACGACGAGAAGGGCGTGGCCTTCTACCGCTACCGCGTCGAGGCGGTGGAACGGGTCGACGTCCCTGCGGGCACCTTCCTCACCGCGCGCACGGTGCAGTTGAACCTGCGCACCAGCACCTCGGTCACGCGCTGGTACGCCGACGAGGTGGGGCTGGTGCAACGCAGCAACAGTCTGTTGTTGGCCTACGAGCTGAATCGGAGTGCTCGATGAAGTGGCTGGCGATGACGGTGGTGCTGGTCTCGGGGTGCGAGCGCAACTGCACGCTGACCGAAGCGACGGGCCTGTTCGAAATCTTCAAGACCGACGGCTGCTTCGCGGGCAACAGCAGCCACGGCGGCGACGGCCAGGCGATGAGCTTCTTTCACGGCGGCGACAAGATCATCGTCGACGGCGTCGACACGGTGGGCGTGGTCTTCCCCGACCCGCTGTACGCCGGGCGACGCGGGGCCTGCGTGTTCCTCGACGAAGACGAGACCAGCTACCAGCAGGAGCACGGGCACTGCGACTACGTCGTTCGCAGCTTCACCCAGGGCGCGACCGAGGCCTCGTACACGGTGGAGTTCCTCGACGGGTACTTCGAGATCTACGGTCAGCAGGGAACCATGAAGGGCGTGATGACCGTACAGGCCTTCAACCAGGCGGGTGGCCCGTGAGCGTGCGCACCTCGGTCTGGCTCGCGGTCGTCGCCTGCGTGCTCGCGGGCTGTCCCGTCGCGCCCATCGCCTCGAGCCCCGACCCTCGGCTGGGCACGCTGGTCTACGAAACCGACGCCCAGGAATACGGGCGACTGAACCTGCTGGGGCACGACGGGCACGTGCTGTTCGCCAGGCGAACGCTCGCGGTCGACGAGGCGGGCGACCGCTTCGTGCTCGTGACCTTCGATTCCAGCCGGCCCTTCGGCACCACCCAGACCACCGCGGCCTTCACCATCTTCAAGAAGGTCAGCGCGAGCGAGCAGGTGACCACGCTGACGCCGCCCGTGCTGGGCAGCGAGTCGGACCCCACCCTCGGTGCGCTGCGCGTCGGCGGGGCGGGCCAGCCGTACCTCTTCGAGGTGCCGGGGCCCGGGCTGCGCGCCACCACCGTCTCGGGAGGAAACTCACCAGGGTGGAACCCGCTGGGCGTCTTCCTGCAACTCCAGGCGTTCGATGGCAGCGCGTGGAAGCGAATGGACTTCCTGCGTGCCGACCGGCCGCCCAGCGACCTCGCCGAGACGTGGGACTTCACCGACGACCAGGTGCGCGTCATCGGCGCGGCCACCGCGGTGGTCGAGCACGGCGACACGCTCTCGCGCTTCGACGGCACGGCGTGGCAGCCGGTCACGCTCCCCGACGATCTGACCGAGGTGCGTCTGGGCAACGCCGACGCCTCGCGCCTGCGCGTGTACTGGCTGACGAGTGACGGCAGCTTCAAGACCGACGTGCTCAACGCCGACGGCACGTGGGCGGGGCAGGTGGTCTCGCTCAAGCGCGGCACCTCGCCGAAGTTGAAGGGCTCGTGGGGCTTCTCGGGCACGGTGGACCGCTTCACCGTCAGCTACGCGGTGGGCACCTTCATCGAGGTGCTGCGCTTCGAAGACGGAGCGCTGCGCCAGGCCGCTCGACGCGCGCCCATCGGTCGCGAACTGACGGGCGACGACTTCTTCTATTCCACCACCCACCCCGACCGTTCGGCCTTCAACCAGCGCGGCACGCTGCTCGCGTTCTACCAGGGAGCGCAGACCGGCACGCTGACCACGCTGCCCGAGCACGCGATGGTGGCGTGCCCGTCGAGGTGCCTGGTGGGCGACGGTCACCCCGTGGCGGTGGAAGCGTCGTGCGCGGTGTGCGTGCCGCGCGAGGTGCGCATGGCCTCGGTGCAGGTGGCGCCCGACGTGGGCAGCGTGCACATGTTGCTGAGCGACGAACTGCAGGACGCGACCATGCGGCTGTACGTCAAGCGCTGGCCGCTGCCGACCACGCTCGCCAACGTCAGCGACGACGCGGACCTGACGGGCGACTTCCCCGGTGAAAGCGACGCGGGCACGGCCGACGGCGTCATCGTCTCGGGTACGGTGTTGCTCGCGGGCGCGACCGTGCACGGTCAGACCTCGCTGGCGCTGACCCGCTCGGGCCAGGCGATCGAGTCGATCACGACTGCCGATGACGGCTCGTTCCAGTTCTCGAAGGTGCCGGTGGGGACCCCGCTGAACCTGCACCTGGCGCACCCGCCGTACCTTCCGCAGGACGTGACGGTGGACGCCTCGATGGCCGGCCGCCAGACGGTCTCGCGCGTGCTGGTGACGAACCTGGTGCAGCCCGCGGTCTTCGATGCCGATGCGGGCGTCGAAACGCTGCTCAGCAACACCCTGGGGCTGGTGCAGCGCGACGGCGCGAAGGTGTCTGGCAGCGGCGTCGCCCTCTACACGAGCGCGGCCGACCCCTCGTCGGTGCGGGTGCTCGCCCCGCCTGCGGCGTCGTCGGCGGCGGTGATGTGGCGGGAAGGCGGCGCGCTCAAGGTGAATGGCTCGACCGTGACCCTCGACCCCGCCTCGACCGTCGACAGCGTGCGCCTGCTGGGGCCGTACGTCGCCATCGCCTCGGGCGTGCCCGATTCCACCACGGCGTTTTCGTGGAA
>CAIWFK010000552.1 GCA_903911905.1 uncultured Myxococcales bacterium
CACCCGCGCCATGGCCTCCGAGGTCGAGCGCGAGGCCCTGGCCACGCGCGGCGGTACGGTCGGCATCGGCGGTGGCGCGGTCGGTCTGGGCGCCAGCAACCCCACCCTCACCGCGGTGCTCGCCCGCTCGGGCGTCTCGTCACTGCCCGAGCTCGGCGAAGACGACCCCGAGGTCAGCGCGGTGCAGCCGCTGGCCCTGGGCGATTCGGTCGAGCAGACCGACCTCTTCAAGACCATGGTGCGCACCGACGACATCACCTCGACCTCGGTGATGGTGCCGCCCGCGCTGGCCCGGGCCGCCCTGGCCAGTTCGCCCCCCGCGGCCGCGACTGCGGCGAGGCCGATTCCCGTGCTCGCGCCGGTCGAGGCGGTGGTGGTGGGCGTGCCCCTCGAGCCCCAGTCGGTCGAGGTGCGCGGCGCCGGGCTCGAGCCTCGCGGCTTCGAGGACGCCCAGGTGCTGGTGCACGTGCGCAAGGTAGACGCCCCGCCCGCGGTGCTCAACGTGTTGCGCGACGGCGTGAAGGCCCATCGAGCCCAAGGCGTCTTGCGCCAACTCCCGCTGGTGGCCTCCCGGCTGATGCAGCTCTCGCCCGAGCTGAACGCGCGGCTGACCACCTCGGTAGCGGGGCTGGTCGACGCCGCGCTGCTCGCCGACGAGCACGTCGCGCTCGCCACCCTGGTCGAGGGCTTCGGCGCCCGCGGCGGGGCCTTCGCCGAGGCGCTGTGGGCCGAGCTGAGCCACCCCCTGCGCCTGTTCTGGCTGGTCGAGCGGCTCAAAGACTCGCAGCCGAAGAACATCGAAGGGCTCCAGCTGTGGCTGGGGAGGCCGGGGGCGCAGAACGTGGCCGCGCTCCTCGCGGCGGTCGAGGGGTGCCCCGCGGGTGCACCGCGCGACTTGCTGTGCGTAGCGCTGGCCCACGCGCTCGGCGGCGACCCGACGCCCGTCATCGCCAGGCTCGAAGCGCCCGGCGCCCAGGTGGTGCCCCTGATCGCGGTGCTCGAAGCCCTGGGCGCCGACGATCGCCTGGCCCGCTACGAGGCGCTGGTCGCCAAAGGCCGGGTCACCGCGCTGCAGGTGCTCGAGGCCCGCGCGCACGCGCCCAACGCCGAGGTCTTCGCCGCGCTGATGGCGGCCGCCGCCGACGAGCACGAAGCCACCCGGCTCGAGGCGGTGCGGTTGATCTGCCAGACCGGCGACAAGCGCTCGCTCAACTTCCTGCTCACCCAGGTGCAGCACCCGCTGTTCGACAAGCGCAGCGACGACGAGCGCAGCGCGTGGTGGTCGGCGATCTTCCGCACCAACCACCCCGTGGCCTTCGTGGCCGCCAGCGAGCAGCTCGACGAGAAGACCCCCCTGCTCGGCCGCAAGCGGTCGATCGCCACCAAGCTGGCGATCGTCTCGGCCCTGAGCACGGGCGCGCGCGCCGAGGCCGCGAAGACGCTGCTCGAGGAAGCCGCCGCCAACAAGAGCCAGCCCGACGAGGTCGTCGCAGCCGCGAAGCAAGCGCTCGCCGCCCCCGCCGCGCCACGCCGGCCCGACCCCGCCGCGGCGCTGGCCCACCTCGACGGCGTCCGACGAGCGTTCGTGCTCGAGCTGGCGATGATGGCGAACGCGATGTCGGTGATCGACGTGGCCGGCGGCCTGCTCGACCCGGCCATCGAGCGGCTGCGCTCGACCATTCAGGCCCTGGCCTCGCAGGGCAAGCTCGAGCTGCGGGTCTCGAAGGCGGGCGTCGCCTTCAACGGCGTGCTGGTGCCGCTCACGGCGCAGGGGGTCGACCATGGCCCCGCGCTGGCCCAGCGGTTCGAGCGCGCCGACCTGCAGGCGCTGAGCATCGAGAGCGCGCTGAGCGCGACCGACCTGCGCGCGTTGCTGCTCAGCCAGTTCGACCCCGACGGGCCGGTGCAGCGGGTGGCGAAGGTGCGGGTCGAGACCTTCTCGGGCCGCGTGCAGTCGGCCATGCCGGCGCCCATCAGCAACCCGGTGGCCCGCTCTCCCGAGCGCTGGCGGGCCGCGTACGAGGTGATCGCCGCGCAGCGCGAGCCGGCCTCGAAGGGCCTGCCGATCTCGCTCCAGGCGTTGAGCCCGGTGCTCGACGAGGCGGCGCGGGTCTACGACGGCGGCGGTGGCCACCTGCTGGCGGTGGTGCCCCGGGCCGTGGGCGACGACGAGCTGGCCGTGCACGGCGCCAACACCGCCGCCATCGCGATGTCGTTCGCCAGCGATCTCCACCTGGGGCGCGCGGCGCTGCGAGACGCGGCGCAGCTGGCGCTGGTGTGGGCGTTGGCCGAGCTGCGCTTGCCGCCCGAGCGCCGCACCCGGGCCGGCGAGGCGCCCATCGACGAGGTGCGGGTGCCGCTGGCCACCCTGGGCTTCGCCGAGCTGCCCTCGCGGCGCGGGCCAGCGCACGCCGTGTCGTGCGTCGACCTGTGGACCCTGACGCCGGGTCGGTCGCCCGCGCTGGTGCCGACCATCGTGGCCATCGCCGAGGCGTGGGACGCGCTGGCTCTGCGGAACCGCCTGGGCCATGCGGCGGCGCTCGACCTGGTCGAGACGCTGCTGCGTGGGCGCTTCACGCCCGAGGTGATCGATTTGTTCCTCCCCTGGGCGCGCGCACAGGGTATTCGGTGACGCATGCCTCCCGAAGCCGAGCAGCAGGTCGACCCCCTCCGCTGTCCGTCCTGCCAGCGGCCCAATGGCTGCGCGACGGCCGAGGGCAAGACGCCCTGCTGGTGCTTCGAGGTGGTGATGGACCCCCAGGCCCTGGCGAAGCTGCGCCCTGAGCAGCACGGCGCGTGCCTGTGCCGCGAGTGCGGCGTGAAGAAGGAATGAAGTTTCTCGCGCCCACGCCGACGCCGTACGACCCACTCGTCTGGCGAACGAGGCCGCTCGACGAACGTGGTCGGCAGGTGTGCGAAGCGTGGGCGATGCAGGGCTACGGCGCCCCGCTGGCGGTCTACGCGGCCTACGTGCTCAAGGTGGTGGGCTACGTGCTGGCGTGGGCGTGGTGCTGCTCGTTCAGCCCCGCGCTCGGGCCGCTGGGCGCGATCGATCGCTGGTGGCTCGAGCCGCTGGCGTTCCAGAAGGCGGTGCTCTTCAGCCTGCTCTTCGAGGTGCTGGGCTTCGGCTGTGGGTCGGGGCCGCTGACCGGCCGGTACCTGCCTCCGCTGGGAGGGTTGCTCTCCTTCCTCCAGCCGGGCACGACGAAGCTGCCGCTCTTTCCCCGCGTGCCGCTGGTGGGCGGTGACCAGCGCACGATGTTCGAGGTGCTGCTCTACCTGGCGCTGGTGGTCAGCCTGGGGCGCGCGGTGCTGGCGCCCACCGTCACCTTCGGGCTGCTCTTGCCGGTGGTGGTGCTGGTGCCGGTGCTGGGAGTGCTCGACAAGACCATCTTCCTCGCCGCCCGCGCCGAGCATTACTGGGTGACGACGGTGTGCTTCGCTTTCGCGCCTTCGTGGGTGGCGGGAGCCAAGGTGGTGCAGCTGGCGCTGTGGTTCTGGGCTGGCGTCTCGAAGCTCAACCACCACTTCCCGAGCGTGGTGGGGGTGATGACCAGCAACGGTCCGCTCACCCGGCTGCCGTGGCTTCGCCGCGCGATGTACCGGCGTTTCCCCGACGACCTGCGGCCCTCGGCGCTCGCGACCCGCCTGGGCCACCTGGGCACCGCGCTCGAGCTGGGCGTGCCGCTGGCCTTCCTGCTCACGCCGCTGGGCACTCCGCCGGTGGTGGCGATGGTGCTGATGCTGGGCCTGCACTTCTACATCACCAGCAACGTGCCGATGGGCGTGCCCATCGAGTGGAACGTGGCGGTGGTCTACGGCGCCTTCGCGCTCTTCTGGGCGCACCCCGAGGTGTCGGTGCTCTCGGTGCAGCCGTGGTGGCTGGTGGGCTTCTTCGCGGTGTGGTGCGTGGCGCTGCCGGTGCTGGGCAACCTGCGGCCCGACCTGGTCTCGTTCCTGTTGGCGATGCGGTACTACGCGGGGAACTGGGCGTACTCGGTGTGGCTGATCAAGCCGTCGGCAGTGGCCCGACTCGAGCGGCTGACCACCACCAGCCCGTGGATCTACCGGCAGCTGGCGCCGTTCTATGACGAGGCCACCGCGAAGGGGCTCATCGGCCGGGTGATGGCCTTTCGCATGATGCACCTGCATGGGCGGGCGCTGCCGCACCTGGTGCCGAAGGCGGTCGATGCGCTCGCGGACTACGAGTGGCTCGATGGCGAGCTGATCGCGGGCCTGGTGCTGGGGTGGAACTTCGGAGACGGCCACCTGCACCAGGAGCAGTTGTTGCAGAACGTGCAACGGCAGTGCGGGTTCGAAGAGGGTGAGCTGCGGTGCATCTTCGTCGAGTCGCAGCCGTTGTTCGGCAGCTCGCTGGCGTGGCGGGTGGTCGACGCGAAGTCAGGGCTGCGCGAGCGGGGCGAGGTGGCGGTGGAGGATCTGCGCGCGCACCAGGCGTGGACGACCACGCCGCATGAAGGTGGCGTCTCTCCGCTCGCCTGAAGGGCAGGCGGGCTGACGGTCGACGTGTCGCAGCCAAGCTCCATCAGCCCCTTCGACCACCACGCCTCCGATTCACGCCCCAGGGTCCTCGTTCCACGGCTCTTGTTTTCACTGCACGAAACCCACAAACTTTTTTGTATGTTTCGTGCAGTAAAAACAAGAACCGCAAAGCGCGCACCCGCGGCCAGGCCACCCTCGCTCTTTGGGAACGCCTTCGCGCGGCATGAGGAGCTGGTCGCCGCTCGGCAGCGAGCGCGAGCGATGGCTCACCCCACCCACCCCGAGGCAACTGAGCCGTCGTCGAAGCGCTTGCCAGCGAGCTACGCGCCATCGCCGGAGCCTGCTTGAGGGGCTCAGCTCGGCAGCGACAGCTCTCGCCACGCCACCATGCCACCCGCCACGTTGGCCGCGCGGTAGCCAGCCTTCTCGAGAATCGCGGTCGCCAGCGCCGAGCGTTTGCCGGTCTGGCACACCACCACCACCGGCTTGTCCTTCGGCACCTCGGCGACCCGAGTGCGCAGCTCGTCGAGCGGCACCAACTGCGCCGCCTCGAGGTGCCCCAGCTCGCCGTCGAACTCGCCCGCCGAGCGCACGTCGAGCACGTGCACCGCTGCGCGGTTGGCCGCCACCCAATCGGGCATCACCTGCGGCACGCCGCCGTACGTCGTCACCACCGGCCCCCAGGCCACGACCACCGGCGCATGCCCACCTTCGGGCTGCCCTGCGCGCAGGTTCGCCGGCACCGCGACGGCCAACTGCTTGGGGTGGGGCAACGCCAGGTTGCGCATGTACCCCACGAAGTCTTCCTCGCGAGCCTCTCCCCCGATGCGGGGGTTGAACGCGCGCTCCTCCCCAATCGTGCTCGAGGTGCGCCCCGCATAGTCATGCCCCGGGTAGAGCGCGCAGTCGTCAGGCAAGGTGAAGAGCTGCTCGCGAATCGAGCGGAAGAGCTGCCCTGCGTCGCCCTGCTGAAAGTCGGTGCGCCCCGCGGCGCGAACCATCAGCGAATCACCGGTGAACACCATGCGCCGATCGCTGGTCACGAACGACAGGCACCCCGCGGTGTGCCCCGGCGTCGCGCGCACTTCGAGCCGCTGCGCTCCGAAGCGCACCACGTCACCATGGGCCAGCGGGCGATCGACGTTGGTCGCGCCGTACGCGCCGGACATCGCGACCCGGCTGCCGAACGCTTCCCGCATCAGCCAGGCGCCGCTGACGTGGTCGGCGTGGCAGTGCGTATCCATCGTCACCACCAGCTGCAGCTTCAGCTCTCGCAGCAGCGCCGCGTCACGGCCGTGTTGCTCGAACACCGGGTCGATCAGCACCGCCTCGCGCGACGCCTCGTCGCCCAGCATGTACGTGTAGGTGCTCGAGGCCGCGTCGAAGAGCTGGCGGAAGATCATCGTGCCCACGCGACCTAGCAGGCCTCGCGCGAACTTTCAGCGCCCGAGCAACCCCAACGCCTCGAGGCTCTGCGCAGTGGCGAGGATGGCGTCTTCGTTGCTGCGCGGCGCCCACCCCAGCACCCGCTTCGACTTCTCATTGCTCATGCGCTTGACCTTGCCCAGCTCGGACACCAGCTGCCGCAGGGGTCCGCTGAAGGTCGCGGCGAAGCGCACCACCCAGTCCGGCAGCACCCGCGTCGGCACCTTCGAGGCCTTGTCGCCCAGCCGCGCGCGCAGCACCGCCGCCACCTCGGCGACCGACATCGGCGCGCCGGCCACCGCGAGGAAGCGCTCGCCCTTCGCGGCCGGGTCGACCATGGCGCGCAGGTGGAGGTCGGCCACGTCGCGCACGTCGACCAACCCGAAGGCGATGCGGGGCATGGCGGGAATGCGGCCCTCGAGCAGTCGCTGCACCAACTGAATCGAGGTCGACGAATCGGGCCCCAGCACCGGCCCCAACACGGCCACCGGGTTGATCACCGCCAGCTCGAGCGACCCACCTTCCTTCGCGAGGAAGTCCCACGCGGCACGCTCGGCCAGGGTCTTCGACTTCACGTACGCCGCCAGCGGCGCGTCGACGTTGGTCCAGTTCGCTTCGGTGAAGACCTGGTCCACCCGCTGGCCGTAGCCGATGGCGGCGAACGACGAGGTCAACACCACCCGCCGCACCCCCGCGGCCTTCGACGCGCGCAACACCCGCAGGGCCCCCTCGCGAGCCGGAATGATCAACTCGTCTTCGTGCTTCGGCGCCGTGGCGGGAAACGGCGAGGCCACGTGCAGCACGTACGTGCAACCCGCCACCGCCTCGGTCCACCCCGCGTCGGCCGCGAGGTCGGCCGCCACGAAGCTGAGGCGATCGCCCGCGTCGACGCCGCCGGCCTTCACCATCGCGCGGACCTCGGTTTCCCGAGAAAGCGAACGCACCGACGTGCGCACGCGATGGCCAGCGTTCAGCAGCGCAATCACACAGTGCGCGCCGATGAAACCCGAACCGCCGGTGACCAGGACCAGATCGCTCATGCCCGCGACGTACTCACCCCGAGGTCACTCCGCACGACCAAACGAACTGCGTCGACCGGTCCTCCGCTGTGACAGAATACGCAGCGTATGCGCTGGGGGCTGGTGGTGCTGCTCACGCTCGGAAGCTGTACGCGCAGCGACGCGCCCGCGCCGACGCTCGTCTCGAACACCGTCGCGGCCCGGGCGCCCTCCACTGGTCGACCTCCCGTGCTCGTGCTGCTCCATGGACTGGGCGCCAACGAGCAGGACCTGCTGGCGCTGGCCCCCGACCTCGACCCGCGCTTCGAGCTGGTCGCCCTGCGCGCCCCCAACCAGGTCGGCCCCGATCGCTACGGCTGGTTCGAGACCCGCTTCACGCCCCAGGGCCCCGTGCACGACTCCGCGGGCGCCGAGGCCTCGCGACAGAAGGTGGTGGCGTCGCTGAAGGCCCTGCGCGCACGGACCGACCGGCTTTCCCTGCTGGGCTTCAGCCAGGGCGCCATTCTCAGCCTGTCCATCGCCCTGACCGAACCGCGACTGGTCGACGACGTCATCGCCATCAGCGGGCGCACGCTCGACGAGGTGTCGGCGCGCTCCACGGTGCACGGCAAAGGCCCCCGGGTGCTGGTCATGCACGGTACGAAGGACACCGTGCTGCCCTGGAGCAACGCCCTCGCCACCCGCGCAGCGCTCGAGGCCCACGGGCTGACCTTCGAGCTGCAGGCCTTCGACGCCGGTCACGAGATTTCCGCGCCCATGCGCGCCCAGTTGCTCGCCTGGACCACCGCCGCCCTCGGCCCCTGAAATCGCCCGACAGATCGTATTCGTTCCCCGCCCGTTGAAAGGTGCAACATGAGACTCCTGCCCGGTCTGATCGCGCTGTGCTCCTCGTTGGCCCTGGCCTCGGAAGAGGCGCCCGTCTCGCTCACCGCGTCCGACGGCACGGGGCTCACGCTGGTCAGACTCCAGGTGCGCGGCGTGGTGAACGACCCGCTGGCCTTCACCGAGCTGTCCATGGTCTTCGAGAACCCGCTCGCGCGCGTCATCGAGGGCCAGTTCAAGGTGACGCTCCCCCCCGGAGCCACGGTCAGCCGCTTCGCGATGAAGACCGACGGCCGCTGGCAGGAAGGAGAGGTCGTCGAGCGCCAGGCCGCGCGCCGCGCCTACGAAGACTTCCTGCACCGCCGCCAGGACCCGGCGCTGCTCGAGCAGAGCGGGGGCAACGAGTTCACCGCCAAGGTCTTCCCCATTCCTGCGAAGGGGCAGAAGGAAGTGGTGCTCTCGTACTCGCACGAGCTGGTGCAGCGAACCGCCGCGTACGTCGTGCCGCTCAAGGGGCTGCCCGAGGTGGGTACGCTCGACGTGCAGGTCAGCGGCGTGGAAGGCGAGGCCACGCTGAACAAGACCCACTTCGTGCCCAACGCCGACTTCCAGGCGATGCCGAAGCACGCCAACGTCGGCGTGCGGTCAGGCGACCTGGTGGTGGCGCGCGTGGTGCCGGTGGAGTCGACCGAGCCCGAGGCGCTGACCGACTTCACGCTGCTGGTCGACTCGAGCGGCAGCCGAGCACTGGGGTGGAAGGACCAGGTCACGCTGGTCAAGGCGATGCTGGCGGCGCTGCCGAAGGCCACGGTGAACGTGGTGGCGTTCGACCAGGAGGTCGCGCCGATCTATTCCGGCCCCGCCTCGGGCTTCGGTGACGCGCCGCTCAAGCAACTGCGCGATCGCAAGGCGCTGGGCGCGTCGAACGTCGAACTGGCGCTCCAATACGTGGCGAGCAAGCCCACTGCGCGCGTGGTGCTCGTCAGCGATGGCGTGATGACCGCGGGCGTGACCGAAGGCGTGAACCTGACCGCCCAGGTGCTCAAGCTGAAGGCGGCCGGCGTGAAGCGACTCGACGCCATCGCGCTCGGTGGGCTGCGTGACACCACCGCGTTGGGTCGGCTGACGACCGGGTCGCTGGCGAACGACGGCGCGGTCCTCGACGGCGCACTCCCCGTGTCCCACCTGGTGAACCGGTTGGCGTTGACCACGAAGTCGAAGTTGGAGGTGAAGGTCGCGGGCGCTTCCTCGTTCTGGCCGCAGACCGTCTCTGGCATTCAGGCTGGCGACGCGGTGCTGGTGTACGCGCAGTTGCCGGCCGGCGCGCCGCTGTTGATCTCGGTCGGCGGAAAGGCGATGCCGGTGAACGCGGCCGGCCTGACCTCCATCGAGCGCCCGCTGCTGGACCGCGCGTGGGCGAAGACGCGCATCGACTCGTTGCAGGCGAAGCTCGACCAGGCCGACGGCCCGGCGCAGCGCGACCCGCTCGCGAAGCAGATCGTCGAGGTCTCCACGAAGAGCCGCGTGCTCTCGAGTCTGACCGCGCTGCTCGTGCTCGAGACCGAGGCTGATTACGCGCGCTTCGGAATCGACCGGCGGGCGCTCGCCGACATCCTCACCGTGGAGGCGGGTCAGGTGAAGCTGACCCATCGCACGGCCGATTCGGTGGTGGCGGTGACGACCCCGCCGCCGATGAAGCAGCCCGAGTCGTCGCGCGGGAAGGACTCGTCGCGAATGGAAAAGAAGAGGCTCTCGCGCGAGGACGCTCCCTCGGCGGCCCCGAAGGGTGGCGGGGCGAGGCCCGCAGACCAGGCCGACTTCGACGACTCGTTCGGTGGCCCCGGAGCGGTCGCTCCCGAGCCGCAGGACGGCGCGATGGAAAAGGAAGCCCAGAGCCCTGCTGCCACTCGTGATGCGCCTGCCATGCGACCTGCGGCGACGGCAGCCGCTTCGCCCATGCCGGCCGCTCCGCCTCCACCGTCTGCGCGTCGGTCGACGAGCCCGGTGAATGCCGAGGGCTCCTTCAGCGGCCGCTCGGGCGACGCCGAACCGATGCCGCAGGGTGCCGACCCGTACGTGGGCACGTTCAAGGACGTGATGGACGCGCTCAAGCGCGACAAGTCGAAGGCCCTCGCCATCGCGTGGGGCTGGCACGAAGAGCAGCCTGGCGATCTCCTCGCCCTGGTGGCCCTGGGTGAAGCGTTGGAAGCCACCGGCAACCTCGCGACCGCGGCCCGCGCGTACGGCAGCATCATCGACCTCTTCCCCGCCCGCGCCGACCTGCGTCGCTTCGCCGGCGTGCGGCTCGAGCGCATCACGGCCGCGCTGGCACTCGCCACCGACACCTTCGCCAAGGCGGCAGAACAGCGCCCCGACCACCCCGCCAGCCACCGGCTCTCCGCGTATGCCCTGGTGCGTGCGGGCAGGTACGAGCAGGCGTTCGCCGCCATCGCCAGGGGCCTCGCGCAGCAGTACCCTGCGGGCCGGTTCCTGGGCGTCGACCGCATTCTGCGTGAAGACGCAGGCCTCATCGCCGCCGCGTGGATCAAGGCCGAGCCCACTCGCCGCGCCGAGATTCTGGGCAAGCTGAAGGCCGCCGGAGGGGCCGAGGAGAACGGGCCGTCGGTGCGCTTCGTGCTCAACTGGGAAACCGATTCCAACGACGTCGACTTCCACATCGCCGACGCGCGGGGCGGGCACGCGTTCTATTCGCAGCCGCACCTGGCCAGCGGCGGCGATCTCTACGCCGACGTCACCACCGGCTACGGCCCCGAGTGCTTCACCATTCGCGCGCCGAAGGGCAAGCGCGCCGGGCCGTACAAGCTGCAGGCGCACTACTATTCCATCGGGCCGATGGGGGCTGGCATGGGCAAGCTCGAGATCATCGACCACGACGGCAAGGGCGGGCTGACCTTCGAAGAGCGACCGTACGTGGTGATGGTGAACGACGCCTTCGTCGACCTGGGTACGGTGAAGGACTGACGCTCAGTCGTTGCGCAGCGCCGCGATGGGGTCGAGTCGTGAGGCCCGGACGGCGGGGTAGAGCCCGAAGACGACACCGACGCTGACCGACGAGCCGACCGCGACCACCACGGCCTGGGGCGAGAGTGAAATCAACCACCCCAGCCCCGAGCCGAGGCCCTGCGCGCCGACCCAGCTCAAGGCCACGCCGAACACGCCGCCCGCCAGACAGAGCACCACGGCCTCCGCGAGGAACTGGGTCAAGATGTCGCCTGGCGTCGCGCCCACCGACAACCGCACGCCGATTTCGCGCGTGCGTTGCGCCACCGACGCCAGCATCACGTTCATCACCCCGATGCCACCGACCAGCAGGGCGACCGCCGCGATGCACAGCAGCAGCGCACTCAAGGTGTTCTGCGCTTCGACCTGGGCCTTGAGCGG
>CAIWFK010000553.1 GCA_903911905.1 uncultured Myxococcales bacterium
AACGACGGCACGGTCTCGCTGGTCAAGGGGCCGGTCTTCACCGACGTGCTGGTCGCCGATGAAATCAACCGCACGCCGCCCAAGACCCAGGCCGCGTTGCTCGAGGCCATGGAGGAGCGGCAGGTCACCATCGATGGCCAGACCCACCGGCTGCCCCCGCACTTCTTCGTGGTGGCGACCCAGAACCCGCTGGAGCTCGAGGGCACCTACCCGCTGCCCGAGGCGCAGCTCGATCGCTTCCTGATGCGCATTCGCGTCGGCTACCCCGACGAGGCCAGCGAGCGCGACCTGCTGACCCGCTTTCATCAGCGCGCAGGCGCGGCGATCGCCGTGGCGCAGGTGCTGTCGGCCGACGAGCTGCAGGGGCTGCAACGGCAGGCCACGCAGGTGAAGTGCGACGCCAGCATCATCGAGTACGTGCTGCAGATCGTCCGCGCGACCCGCACCAACCCGCGCGTGCGGCTGGGCGCCTCGCCGCGCGCCGCACAGGGGCTGCTGTCGGCCTCGCGGGCGTACGCGGCGCTGCTGGGTCGCGACTTCGTGACCCCCGACGACGTGAAGGCGGTCTCGGTGGCGGTGCTCAACCATCGACTGGTGGTGCGCTCGGAGGCCGAGGTCGAAGGGCTGACCGCCGACGAGCTCGTTCGCCTGGTGCTCGACCAGGTTCCGGTGCCGCGCTGAGCCGACCGGTACCCACCGCGCGGGCGTTCCTGGTGGTGACGGTCGCGTTGCTGCCAGCGGTGTTCGCCGCGCTCGCGCCGTCATTGGGGCTGATGGCGTTCGCGGTGGACCTGGCGGTGCTGGCGCTGGTGATCGTCGACTTCGTGCGCGCGCCCCGGGCCAGCTCGCTTCGCCTGACCCGCGTCGTCGACGCCATCGTGTCGTCGGAGGTGACGGTGCCGGTGCAGGTACGGCTCGAACTGGTACCGGGCTTCCGCCGAGCGCTCCGCGGCGAGCTGCGCGACTGGGTGCCGGCGGGCCTCGAGGCGCAGGGGCATCGGCAGCGCTTCGTGCTGGTCGATCGAACGACCGTGGAGTGGGGCTTCGTGGCTCACCGCCGTGGCGACGTGGTGCTCGGCGGGGTCTGGTTGCGGCTGGAAGGGCCGTGGGGCCTGTGTGCCCGCCAGGAAGCGGTGCCGCTGGTCAGTGCGCTTCAGGTCTTTCCCGATCTCCGCGCGCTCAGCCGCGACGCCCTGGCGCTGGCGCGGGTCGACGATTCGGCAGCCAGGCGCGTGCCGCCCATGCGGGCCGAGGGGCGCGAATTCGAGTCGCTGCGCGACTACCGCCCGGGCGACGACCGCCGCACCATCGACTGGAAGGCCACCGCGCGACGCGGGCGGGCGATGATTCGGGTGCACCAGCCCGAGCGCAACCAGCAGGTGCTGTTGCTGATCGATTGCGGCCGACACATGGCGGGCCTGGTCGGCGACCGGCGGAAGATCGACCACGCGGTCGACGCGGCGCTGCGGCTGGCGAAGGTCTCGCTCGACGAAGGTGACCAGGTCGGGGTGGTGGCCTTCGGCGCCAGCGTGCTGGCCGCCCTTCCCGCCCGACGCGGCGCCGACCAGTTGACCGCCATCGCGCGCGCTCTCTACAAGGTCGACGCGTCGCTCGACGAGAGCGATTACGGCAAGGCGGTGGACTTCGCCTTCGCCCGGTCGCACAAGCGGAGCCT
>CAIWFK010000554.1 GCA_903911905.1 uncultured Myxococcales bacterium
GCAGCGGCGGGCGGAGCCGTGCTCGGCACCTTCCCGATCAAATTCGCTGAAACCCCGAAGTGACTGGGGTAGACGAGCGCCCAATTCTCTTTTGGGGAGCGTTCGTCAATGGCCTACACCGATCGCGTCAAGCAGATCCTCTCGTACTACCCGTCTGAGTCACCGGGCGTGTTGACGAACCTCGCGCGCTTGCTGAACCACGGCACGCTCGCGGGCACCGGCAAGCTGGTGATTCTGCCGGTCGACCAGGGCTTCGAGCACGGGCCGGCGCGCAGCTTCCAGCCCAACCCGGCAGGCTACGACCCCGACTACCACCCGCAGCTGGCGATCGACTCGGGCTGCAACGCCTACGCGGCACCGCTGGGGTTCATCGAAGCGGTCGCGGGCAAGCTGCACGGCGAAATTCCGCTCATCCTCAAGCTGAACAACTCCGACACCCTGGCCAAGATCGACCAGCCGATGTCGGCGATCACCGGCAGCGTGCGCGATGCGGTGCGCCTGGGCTGCGTGGCCATCGGCTACACCATCTACCCGGGGTCGGGTGCGCGCAACGAGCAGTACCAGGACCTGCGTGAGCTGATCCTCGAGGCCAAGGACGCGGGGTTGCCCACCGTGCTCTGGGCCTACCCGCGTGGCGCCCTGTCGAAGGACGGCGAGACCGCGGTCGACGTGGTGGCCTACGCGGCGCAGATCTCGGCGCAACTGGGCGCGCAGGTGATCAAGGTGAAGCCCCCGAAGGACTTCATCGAGCAGGCCGAAGCCAAGAAGGTGTTCGAGAAGTACGCCATTCCCACCAGGACCATGGCCGACCGCGTGCGCCACGTGGTGCAGAGCGCCTTCAACGGCAAGCGCATCGTCATCTTCTCGGGTGGCGAGGCCAAGGAAACGCCGGCGCTGCTCGAAGAGATCACGGGCATTCGCGACGGCGGCGGCTTCGGGTCGATCATGGGCCGAAACGCCTTCCAGCGGCCGCGGGCCGACGCGATCTCGCTGCTCAAAGACGTGATGACCATTTTCAAGTCGTAGGTTGAATTTCCCCTCGAAGGAGTGAACGTGAAGAAGATCACCATGCTGTTCGCCGTCGTGCTGGGAGCGAGCGTGCTCGCCGCCCCGCCGCCGGCTGACGCGAAGAAGACCGACGCGAAGAAGGCCCCCGAGGCCAAGGCCCCTGAGGCCGCCAAGCCCCCCGAAAAGAAGCCGCTGACGCCCGAAGAAGTGAAGAAGGCGCTCTACGTGTTCGGCACCTTCATCGCCCAGCGCACGCCGCTGGCCCAGGCCGACCTGTCGCCCGAGGAGCTCGAGGTGGTGCTCAAGGGCTTCACCGCCGCGGCGCTCGGCAAGCCGCTCGACGTGAAGCTCGAAGAGGCCGGCCCCAAGGTCGACCAACTGCTGCGGGAACGTCAGCTCGCGCGCGGTGAGGCCGAGAAGAAGAAGGGCGCCGATTACCTGGCCAAGATGGCGGCCGAACAGGGCGCCACCAAGACCCCCAGCGGTCTCATCTACTTCGAGACCAAGGCGGGCGACGGCGCGCAGCCGGCGGCCACCGACAAGGTCAAGGTGCACTACCGCGGCACGCTGGTGAACGGCACCGAGTTCGACTCGAGCTTCAAGCGCAACCAGCCGGCCGAGTTCCCGCTCAACGGCGTCATCAAGTGCTGGACCGAGGGCGTCGCGAAGATGAAGGTCGGCGGCAAGGCCAAGCTGATCTGCCCGTCTGAAATCGCCTACGGCGAGCGCGGCATGGGCGCTGCCATTCCCCCCAACGCGGTGCTGACCTTCGAGGTCGAGCTCCTCGAGATCGTCGCCGCGCCGCCCCCGGCGCCGGCGCCCACCATGCCCGCCCAGCCCACCGGAGCTCCCCAGTGAAGAAGACCACCATGAACCGATTGTTCGCAGCGTTGATCGCCCTCGGCACCGTCAGCACCCTGATCGGTTGCCCCGACAAGCCGCCACCGCCGCCGCCTCCGACGCCGAAGACCGAAGCGGCTGCGACGCCGCCCAAGCCGATCGAGATGCCCAAGCCGCTTCCCCCGCCGCCGCTGTCGGCTGAGGACAAGCAGAAGGCGCTCTACGGCTTCGGCATTCTGCTCGCGCAGCGCACGCCGGTCAGCCAGTTGGGCCTGACCGACGCGGAGTTCGAAGAGGTCGTCAAGGGCCTCAAGGACTCGGTCGGCGGCAAGGAGCTCGCGGTGAAGGTCGAGGAGTTCGGCCCCAAGGTCGACCAGCTCATCGCCCAGCGCAACGAAGAGAAGGCCGCCAAGGCCAAGGCCAAGGGCGAGGAATACCTGGCCAAGGCCGCGAAGGAAAAGGGCGCCGAGAAGCTGCCCAGCGGCATCATCTTCTTCAACGAGAAGGCCGGCGACGGCAAGAACCCGCTGCCCACCGACACGGTGAAGGTGAACTACCGCGGCACGCTGACCGACGGCACCGAGTTCGACTCGAGCTACAAGCGCAACCAGCCGGCCGAGTTCCCGCTCAACGGCGTGGTCAAGTGCTGGACCGAGGGCGTGGCCCACATGAAGGTCGGCGGCAAGGCCAAGCTGGTGTGCCCGTCGGCCCTGGCCTACGGCGAGCGCGGTGCGCCCCCCACGATTCCGGGCAACTCGACGCTGATCTTCGAAGTCGAGCTCCTCGAGATCAAGGCGCCCCCTGCGGCGAACCCCGGCGCGCCGAACCTGCCGAACATGCCGGCCGGTCACCCGTAAGACGACCGCCGTCGTGACGAGAAGGGCCCTTCGGTGATTTCACCGGAGGGCCTTTTTCGTGGCCGCTTCGCCTCGCCGCAGTGGGCCCTGCGTCGAGCGGCGAGCCACCGGGCCCTGGAAACACAAAAGCCCTCGGCGTGTTGGGCCGAGGGCTTTCGCCTTCACCATCTGTGGAGCCAAGCGGGATCGAACCGCTGACCTCCTGAATGCCATTCAGGCGCTCTCCCAGCTGAGCTATGACCCCAGAACTGCTCGTTCCCGGTGGGCCGGAAACGGTTGGCGTCCTATCGTTTCTTTCCGGGTGACGCCAGCCCTTTCGACGCATGGGCCATTTTTTCCTGAAGGCGCTTTCCAATATCGGCGCCCTCGGCGAGCAGATCGTTGATCGAGGCGTTCTGGGTCTGAATGCGGGCAGTCACCGCTTCCAGCGCCTTGCGCACGTTGGACAGGTTGGCGGGCAGAGTCATCTTGCCCTTCGAGACCTCGGCCCACACCGCTTCGCCCAGTTCCCGGTAGGCCCGGTCGAGGTCGCGCTCGTTCAGGTTCGAGGTGACCTTGGCCTGGGCCATGGCGGTGGCGTGCTCGACCTGCTCACGCAGCACGGCCAACTGGGCCTGGGCCTCGTTCCACGCCTGCTGAATCTGCTTCACCACGTCGGTCTGCTTCGGTTCGGCCATGACCCGAAACGCTATCAGGACTTGAGCAACCTGGCCCCGAAGAAGCCGCCGCCGTCGATGCGGTGCGGCCACACCCGAAGCTGTTCTCCCCGCGACCAGCCCTTCGTCCGGGCCAGGAAGGCGTCGACCACCGCCTCGTTCTCGGCCTGCAGCAGCGAGCAGGTGCCGTAGACGATCACCCCACCCGGCTTCACCTGGGGCGCGACGGTGGCCAGAATCTCGAGCTGGGTCTGCACCAGCGCTTCGACCTTCTGCCAGGTCAGCTTCCACTTCTGGTCGGGCTCGCGCGAGAGCGTGCCGGTGCCGCTGCAGGGCGCGTCGATCAACACCACGTCAGCCAGGTCGATGCGCACCGGCGTGGGAAAGGTCACGTGCCGCAGCTTGAGTTCCTGCACCCGCCGCTTCGCTTCCTGCAGGCGCTTGGGGGAATTGTCCCAGGCGTAGACGCGGCCGGTGGGCCCCACCGCGTCAGCCAGCGCGATGGTCTTGCCGCCGGCGCCCGCGCAGTAGTCGACCGCCACCATGCCCGGCTTGACCTGACACAGACCCGCGAGCAACTGGCTGCCCAGGTCCATCACCTGCAGACGCCCTTCCTTGAGCCAGCGCGACTCGAAGATGGCGCGGCTCTCGTTCGAGACCCGCAGGGTGTCGGTGGTCTGGGCCGAGGCCTCGACCTCGATGCCGCTCTTCGCGAGCGCCGCCATCAGCTCGTCGCGGGTGCCCTCGGGCCGGGTGCGGAAGGTGAGGAACGGCTCGCGGTTGAGCGCCTCGAAGATGGCCTCGAGCTCGCCTTCGGGAGCGACCTCGGCGATGCGTTCGGCCAGCCAGTTGGGGAACGACTGGCGGCTGGCGGCCTGGTCGATGGGCGTGGCGCCGAAGTCGAGCTCGACGCGCTTCTCGAGCTCGCCGCGAATGAGCTGATCGGGAATGCCGCGGGGGCGAATGGGCCCGGGCAACCCGACCTCGGTCATGATCTTGTCGACCGGTGCACCGCACAGCTCGTGACGCCACAGGGCGTAGCGCAGCAGGGCCTGATCTTCGGGCAGGTGCAGCTTGCTGCTGGGCCAACCGCGGGTCTTGGCCGACAGCTCGAGCCGGCGCAGGTGGCGAGAGAGCTCGCGGGTGGCGTAGGCCACGAAGCGCCGTTCCTTGCCGCCCAGCTTCTCGGCCTTGAACAGCGTCTCGGAAATGGCGCGGCGCATGGGGGTGCCCTTGAGCACCTGCACGTGGGCCTCGAGCGCGGCGGTCGCCGCTTTGCGGGAAGCCAGGCCCAGCGTCGGTCGCAGCGGCGGCGTGGTCACCGGCCTGCCGTAGCGCGAAACGCGGCCGTTGTGTCGACCGAAGGAACCAGGGCGCCTGGGCCAGCGCGAAGGTGGTCCGGTGGCTTCCTTCTTCCGACTCGCGGGTGGGCTGACCCTGGGGCTGGCGCTGCTCGCCGGCCCCGCTGCTTCGGCACGCCGGACCCCCTGGCCAACGACCTCCACCTGGCTCGCCTTCTGAGCCGTCACTGGGCACAGCGCGACACGCCAGCGCCGACGATTCTCACGCCCACCTGCGCCGAGTTGATCAAGGGTGACTCGGTATCGGTGGTCGGGTCGTATCTGGTGACGGTCGAGAAGGCCGTGCCGCTCGAAGTGTAGAGGTAGAACGAGCCCTGCCAGGCCGAGAAGGCGAAGGCGAACCCGCCCGATTGCACGGTGAGGTCCTGGAAGACGCGCAGGCCCGACGTGGCGGCGGTGGCGCGATCGATCTTCGCCAGGCTCATGGGGCCCGACGCCGAAGCAGGCACGAAGTACCCGTAGAGCTGCCCGTCACCCGTGGCGGTCAGCTCGGCGCTGCCGGTGATGACGCCGGTGAAGGGGCCGACCTGCCGGGTCATCATGGTCGACACGTCGACCGAGGCCAGGCCCTGCGCCGACGAGCCCGAAATGAAGAGCGTCTCGTGGGGCGAATCGATCGAATCGGGCGCGAAGCCCATTCCGAACTGGGTCCACCCGGTGGGCGGCTTGAAGGTGGTCGCCTGGCAGTTCGCGGTGCGCACGTTGAAGCGGAAGAGCGAGCCATCGCTGTAGTTGAGCCAGCCCGTGCCGTCCTGCGAGACGGCCATCGAATTGGGAGAGGCCTGGGTGGGGCACGCGAGCGTACCGATGTGGTGAAGGGCCTTCGCCGCCGGGTCGAAGCTGAGCAGCTCGGCGGTATCGGTGAAGAGGTAGACCAGCTTGGACTCGGTCGAACAGCTCTGCGGCGTCCACACCGCGGGTGGGTTGGCGATGTGCACGCGGCCCGTCGTCGAGACCTGGAGGGGCGCCTTGACGCGCTGCCAGACGGCGCTCACCGCGAGATCGATGCCTGGCGTGCAGGCGGGGTCGGAGCTCGGGCAGGTCAACGTGGTGGTCGCGGTGCCATAGGCGTCGAGCGTGAAGGTCGTCTCGTCGAGGTCACCGACCGAGGTCGACAACGTGACGGTGCCAGTGCCGATGGTGCCGTCGGGGTTGGTCGCCACGACGCGGACCCGCACCGAGCGCCCGAAGGCGTCCATCACCGAGGGCGAGAAACTCAACGCGAGATCGGGGTCGGCCGCAGGCGGCGTACAGGCCGAGACGATGACGAACAGCGGGAAGAAACGGGTCATGACGTGCTCCTTCTGCGACGGCCCAGCCACACCAACGACAGCGCAACCGGCACCGACGAGGATGCGTCGATCGACTGGCAGGTGCAACCCGAGGCCTTCATCTGGCCGTCGCCGGCGTCTGCGACGGTTCCGGCGTCGTCCACGGGTACGCTCGCGTCGAGGCCTTCCCTGCCCGCGTCGGACGAGCCAGCGTCGTCGAGGCCCGCGTCCGAGATCGTGCCGGCGTCATCGACGGCTCCGGCGTCCGTGGTGCCCCCCGCGTCCACGCCAGAGCCAGCGTCGATGGGCGCCATCACGCACTGGTGCTGATCGCAGGTCTGATCGCTCGCGCAGCTTCCGCAGGTGACCGTGCCACCGCAGCCGTCCGGAATGCTGCCGCACGTCTGGCCCGCCGCGCAGGTGGTGATTGGCGTGCAGCCGCAGACATTGGCGGTGCCGCTGCCGCCGCAAGAGTCGGTGCCACTACACGAGCCGCAGGTCACGGTGCCGCCGCAGCCGTTGGGAATCGTTCCGCAGTTCTGTCCTGGAGCGCATGCAGTGATGGGCGTGCAGCCGCAGACGTTCGCCGTGCCGCCGCCTCCGCACGTCTGGGGACCGGTGCACGCAGGACCGCAGCTCACCGTTCCACCACAGCCGTTGGAGATGGTTCCGCAGTTCTGTCCAGCCGCGCACGTCGTGATCGGCGTGCACCCCGCGACGCACATATCGTCCTGCGCGGGCGTCGCCGACTGCTGACACGTACTCCCCACGCCACACGTATTTTTGCTGGCCGTGCACTGCTCGCACGCCCCGAACAGCACGTTGGACGACGTCGTCTCGCACACCCCAGTCGCGCCGTTGCACGCCACGCCGGTATCGTCGCACGAGCACTTTCGACAATTGGTCAACGTCGTGCCCGAACAGACCGGCTGCACGGTGCCCGAGCTGGCGCACTTGCCCTGTTTGTTGCTCCAGTTCTGCTGCACGGTCCACGAACGACCGCTGACGGTGATCGTGTCGCCTTTGCTGACGCCGTCGGCGCAGATGTCGCCGATCTCTCCGCACTTCGAGTCGTACCACCCGCCGGGGGCGACGAAGGCCGCTCCGGCGATGAGGCCGACGTCGGGGTCGGTCGCCGCTTCAGACAATTCATGCGAGGCGGTCTCGGTGGTGTTGGCCAGCGCCGTGCCGTTGGTGCCACACCCGGTGGCGCAGCCGCCGGTGCTCTGGTCGGGCATCACGCCGTACACCAGGGGAATGTTGTTGGGCCCGTACTTGCCCGTGTAGTGGTACGCGCAGAACCCGCCCGCCGCGCACGAGCGCCCACCCGACGGGTCGCGAATGGCCACGTTCGAGGGAAAGTGGACCATGTAGATGGTTCGCGTGTTGCCGCTGCAGTCGAGCACCGGCGCCGGCAGCACGCCCGCGGTGATCTGCGCCTTGAGCTCGGTCTGAATCTGAGCGTCGGTCAGGTTGCAGTTGCTGGTGCCCGCACAGACCGACGGCGTGATGGTCACTGCCGCGGTCGCCGTGCCGCCGAGAATGGCCTGGTTCGAACCGGGCGTGAGCCCCACCGAGTCGTATTCCTGCAGCATCTGCCAGTACGAACTCTGGGTGAGGTCGGCGTAGAACTGCGCGAGGTTGTTCTGCACCGTCGCCGGCACGTTCGCCGACCACCACACCGGCACCACGATCGGCGTCTGCAGCAACGGCCCGCCGAAATAGGTCAAGTGTGCGCCCGCGCAGGCCGTCGCCGCGATCTGGAAGCCGGGGGCACGGACCAGCTGCTCGCCGGGCAACTTTCCCCCCAGCGTGAAGACCTGCTGCAACCCTTCCTGATCGACCTCGGCAACCGTGGGAGCTGCGCTTTCCGACTGCGTACTGCAGGCCAGGAACACCAGGACAACGAGCATCGAGCGTCGAACAGGAGCAATGGGCATGGAGTTCGGAGGCGAGGCGTGAAGGTTGGCGTATCGACTGCCCACCGTAAAGTGCTCTCCGCGCGGCAGACGCCGTCCGCGAACGTCAAGTCCACCGGCTCACGGCAGCGCGTCGATCGCCTCGCAGAACGCC
>CAIWFK010000555.1 GCA_903911905.1 uncultured Myxococcales bacterium
ATGCTTTTTCGACGCGCCAGCCACTTGATGCCGGCGCGCCGAATTCCCTAACAACTCCAGCAACTTACGCTCGCAACGCCCCGCCCAACCGCTTCGTCACTTCCGCGACGATTTTCGCGTGGGCATCGGTCACTTCGGCATCGGTCAGGGTGCGATCGGCCGCCGCATAGGTCAGCGCGAAGGCCAGGTTCTTCCGCCCCTCGCCGACCTGCGCGCCCGCGTACACGTCGAACACCTGCGCCTCGGTCACCAGCGGCCCGCCGACCTCGAGAATGACGGTTCGCACCGACTCCGACGCCATCGCCTGCGGCACCACGACCGCGAGATCGCGCTGCACCCGGGGGAACTTCGAGAGCGACTTCGCCTGGGGCAGCAACCGCGCCGCGCCCTGCAGCGCCTCGACGTCCAACTGGAACAGGAACACCCCGGCCGGAGCATCCAACGCCTTGGCCGCGCGCGGGTGCAGTTCACCGAGGGTGCCCAGCACGACGCCACCGTGCTTCACCACCGCCGACGCCCGCGGGTGGTAGCTGGGCGACTCGAACGCCTCGAACGTCGCGCCCTCGATGTGCAGGCTCGTCAGCACCGCCTCGACCGCCGCCCGCGCGTCGTAGAAGTCGACCGGCGCGTCCTTCGCGGTCCAACTGCGCACGCCATCACGCACGCCCCACAGCACGCCAGCCAGCTCCAGCCGCTCCATCGCCACCGGCGTCGTGCCCTTCCCGCCTCCGGCCCGCGCGCCATAGCTGCGACCGAGCTCGTAGAACCGCACGCCGCTGGCCTGGTGACGCGCCGAACGAACCACGTTCGGCACCAGGCTCGCGAAGAGCGTGGTGCGCATGGCCGACTGCTCCACGGAAAGCGGGTTGCCGACCAGAATCGCGCCCTTCCCCGCCTGGAACGCGTCGAGCTGCGCCGGCGCCACGAACGAATAGTTCACCACCTCGTCGAAGCCCTGCCCCGCCATCGTCGCGCGCAGCCGCCGCTCCACCGCCGCCGCCGGCTTCTCCGGCGTCAGCTCGCTCAAGCCCCGAGGCAACGCCGCCGGAATCTTCTCGAACCCGTACACGCGCGCGACCTCTTCGATCAGGTCCTCCTCGATCGACACGTCGACCCGCACCATCGGCACCTGCCAGGTCGTGCTGACCGCATCGCCGCCGGTCTTCACGAAGCCCAGGGTGCTTAGAATGCGCACGCACTCGTCCATCGCCACCGTCACGCCCAGCACGTCGGCCACCTTCTGCGCGCGCAGCGTCACCACCCGCGGAGGCTTCGGCGCCGGGTGCACGTCGACCTGGCCCGCGAGCACCGTGCCGCCCGCCAATTCGGCGATCAACGCCGCGGCGCGATCGAGCACCTCGGGCACCGACGAGATGTCCGTCCCGCGCTCGAACCGGTGCGACGACTCGCTCTTGAGCGCGTGCCGCTTCGACGACCGACGCACGGTGGTGGGCTGAAACGTCGCGCACTCCAGCAGCACCCGCGTGGTCGCCGGCGTCACTTCACTCGACGAACCACCCATCACGCCCGCCAGCACCAGCGGCGCCGAGCGATCGCAGATGAGCAGGTCATCCGTGGTCAACGTGCGCAGCTTGTCGTCGAGCGTGGTCAAGGTCTCGCCCGCCGCGGCGGTGCGCACCACGATCTGCGCGCCACCGATCTTGTCCAGGTCGAAGGCGTGCAGCGGCTGCCCGTACTCGAGCATCACGTAGTTCGTGATGTCGACCAGGTTGTTGATGCCGCGCATGCCGCAGGCCTCGAGGCGCTTGCGCATCCACTCGGGGCTCTCGCCCACCTTCACGCCCTCGATGACCCGCGCCGCGTACCGCCAGCAGCGCTCGCCGTCGTCGATGCGAATCGAGATGGCGCCCGAGGCCGGCTTGTCGGTTTCCTTCAGCTCGACCTTCGGCTTGCGCACCTGCGTGCCCAGCAGCGTCGCCACTTCGCGCGCCACGCCCAGGTGCGACAGCGCGTCGGCCCGGTTCGGGGTCACGTTCAG
>CAIWFK010000556.1 GCA_903911905.1 uncultured Myxococcales bacterium
CTCGGCCTCGAGGCGAAGTCCTGACTTGCTTCGACGGAGCCGTTCGACGAGCTCCGTTCCACCGCCGCCTTCACCTTCGCCGCAGCGCGATGGCCAGGCCGCCGGCGACCAGGGTCAGCCCCAGCGCGCCCAACGCTTCCTGCCGGGCGAGCGAGATGGCGATCTGCCGCTCGAGGTTGCATTCCTCGGGCGAAAGGCCCTCGCAGCCCTTCGACAACTTCTGACCCGCGAGCACGCCCAGCACCACCGCGCCGACCAGCATTCCGACCACCAACCCGAGGACTGAGGCCCGCATCGCGCGTCGCATCGGGCTCACCGTAACCGGAATTTTCGGGGAGAATTTCCTCGAAATGCCTCGTTCAAGCATCTGAAATTCCGGCGTTTTCCAAAATCGCCTACACCGACGCACCTTTGCTGACCATTCGACGAGAATGTTTTCATCCTCGCCGCACTGAAAGAACTCCGATGACCACCACCGTGACCCGCCGCACCGTTGCCGCCGCCACCGCCGCCACGTCGCACTCGCACGTCACCGCCGAGAAGAAGCCGGCGCACCACCCTTCGAAGCCGACCGATTCGTTCTCGTCGTCGGGCTCGACCTTCAACCCCTTCGACCCGTTCGGCATCGGTAAGGCCTGGGCGAACCAGGTCGCGGTCGCGGCGCAGGGCGGCGTGTTCGGCTCGCCGGTACTCGGCTACCCCACGGGCGGCATTCTCGGATACTGAAGCACCCTTCGCCTCGAAGGAGCCTGACCTCCGCCACCCACCGGCGGAGGTCTTTTCGTTTCTGGCGTTCTTGAAACTCCTTGCCACTGGCCCCGTCCCTGCCGACGCTGCGTGGCATGTCGCTCGACCCGTTCAACCTGCCCGAGCAGCTCAATCTGGCCGACGTCTTCCTGCACCAGCAGGTGAAGAAGACCCCCGCGGCTACCGCGATTCTCTTCGAAGACCAGGTCATCACCTACGCGCAGCTCGGCGAGGCCACCAACCGTGCGAGCGCCCTGTTCAAGGGGCTGGGGCTGCAGAGCGAGCAGCGCGTGCTGTTGATGTTGCCCGACGTGCCGCAGTTCGCCAGCGCGTGGCTGGGCACCGTGCAGGCCGGTGGCGCGGTGAGCGCGGTCAACCCCCAGCTCAAGCCCGACGAGGTGCAGTACTACCTCAACTACACGCGCGCGAAGCTGACCGTCACCGACGCCGAGACTGCCGCCCTCATCGACTCGCTGCGGCCCTCGCTGCCCTGGCTGCAGCACGTGCTGGTCGCGGGCGGAGGTGCAGGTCGTCACCTCGACTACGACGTGGAGCTGACGAAGGTGGCTGCCGACCCGAGCATCGCGCCGACCCACCGAGACGACGTGGCGGTGTGGCTCTACACCTCGGGCTCGACCGGGTTTCCCAAGGGCGCCGTGCACAAGCAGCACGACTTCGTCTTCAACGCGCTGACCTACGGCCTGCCCATCGTCGGGTACACCGAGCGCGATCGCACCGTTTCGGTTCCCCGCCTGGCCTTTGGCTACGCGCTGGGGTCGAACCTGCTCTTCCCCCTGCTCGCCGGCGGCACCTCGGTGCTCTTCAAGGACAAGCCGACGCCGCAGAAGCTCTTCGAGCTGATGGCCCGGCACCGCCCGACGATGTTCACCGCGGTGCCCACCGCGCTCAACGGCATCCTCAACGCCGAGGGCGTGGACAAGGTCGACTTCTCGTCACTGCGCGTCGCCATCTCGGCCGGTGAGGCGCTGCCTGCCGAGCTGTACCAGAAGTGGAAGAAGCGAACGGGCGTCGAGATTCTCGACGGCATCGGCAGCGCCGAGATGTTCCACATCTTCATCACCAATCGCCTGGGTGACGTGAAGCTGGGCTCGCTGGGCCGGGTGGTCGAGGGCTACCAGGCCCGCATCTGCGACGACGAGGGGCGTGAATTGCCTCGGGGCGAGGTCGGCACCCTGCGCATTCGCGGCGACTCGATGGCGCTCGAGTACTGGCAGCAGCACGAGAAGTCGAAGGCCACCTTCGTCGGAGACTGGTGCGTCTCGGCCGACAAGTTCCAGCAGGACGACGACGGCTACTTCTATTTCTGTGGCCGCGGCGACGACATGCTCAAGGTCGGCGGAAAGTGGCTCTCGCCGGTCGAGGTCGAGAACGTGCTCTTGCAGCACCCGGCGGTGCGGGAGGTGGCGGTAGTGGGCTTCAAGGACGCCGACGGTCTGGACAAGCCGGAGGCCTTCGTGGCGCTGCACGCGGGGCAGGTGGGGTCGCCTGAATTGGCCGAGCAGCTCAAGGCGAAGGTGCGGGAAGTGCTCGCGCCCTTCAAGGCGCCGCGCGCGGTGACCTTCATCGACGCGTTGCCCCGCAGCGATCGCGGCAAGGTGCTCAAGAACCAGCTCAAGGAGCCGGCGTGAGACACCTGGCCTCGGCGCTCTCGTGGCCCAGGGTCAAGGCTCTGGCGCAGGGTGGGGCGGTGGCACTGCTGCCGGTCGGCTCGACCGAAGCGCATGGCCCGCACCTGCCGTTGTCGGTCGACGTGATCATCGCCGAAGAGGTGTGTCGTCGCGCCGCGCTCCGGCTGAAACCCGACGTGGTGCAGTTTCCCTCGGTCACCTACGCGCTCACCGACTTCGCTGCGCCCTTCGCTGGCACCGTGACGCTCTCGGCCGAGACCGCGCGCTTGATGCTCGAGGGCATCATCGGCGGCATCGCCTCGGCGGGGTTTTCGACCATCGCCTTGGTCAACCACCACCTCGAGCCCGCCCACTTTCGCGTGGTGCACCAGGCGGCGAAGCTCGCCGTGTCGTCGAAGGTCGTGGTGCCCGACCACCGCCGCGCGCCCACTGGCCCCGCACTGGGTCACGAGTTCATGCACGGGGGCAGCCACGCGGGAAACTACGAGACCTCGCTCATGCTCGCCGCTGCACCACACCTGGTCGACGTCGAGGCCATGAAGCGGCTGCCCGAGCTCGCTGTCGACCTGCCCGCGGTCATCAAGGCCGGCGCGAAGGACTTCCTGGAATGTGGCGGCGTCGACGCCTACCTGGGCAACCCCGCCGGCGCGACGGCGGAAGAGGGTGAGCGGCTTTTCGCGCTGCTCACGGCCACGGTGGTCACCGCGCTGGAGTCGTGAATGGAAGAGAATGACCCGCAGCTCGAGCTGCTGAGCACGCTCGTGGGCCTGGTGTGCTGTGCCGCCATCGCGCTCGGGTTCTTCTTCTTGCTGGTGTGGCTGGCCAGAAAAGCCTTGGGGTCCTCGAAGCCCGTCGCTGCCGCGCCGACCGTCGTGCCCGCCTATTTGAGCGTGATCGCGTTCTCGCTGAACGGCTCCCGAAACGTGCTCGAGTCTGCGGCGCGCACGCCTGCTCTCGTCGACCCGTTGGCGGCCCGTCACGCCCTGTTGCAGCAGTTGGTGCGCGCGTTGATGGGGCTCGAAGGGGCCTGGCAGCACTTTGGCTATGGCGAGCGCGATCTCGGCGATCTCGGCTCGACCCGCGAGCGCTTCTTCACGGCGGTGAGCGATTTCCGCGCTCGGGCATCGGGCGGACCCGACGGCGGCTCGCTGGTGGTGGTGACGTTGATTCTGGCCACCCGCGCGCCCGTGCTGGGAGTCGATCGCCTCGATTCCCGCGAAGCCGCCAGCGCCGCGCTGCAGGCCCGCTTGCAGTTGAGCCCTGGCGAGCTGCTCGGCGTCGAGGTCGTGCTCACGCCGGACCAGGGAGGCGTCAGTTCCGACGCGGTGCGCTCGCGCTTCCCTGAAATGAGGGCCCTCGAGGTTCGCTCATGAAGGGGTTGCGCTGGGGGCGACGCGGGCGTGGTCGAAGCGAAGGTCGCGGCCCTGACCGCGGCCAAGTCGTCGATTTCCTTCCGGTCCAGTCGATCGATTTGACAGCGCGAGGGGCAGGCGCGTATTTCTTCGCCCACCATGCACACCAACAAGACCACCACGACCACTCCAGCAAACGGGGCGGTGGTGTCTCTTTGGCGAAGCTGAGCACGGTCTCCTCAGACGACTGACGGAAGGTTTCGCGGCACCGCTGCGGCTGGTGTTGCCTGCCGACACCGAGACGCCGGTCAGCGCATTCCTCAAGCTTTCTCGTGGAGAAAAGCAGGCCTTCCTGCTCGAGTCCGTCGAGCCGGGCGAGCGCGTCGGTCGCTTCTCGTTCCTCGGCGTGCGGCCGCGCAGCGTGCTGCGCACGCACGTCGGGTCGGGGCCTGGCCCGTTCGCCGCCCTCCAGGCCTTCGCGCGCACCCACCGAGGCGTTCAGCCCGATGGCTTTCCACCCCTCACCGGTGGGCTGGTCGGCTACCTCGGCCACGACGCCGTCGCCCGCCTCGAGCCGCGCGTCACCTTGCCCGGCGCCGATGAGCTGGGCTTCCCCGAGTCGACCTTCTTCGACGTCGACACGCTGGTGGCCTTCGACAACGTGCGTCGCGAGCTGCACCTGCTGGCCCAGGTTCGGCCCGGTGACGGCAAGCCCCAGGCGTTGCTGCGTGACGCGAAGGCCCGGCTGCGCGCGCTCGAGCGGACGCTGCGTGCGCCTCTGGTCGAGCCCCGCCGCACCCGTCATCCCGCTCCGGACTTCAAGCCGCGCAGCACCGAGGCCGAGTGCCTGCGGCAGGTGGCCCGCGCCCGCGAGTACGTGGCGGCCGGTGACGTGCAGCAGGTCGTGCTCTCGCAGCGTTTCGACGCCACCACCGCCATTTCGGGCTTCGAGCTGTACCGCGCGCTGCGCCGGGTCAACCCCTCGCCCTTCATGTTCTTCTTCAAGGACGGCGAGCGCGAGCTGATCGGCGCCAGCCCCGAGCGCCTGGTCGAGGTGCGCAGCGGTCGGGTGGCGGTGCGGCCCATTGCCGGCACGCGCAAGCGCGGCGCGACCCCTGAGGCCGACGAGGCGCTGGCCGAAGAGCTGCTCGCCGACCCCAAGGAAGCCGCCGAGCACGTGATGCTGGTCGACCTCGGCCGCAACGACGTGGGCCGGGTCGCAGCGCTGGGCTCGGTGAAGGTCGATGCGTACCGTACCGTCGAGCGCTACTCGCACGTGCTGCACCTGGTCTCGCAGGTCAGCGGTCGGCTCGCCGACGGTCGCACCCCGGTCGATGCGCTCGAGGCCGCCTTCCCTGCCGGCACGCTGTCTGGTGCTCCCAAGGTCCGCGCGATGCAGATCATCGACGAGCTCGAACCGTGCCGGCGTGGGCCGGACGGCGGCGCGGTCGGCTACCTCGACTCGAGCGGCGCGCTCGACTTCGCCATCACCATTCGCACCCTGATGAAGCGCGGGCGGCGGCTGTCGGTGCAGGCGGGC
>CAIWFK010000557.1 GCA_903911905.1 uncultured Myxococcales bacterium
AATCCCACGCTCGTGGTTCGTCCAGTCGTGTGCCAGCTCGCCCCGCATAAAAATCCGGTAGCCCTTACCACTCGGTGAAATCTCGGTATAACTGCCGATCAGGTCTATGATCTCCAGCGCCCAGGGTTCACCCAGGCAGTTGTCCAGGTCGATAGCAATGTACCCGCGCAGCCGGGTCATCACGCCTTCCGAGCCACCTTCGTCGACACCTTCGCCAAGTCCACCTCCCCCCGCGCCGGAGTCAGCCGCACCTCATCCGACGCCGCCTTCCTGACCTTCGCATCCGTCTCCTCCCGCACCTCCAGGGCCTTCGCCTCCTCCTCGGTGCACACGTCGAACGCCAACGGCGACACCTCATCGCCCACCACCTGGCGCACGCCGCGCAGGTACTCCGCGACGGCCTTCTCGACGCGGTACCACCCGCGCTCCTCGTGGAACTTGATGCCGGCGTACGTGTACCGGCGCACGACCTGCCCGCGCCGCGGGTCGAACGACTTGAGTCGAACCAGCATGGTCTCCATGGCTTCCCTCAGAGCTGAATGTTGATGAGCTTCGCGACGCCGGGCTCCTCGGCGAACTTCGCGTCGAAGCGCATGGTGGCCACCACGCGGAGCACGCCGGCCGACACGTCGCGGAAGGACTCCAGGCGAATCTGCCGCCAGATGCCGACGTGCACGTTCTTCGGGTTGCACAGCAGCGCGACGGTGCGGTTGGCGCCGGTGCCGAGGTTCTCGGGGAAGAGCGGCACGGGCTTGACGGGCACGCCCGAGTAGAGCGCCGGCGTGTCCTCCTCGATGAAGCGGTCGCCGCCGACGGTGGCGCGGTCGGCCAGCGAGTTGCGGTAGTCGAGCTCGGCGTCGACGCTGGTGAGGAAGGCCATCTGCTTCTTGTCGCGCAGGTACTCGTTGGGCAGCGACTTGAGCAGGTCGCGCAGGAAGTTCTTGGTCAGCGCCACGCCGCCGGCATCGACGATGTGGCTGGTGGCCTGCTTGAGCAGCCCGTCGAGCGTCGCCAGAAACGGGTCGGCCGAGGTGGTGTCACCGTTGATGATGACCTCCTCCATGTCGCGGCCGGCGGCCTCGGCGATCATCTCGAGAATGGTCTGCCGCAGCTCGCCGCGCTCGATGTTGTCCTCGAGCACCTCGTCCGACAGGTGGACCTCGGCCTTGACGAGCTGCGCGTCGAGCTCGAGGTACGACATGTCCGGGCGCGCGCGGTCGGCGACGGGGAGCGCGGTGGCCTCGCTGCCGCGACGCAGAATGCGGCTGCCGAACTTGATTTTGGCGATCTGGTGCTTCGGCGACGCCATCGGCACGACGGTCGCCAGCTGCATCAGCACCGACTGCTTGATGAGCAGCCGCATGACCTTCTGGGCCTGGGCGGGCAGCAGCAGGCCGCCACCAGCGGTGAGGTCGGCCAGCGCGAGGTCGGCCTTCTCGAGCAACGTGCGGTTCGAGGTGTAGCTCACGAGTGGCGCTCCTCATCGGCGGCCGAGTGGAAGGACAGCGACTTGTCGACGCTGTGGCGGTCGAGCGGGTTGTTGAGGTCGAGCGGCCAGGCGACGTCGTCGTCCTTCTTGCGCGGAGGCGCGCTCGGCGGCGGAAGGCTGTTGGGCAGGCCGAACTGCTTCTCGACGCGACCGAGGCGCTGCGCCTGGGCCGTGACGAGCTCGCTGAGCGAGGTGACGGACGCCGAGAGCTTCGCCAGCCCGTCGGTGAGGGGCGCGAGCTTTTTCGCGTCCTCCTGCTCGGGAGGCTCGGCGGGCTCCTCCTTCTTCGGAGGCGGCTTCTTGCCGCGACGCAGGCGCGCGGCGGCGGCCTTCGCGGCCTTGAGGTTGGCGGCGATGGACTTCTCGGTGTCGTCGTCGTCCTCTTCATCGGCGAGCCCGGCCTGCGCGAGCAGTTGTTCGCCGGTCGAGCGCAGCTGCTCAGCCAGCGCGGTGATGCGCGGGTCGGCGTCGTCGTCTCCGAGGAGCTCGACGATGTCCGTCAGGCTCTCGAGCGCGGCGAGCGCCAGGCCCAGCGGGGAGTCGTCGGGCACGTCGGCCTTCTTCGTCTCGTCGGTGTCGTCCACGGAGTCGTCCCTCTTCACGATGAGAAATCGGCGCAGGTTCGCGGCCCGGTCGACGAGGGAGACCTCCTCGACGACCATGTCCACGAGGCGGTGCACGCCGTTGGTTGGGTCAGGCATTGAGGCGGCAAAGGCGGGCGACGACGTGCGCGGGGACAGGTAGTCGCGCTACAACGCGTTGCCTCAGGTGACTGTGCCTGCTCAGGCGAAATTGAATGGTGGTGGGACGTGGGCCTTCGTCGGGCATCAGTGGAGTTGAGCTACCGGATGATGACGGCCGGCCTGGAGCGACGCCCGCTCTCGAGCATCGAGTTTCGCGGACCGCTCCAGCACTTCGAAATGGTGAAAGAGGCGTTGCAGTTGTTGGCTGACTACACCCCTGCGGCTCGAACCCGGGTGGAGCGCCGAGTTCGAGAGGTCGTCTCGGTCGAGATCTCCTCGTATTTCCAGGATGACATCGGCGTTGCGTACTTGAACTTCGATGACTTCGACTCGCCGTTTCTCGTCGCGTTCTGGCTTCTGCTTCAGGCGACGTCAGTCCACGTCAGAGAACGTCACCTGAAACTCGGTCAAGCTCGCTGGTCGGTCATGCGGGAGAGCGTGAACAGCCCACGCCACTTCATGGCGTGGTGGATGATTGCGACCGATTGTTCGGAGGACGAAGGCCACTCCCTGTTCGCGTGGACTCAGTCGCTCATCACCGACGACGACCGAGGGCGTTGGCACTTCGTGAAGGAGACGCTCCGCGAAATATGGACCGCGATCAGATCGTAACCCCGACTCAGTTCTGGACCGAACTCGTTCACTTGCTTCCCCGGCTCGAGACGGCGCTCGAACGAAACCAGTCGACTGAACAGGTCGTCGCCCTCATCGACGAGCTGATCGGCGGCCTCGGCGACTTTGGCTGGGAGGTGGGGCCGTATGCCACCGGATTCATGTTCGCCCTCTCCCCTGGGAATGACCCCGAGTTGCAAGCCACAGCCGATGAACTCCTTGGGCAGTCATTTAGGCGGCGCAGGTGGGCTGCGACGTGCTCGGGGACAAGGGGCGCGATACGTTCTCGTCATGTTCGAGCCGAAGGACCTTGAGCGCGCGAGGACTGAAGCCGACCGTTCAGGCATTTCGCTCGGTGCGGCACTGCTCAAGTTGGGCGTCGTCGACGAGATGGTGTTGACCCGATTCCTTGCCCAGCAGTACGGCGTACCAGCGGTAGACCTGAGGACCCGCACGATCAACAGCGACGTTGCCAGGCTCATTTCGAGGGAGGTCGCGCTGCGGTTGTGCGCCATTCCTGTGGAGCGGTGCGGTTCGGTAGTCGTCGTCGCAATGTCGGACCCGTCCAAGCACGAGGCGAGCCTCGAACTCGCGTCCCTGATCGGGGCTGACCTCGAAGTCGTCCTGAGCCTGGAGCCGGCAATTCGCTCTGCTATCGAACAGAACTGGCCCCAGGAGACCGCGTGACGCTCGACGGACCGGTGCAGCTGCAGCGGCTCGCACGTAAATATCTCGACGAAGGCAGAACGATGGAGGCGCTCGTCGTCGCCAAGAAGGGTTCGGCGCTGTTCCCGTCGTTCCTCGTCGAGTTCCAGTTGCTCCTTGCGGAGGCGTACGTGGCGGGGCGGCGGCGCGCGGAAGCGCGCTCGGTTCTTGAGGCTTCGCTCAGCTCACACCCCGACGATCAACGCATCGCGAGGGCGCTTGATGCGCTTCGACCGTAGGACCACCCCTGCGGCGAGGGTGTTCGGTGTACGGGTGACTCCTGTGCGACGTACTGCCTGCATTCTGATCGTCGCGGCCTGCGGCGTGGCCAGCGCAGACCCTGGGCTCTGGGCGGAGTCGGCCGCCATCGTCCGGGTGGATCACGAGCACACGCCGAACGACGAAGGGCCCTGCGTCCTTCGGGGGCGGATCTGGGACACGGAGCAGCACCAATTCTCCGGAAGCGGCGCCCCGCTGCTCGAAGCTCGATCGCTCACGATCATCGGGTCGCAGGTCTTCGAGGGCGTGGGCGTGCCTGCAGTAGTCGAGGCCGATGGACGATACGCGCTGGTCCTCACGACCCGCTTCCCGATTCGACTCACCGTGCGGCGCTTCGGGTTTCAGTCAACCTTCGTCGACATCGGAGCCTGTGGCGTGACCGTGAACTTCGACCTCTATTCAAGCTTCAGCCAGCCGCGGAAGAAGACCGACCAACGTGCCCTCGCGATCGTGTCGGGG
>CAIWFK010000558.1 GCA_903911905.1 uncultured Myxococcales bacterium
CTTCGCCTTCGCGCTGGTGCTCTTCCGCACCGCGGGGCTGGTGATGACCGCGCCGGTCTTGAGCTCGCGGTCGATTCCGCAGCGGGTGAAGCTGTCGCTGATCTTCTTCGTGACCATCGTCGCGTTCTTCGCGGCGGGAATGCCCAAGGTCGCGGTGCCCTCGAATTTCGGCGACCTGGCGGGGCTGGCCATTTCCGAGACGGTGCTGGGGCTGGTGGCGGGCCTGTCGAGCCGCTTGCTGCTCGACGCGGCGCAGTACGGTGGTCAAGCCGCCTCGACGGCCATGGGCTTCGGCTTCGGGCAGAGCATCAACCCCAACAGCGGCACCGAATCGACGACGGTGGGTGAATTGGTGAGCCTGCTGGCGCTCTCGGTGGCGGTGGGGCTGGGGCTGCATCGGGAAGCGCTCGCCTGGCTGGTGCAGTCGGTGCGACAGGTGCCTCCCGGCGCGACGGTCGACGTGCAGAGCCTGGCCGGCGGGTTGGTGCGGCAGATCATCTTCGCGCTGACGCTGTCGATTCGGGTCGCCTACCCCATCTTCGCGGCGGCCCTGTTCGGGTACGGCACGCTGGCGGCCATGGGCAAGGCCAGCCCCCAGCTCTCGCTCTCGAACCTCGGCTTCGGCGTGTCGATCGCCGCGGGTGGCGGAGCGCTCTACCTGTTCGCGCCGCAGGGTGCGCAACTGTGCGCCCAGGCCGCGCTTCAGGTCTTCTCGAGGAGCTAGCCCGGCCATGGCTGCCGACGACGACGAGGAACAAAAGACCGAGCAACCGTCGGAGCGACGCCTGGCAGCGGCCTTCGAACAAGGCGACATTCCGCTCTCGCGCGACACGGTCACCACCGGCGCCTTTCTGCTGGGCGTGATCGTGCTGTGGGCCAGCGCCTCGGCCATCGAGACGCGCCTGGTTCGGCTGGTGACCGACACCCTCACCCTGGCGCCAACCACGCCGTTTTCCTCGTTGCCGTCGATCGTCTTGCCCATCGCGCTGCCGCTGCTGGGCGTGCTGGTGGCGATGGCGGCGGGCGGCGTGGTCTTCACCTTCCTGCAGACGCAGGGGCACGTGTGGGAAGACAAGGCGACGCCCGATCTGTCGCGGGTCTTCAGCCCTGAACGGCTCACCCGGCTCGTGTCGAAGGACTTCGCGATCGATCTGCTGGTGGGCACCGTCAAGCTGGTGGCGATTCTGGTGGCCTGCTGGGGGGTGGTGCGCGGCGAGTTCCTGACGCTGGGTCGACTGGGACACTCGGCGCCGGGCGAACAGTTGGGCGCGCTGTACGGCGGCCTCTCGAAAATCGCCGTGCGCGCGGTCAGCCTGATGATTCTCTTCGCTGGTGCGGACTTTGCTCTGACCAGGTGGCGCTACCGGAAACGCCACATGATGACCCGCGAAGAGATCAAACGAGAGATGAGGGAAGACGAGGGCGACCCTCAGCTCAAGGGCCAGCGCAAGCGTCGGCACCGCGATCTGGTGAAGAAGAACGCCATGGCCGAGACGCGCCGGGCCGACGCGCTGATCGTCAACCCCACCCACATCGCCATCGCCATTCGCTACCGCAAGGAAGAAGGCGCGGCGCCGAAGGTGCTGGCCAAGGGCAAGGGCGTGCTGGCCGAGTCGATGCGCGAAATCGCCCGCAGCAACGGCATTCCGATCGTTCAGGACATTCCGCTGGCCCGCCTGCTGTACCGCAAGGTGAAGGTGGGCGGCGAGGTGCCGGCGCAGACCTACAAGGCGGTGGCGGCCGTGCTGGCCTGCGTCTACCGCCTGACCAACCGGCAGAAGGTGCCGGCCGCGCAGACGAATGAGGCCCAGCCGTGAGCGCCGAAGCCGCCGCCCCGTCGAAGGTGCCCGCTGAAGCGCTGCTGGCGGTCGCGGTGCTGGCGGTGATCGGCATTCTCATCATTCCGGTGCCGGCGATGGTGCTCGACGGGCTGCTGGCCCTGAGCGTGGCCATCTCGGTGCTGATGCTGCTGGTCAGCCTGGGGCTCAACCGGCCGATGGACTTCTCGGTCTTCCCCGCGCTGCTGCTGATCACCACGCTCTTCCGGCTCTCGCTCAACGTGGCGACCACGCGCCTGATTCTGCTCGACGGCGGCAAGGGCCCGGGCTCGGCGGGTCACGTGATCGAGACCTTCGGGCGCTTCGCGGTGGGCGGCAGCCTGATCGTGGGCGCGGTGGTCTTCCTGATTCTGCTGGTGGTGAACTTCACCGTCATCACCAAGGGCTCGGGCCGAGTCTCGGAAGTCGCGGCCCGCTTCACGTTGGACGCCCTGCCCGGCAAGCAGATGTCGATCGACGCGGACCTGGCCGCAGGCGCCATCGACGACGCC
>CAIWFK010000559.1 GCA_903911905.1 uncultured Myxococcales bacterium
CACAAGATTATGAAGAAGCCCTTATATGGTTTAAAAAATCGGCCGAGCATGGATATGCGAGCGCTCAGTTGATGCTGGGATTTATTTACTATAGTGGACATGGGGTTGCGAAAAATTATTTCGAGGCCCTGGTTTGGGTCGATCGCGCTGCGGCGCGTGGCGAGGGCCTGCCCATCACCCACGTGTTCGGGACGAACAAGGGCTCGGCGGTGTTCGGCAGTGGCGCGGCGCTGACGCGGTTCTGGCGCGCGGGGCTGATCGATGGGCGGCGCGCGCGGTGGCTCTTCCCGTTGGGGTTCGTGGGTTCGCTCGGTGGCGCGGCGTTGGTGTTGGCGGTCGACCCGAAGGTGCTCAAGCCGGTGGTGCTGGGGTTGTTGGTGGTGGCGGCGGTGGTGGTGTCGGTCGTGCGGCCTCCGACCGAGCGGCGGGTGGTGGCGCACGCGGCGCTCAAGGCCGGTGTGCTGGCGTTGCTGCTCGGGGCGTACGACGGCTTCTTCGGGCCGGGAACGGGGACGTTCTTGATCGTCGGGCTGGTGGTGTTCCTGCAGTTGACGATGCAGGAGGCGTCGGCCAACGCCAAGGTGGTGAACTTCGCGTCGAACCTGGCGGCGGTGCTGCTGTTCGTGGTGCGGGGCACGGTGCTGTGGAAGGTGTCGGTGCCCATGGCGGTCGGCCAGTTCGCCGGGGGCCTGGTGGGCGCGCAGGTGGCGGTGAAGCGGGGGGACGCCCTGGTGCGGCGGGTGGTGCTGGTGGTGGTGGTGGCGCTGGTGGCGCGCCTCGCGTGGGACCTCACGCGCTGACCCGGCCCACAGCCTCGCCCCCCACCTCGAATGAACGCACCTTCGTTGCCCGCCCAGTTGCGCCGTCGCGTCGGCGCGGCGATCACCGACGGCTTCTTCCTGGGCCTGGCCAACGGCGTCGGCGCGCTCCCGGTCGCCCGGCCCTCGCTGTGGAACCTCGAGGTCGAGCGCGACGTGCCGTACTGGCCTGGCGCTGCTCGCCGCGTCCAACGCGCTGCACGCGGAAGTGGCGCGCTCGCCGATCGACGTGGCGTTGGTGGGGCGCTGCTCTTCGTCGCGTGGGGGAGATGGTTCGCCTCGCCCATCACGCCGCACGCGCAGATTCGCTGCTGAACCCCCAAAAAACAAAGGCACACCGCCGGGGGGAGGCGGTGTGCCTGTGCGTCGAAGGGGCCATGAGGCCCCCGTTCGTCAGTTCAGCGCTCGCAGACCTGTGCGGGCTCGGCCGCGGGCTCGATGGCGCGAGCGGCGAGCTGCGCGTGGGCCTCGGCGTCGATGGCGATGAGGTTCCAGTGGCCATCTTCGGTCAGGCCGAGCGCGGTCTGCGCGGTGACCTGGCCCGAGCGAATGAGCGCGTCGAGCTCGGCCATCGCCGTCGCTCGCTGCTTCGCGTCGAGCTTCTGGAAGGTCGGGTTGAGCGCGAGCGCGCTGTCAGCCGCCTCGTGATCGGTGAAGGGGAAGTTGTCGCCCAGGATCACGACCAGAATCGTCTGAATGGGGAAGGTGACGATGTCGATCGCCATGGTGAACGGCAGCAGGAAGACGCCGGTCGTCTTGCGCTCGGCGTACTGGGGCTTGCGCACGGAGATGCCGACGAACGCGCGATCGACCGCGCGCGAGAGCATGCAGCCCGTGGAGAGGAGTGAGAAGGTGACGGCGAGGGCGACGGATCGCATCAGACGGCTGCGCATGAATTGCTCCTTCAAGGGCGGTGACCAGGTGCAATCATGAGAGCCGACCGCACTCGGGATCAAGAGATTGTCCAACGCCTACACGCCGCGACAGGGCGCTACAGCCTGACCTGGGCCCCTTCCCGACGCCGGGCGCCCTCAGGGCTGAGTCACGAACCCGACGTTTCGGCTCGCGATCGGTCCTTGGCCTCGACGCCGGGCGTCTCGCCGGTGGTCGGCTTCTCGGGGCGCACCTTCAGTTGATGCCGAATGGCCGCCGATTCGACGATTCGCCCGATGAGCTGGGTGTACGAAATGCCCCGCTCTTCGGCCCCCATCGCCAGCTCGCTTTCCTTCTCGAGGTAGGGGTTGGGGTTCACCTCGAGCACGAAGGGCTCGCCGGTCTTGTTCGAGATGCGGAAGTCGACGCGCGCGTAGTCGCGAATCTTGAGCGCGCGGAAGGCCAGCAGCGCACTGCGTTCGATGCGGGCCTGCAGGTCGGGCCCGATGTTCTCGGCCATCACCAGGTACGGGCTGGTGTCGGTCATCGCGCCGAACTTCACCTCGCGGTCGCTCACCCGAGGTACCGACGCGTCCCAGTCGCCCCAGTTCAATTCGACGATCGGCAGGATCTCGGGGCGGGTCGGGGTGCCGATGACGCCCACGTATACTTCACGGCCGTCGATGAACTCCTCGGCCAGCGCTTCGTCGTTGAAGGTCTTGCGAATGTCGCGCACGCGCCGGGTCAGTTCGTCCCAGTCCTTCACCACCGAATGCTTGCCGATGCCCAACGAGGCGTCGGTGCGCGCGGGCTTGACGATCAGCGGGAAGGTGAGACGCCCGAAGGCCTCGAAGGCTTCGCCGTCGAAGGTCAGGAAGTTGGGCGTGTTCACCTCGTGGTACTCGAGCAGTTGCTTGGTCAGAATCTTGTCCTGGGCCAGCAACAGCCCGGCGGTGCCCGAGCCGGTGAAGTTCACCCGCGCCAGTTCCATCAGCGCGGCGATGTTGACCTCGAGCCGGTAGTCGTCGGCGAAGGTCTCGCAGACGTTGAACACCAGGTCGGGCTTGGCGTCTTCGATCGCCTTGAGCAGGTCGAAGACGATGTCGTGCACGCCGATGGTGACCGTGGTGTGCCCCAGTTCCTTCAGGGCGTCGGTCACGTGGGTGACGACCGGGTCGACCTCTTCGCCTCGGGGTTGATAGTGGAGGACGGCGATCTTCAACGAGGGAACGGTCGCGGCGGCCATGCGTTGCTCGACCGTAGCATTTTCGATGCGGTTCGTCGTTCTCGAAGAGCGTCACGTGGGGCCGCAAGCGACGCTTCGCTTCGGTGAAAAGGTGCGCACGGATGCGCCCTCGCATTCACGGCTCGAAGCAGACGAAGGCTCGACTGGCGAGCGTGGCGACGCTGGGCCTCGCGCTCGTCGTCGTCGGTGCGCTGTCCAACGCGAGGCCGCGGGTGTCCGCGGCTGCGGCGACGCTCTGCCTGGTCACGCTGGTCTTCTCGTGGTGGCTCGAGGTGCCCGAACGCAGGTGCTCGTTCTGCTGGCGACCGCGAGCCGAGGTTGCCCAGTTGGTGGCCGGGCCGAGCGCGAGCCTCTGTGACGACTGCATCGTCGCCTCGGGAGCGACGTTGAACGGAGCCGCGCGTGGCGACGAAGCGATGGCCGCGGCGCGCCGGGCCCTGGACAGCCCCGACTGCGAGCCGCGGGCGCTCCACAACCTCGCCTCGGCGACGCTCGAGGCCCGGAGCGAGCTCGAACCTGCGGCGCTGCGCGCGCTGTTGGCGGACGTGACGCGCGCGTCGACGCAGCTCTGTCTGCGCCCGGCGGGTGGGCCGCTCGACCGGGTGGTGGCGGTCATGCTGGGGACGCGCGCCGAACTTCATCGTCGGTTGGGCGAGGGCGCAGCAGCGGCCGAGGCCCTGCGTGAAGCCTCAGCGACGCGCTGGCCCCGACGCCGAGAGGCTCGTGGTCGAAGGTCGGCTCGCCCAGGACGCCGGGCGGTTGGACGACGCGCGCCGCCACTTCCTCGCCGCACGCGCGCTCGCGCACCCCCAGTCGCGGGTGTTCGCGAAGGCCAGCGCCCGGCTCGAGGCGCTCGGTTCCTGAAGCGCTTCAGTCGTTCTCGAAGAACTTGTCGGTGAACAGGTAGTTCATCGCCAGCGCGGTCAGCAGCGCCGTCAGTCGCGTCATGTACTCGCGCGCCTTGTCGCGATGCACCGACAGCTTGAGCGCGCTGATGCGCTCGAGCAGGTGATCGAGCACCGACTTCACCACGCCGCGCGAGACGCCCGAGTACTGCGTGACCGACTGAATCAGCGACTGCCGTTCGGCCCGCACCAGGGTGTCGGCGCCGGTGTTGCCCACGCCTTCGGCTTCGAACAGGGCGAGCAGGTCCTGATCGAGCGTTTCGCCGATCGAGGTGTCGATCTTCTCTTCCAGCATGCGCTGCCGGTAGTGGTCGAGCACCGTCTCTTCCATCTGCTCGACTTCCATGTCGCGCTCGTCGAGCGTGACGATCTGCGGCGTGCGGCCGACCTTCTGCACGATCTGGTCGACGTACTGCAGCTTCCTGATCGCGCTCCACCCCTTGTAGCGCTCGGGCCACTTGGAGTTCGGCGTCAGCCACACCGCGAAGGTCTCGGCGAAGTCCTCGTCGGGGTGCTTCTGCGCGTACCAGCCAGAGATGTGCACCACGTACTTCCGGCTGAAGGGGTGCGGCTTGTAGGTGTCGACGTACGGCTTCGAGTAGTCGCCGAACAGCTTGCGCCACTCGTCACCCTCGTAGAGCTTGAAGGCGTAATTGAACGCGTGCCCGGCCTCGTGGCGCAGGTACATCATGATGTCGCGCTCGTTCTCGGCGCCGGCGCCCAGGGCGTCTTCGATCTGCAGCAGGTTCGGGTCGGCCAGGTAGAACGGAATGCCGATCACCGGCACGCCCGACGGGCAGCCCCACTGGTCCGACAGGTAGCAGGGCGGCCGCAGCGACAGGCCCTTGGCCTCGAGCTCGTCATAGAGCTGGCCAATGAAGCGTTCGAGCAACGTGCCCGACAGATGAAGCTTCAGGTCCTTGATGCGCGCCTGCAGCAGCAACGCGCTGGCCGGCGGCAGCCCTTCCCCGAAGTGGGGCTCAGGCGCCTTCTCTCGAAAAACCGGGCTGGCGAGTGCGGTGCTCATAGGTCCCTGACGGGTCGCGGCCGACCATAACCGACAGGACCAACACTGCGAGGGGCCCCCGCGTTCCTCGACTCAAGCCGTTGATTCGATTCGAAACCAGACGGGGAGGGTCATGAAAAACCCAGCCGAATTCAGCCTTCGACGCCTATTCGAAGGCGCCGATGGGGTCGTCTTCCTTCTTCGGCTTCTTCGTCGGAACGGTGGCGGGGGTGGCCGACTTTGCCGGCTCGAGGGCGAACTCGAGGGCCTGGTCGGTCTCGGGTCGCAGCACCTTCTCGACCGTCTTGTAGTTGGCCAGCTTGAAGCTGAGCGTGCGCGTCTTGCCCCGCGGCCAGTCGAGCGCGAGCGGCGTGACGCCGACGGTGACCTTGTCTTCGAGCACCTCGGCCCCGGGGGGCGTGGTGGTCAGCGTGACCTTCACGTTGGCCGACGGCGAGGGCGGCTCGTCGACCGGCTTCACCGGCGCGCGGGTCGGGGGAGCAGGTTGCGTGACCACCACCACCGCCGGCTTGTCGTCGGACCTCGACTTCCAGACCAGGCCCGCGCCGACCAACACCACCAGGGCCGCGACCGCCGAGATCACCACCACCAGCGACGAGTTCTGTCTGGGCGGCGGAGGTGCCTTCGAGGGCATCGAGGGCGGCGTCTGCTCGGCCACCTCGACCCGCGAGCTGCTCGCCGACCTGGGCAGCGCCCGGCTGACCGCCGAGACCGCCTTGCTGGGTGGGCGCGACCGCGAGGCCGAACCGCTGCGCCGCGAGGCGCTCGACGACGAGCCGCTGCCCGGTTCCTTCGTGGGGTCGGCCACGAATTCAGGCGCGGCGTCGAGCTGCGCGTCGCTCAGCCCCTTCACCGAGGCCTGCAGCGCGGTGATGAACTCGTCGGCGGTCTGGTAGCGGTCGTCCTTCTCGGGGGCCAGGCCCTTGTGCACGAAGACGTCGAGCGCCGGCGGCACCGGAGCGCCCAGCCGATAGGTGGCGATGGGCGGCACCTTGCCGGTCAGCGACGCCGTCAGCGCCTTGCGCACCGTGTTGGCGCCGAAGGGTGAGTGCCCGGTCAGGCAGTAATAGAGCACCCCGGTCAGCGAATAGAGATCGCTGCGCTGGTCGACCAGCTCGCCACCGGCCTGCTCGGGCGGCATGTACTGCGGGGTGCCCAGCACCTGGCCGGTCGAGGTGAGGTGCTCTTCTTCTTCCTGCTCGATGGCCTTGACCAGACCGAAGTCGAGCACCTTCACGTATTCCGAGCCGTCGACCTCGGAGATCATGATGTTGTGCGGCTTGATGTCGCGGTGAATCACTTTGGCCTGGTGCGCGTGGCCCAGCCCCAGCGCGACCTGCTCGAGCACCGCCACCGCTTCCCGCAAGGTCATCGCGCCCAGGCGCTTGACCCGCTGGCGCAGCGACTCGCCTTCCAGGTATTCCATCACGAAGTAGCACAGGCCGTCCTGCGTGCGGCCGAAGTCGTAGATGGTGATGATGTTGGGGTGCTTGAGCCGACTGGCGATTTCGGCTTCGCGCTTGAACCGCTCGAAGAAGGTCGGCGCCATCGCCAACTGCGGGTGCAGGGTCTTGAGCGCGATGGGCCGGTCCATCGAGGTCTGCAGGCCCTTGAAGACCATGCCCATGCCGCCCGCGCCGAGCACCGCGTCGACGCGGTACCGCCCGTCGAGCACCTGGCCCAGCAGCTCTTCCGCCTTCACGGTTTCGATGGGGTCGCTCACGGCCGGTCACACTGTACACCAAGCCCGCGCCGGCTTCTGCTAACCACTGCGTTGCCGTGAGCCTCCTGATCGCGACCGACGTCCAGCTGTCCTTCGGGTCGAAGGTGCTCTTCGAGCACGCGACCTTCACCATCGGCCCCACCGATCGCATCGGGCTGGTCGGCGCCAACGGCACGGGCAAGTCGACCCTGCTCAAGATTCTGGTCGGGCAGCAGCACGCCGACGACGGCCGGCTGGTCTATCGCCGCGACGCGCGGGTGGGCTACCTGCCGCAAGACCTGCAGTCGCTGCCCGACGGCAACCTGGTCGACGCGGTGATGAGCTCGGTGCCCGGCCGCGAGTCGCTCGATCGCCGCCTGACCGAGACCGACGCCGCGCTGGCCCAGGCGAAGGACGACGCCGAGCAGATGGAATTGGCGACCCTGCTGGCCGAACTGCACGAGGAGCGCGAGCACTTCGACGAGCACTTCGGTCGGCACCGGGCCGAGCGCATTCTGCTGGGCCTGGGCTTCCAGACGAAGGACTTCACGCTCGAGACCACCAAGTTCAGCGGTGGCTGGCGCATGCGCGCAGCCCTGGCCGGCCTGCTGTTGCAGGACCCCGACCTGTTGTTGCTCGACGAGCCGACCAACCACCTCGACCTGCCCACGCTGGCCTGGTTCGACGCGTTCTTGAAGCGCTCGAAGAAGGCGATGGTGCTCATCAGCCACGACCGCGAGTTCCTGAACCGGCAGATCAGCAAGGTGATCTCGCTCGAGACCGAGGGCCTGCGCACCTGGTCGGGCGACTACGAAGACTACCGCCGTCAGCGCGCCGAGGAATACGAGCGGCAGCTCGCCCAGGCCGGCAAGGTGGCCGCCAAGCGAGCCCAGCTCGAGGCCTTCATCAACCGCTTCCGCGCCAAGGCCAGCAAGGCCGCCGCCGCGCAGTCGAAGATGAAGCAGCTCGAGAAGATGGAGTCGGTCGAGCTGCACCAGGCGCGCGACACGGTGAGCTTCACCTTTCCCCTGGTGGCCGCGTCGGGTCGCGAGGTCGCGCGCTTCTCGGGCATTCGCAAGGCGTGGGGCGAGAAGGTCATCTACGACGGGCTCGATGCCCAGGTGCTGCGCGGCCAGAAGATCGCCGTGGTGGGCCTGAACGGTGCGGGCAAGACCACGCTGCTCAAGCTGCTGGCCGGCGAACTGACCCCCGACGCAGGCACGGTCGAGCTGGGGCACAACGTCATTCTGGGCTACTACGCGCAGCACCACGCCGAGACGCTCGAGCGCAGCCACACCATTCTCGAGCAGATGATGGCGCTGGTGCCCGACAAGCCGCAGTCGTACGTGCGCAGCGTGCTGGGCGCGTTCCTCTTCTCGGGGGACGACGTCGACAAGCGCATCGGCGTGCTCTCGGGTGGCGAGCGGGCGCGGGTGGCGCTGGCGCGGCTGCTGCTCAAGCCCGCCAACCTGCTGGTGATGGACGAGCCGACCAACCACCTGGACCTCGACTCGAGCGAGGCCTTGATCGAAGCGCTCGAAGGGTACGGCGGCACGCTGATCTTCGTCTCGCACAACCGCAGCTTCCTCGACGCGCTGGCCACCCACGTCTGGGACGTGCGCGATCACCAGATCGTCGAGTACCCCGGCAACCTCGCCGAGTACCTGCAGCACCTGGACGCCGAGGCCTCGCAGCGCGAAGCGGGCGAAGTGCCCGAGGCGGGTGGGGCGAGCAAGGCGCTGACCGAGAAGGACCGCCGTCGCGCCGAGGCCGAGGCCCGCCAGGCGAAGAGCCGCGCCGCAGGGCCGCTGAAGAAGGAAATCGCCAGGCTCGAGGCCCGCATCGCCGAGGTCGAGGCCGCCCAGAAGGAACGCGAGCAGGCCCTGGTCGACCCGGCCTTCGCGTCGGACTACGCGAAGTCGCGCCCGGTGATGGAAGCCCACCGCGAGGGCGTCGAAGAGCTCGAGACGCTCTATGCCCGGTGGGAAACCGCCAGCGCCGAGCTGTCGGCCCTGTAGGAACACTCGCACGGGGGCGCCCGCTGATATGGTGGCGGGCATGACCCGAGGGGTGGTGCTCGCAGCAGTGCTGGCGACGGCGTGTCACAGCGGCGTGAGCACCGGCTCGACGGGCCCCAACGGCCCCTCGGCCGACGGGGTGTGGTTCTGGCACCTGTTGACCAGCACCGTGACGTTCGGCTCGTGCAGCGACAACGTCGAGTTCCGCAAGGGCGCGCAGCCGCTGACCATCACCGACAACACGTACCTCGTGTACCGCACCTCGGCCGATGGGAAGACCGCGGTGGCCCAGACCTGCCCCACGCTCGATGCCAGCAGTTGCACCCCCACCAGCGGCGGGTTGACGTGGTCGGTGGTCGGCAGCGAGCTGACCAGCGTCACCGACAAGAAGGACCCGGTGGGCACCGGCGGCTGCTCGCTCGAGCAGACCCAGACGTGGACGCTGGAAGACCAGGGCGCGAAGATGACGGTCGAGGTCGACAACGTGCTGACCCTGGTCGACTCGCCGTCGGCCTGTGCCACCATCGAGACCAACCTCAAGGCCAACTCGCCCAACGGGCTGGGGGCCCAGGGCTGCGTGGTCACCTTCGCGCTCAAAGGAGAGCTTCGCTGAGCGAGCGCAAAGACCCGACCCCGGTCGCGCAGCTGGGGCCGACCGGGCTGCCGCTCTTCAACGAGCGGTACCTGCCCGTCCAGAAGCTGGCCGAGGGCGGCATGGCCGAGATCTACCTGGCCCGGGACCTCGAGCAGGACCCTCCGACGCTGGTGGTGCTCAAGCGCATCCTGCCGCAGCAGGCCCGCAACCCCGAGTTCGTGAAGATGTTCCACGACGAGGCGCGGCTGGCGGCCACGCTGTCCCACCCCAACGTGGTCAAGGTCTTCGAATTGGCGCGCGGGCCGAGTGGGCCCTTCATGGTGATGGAATACCTGTCGGGTTACGACCTGCACGATCTGACGCGCGTGGCGCATGCCAGCGGGGCGTGGGTGCCGTGGCAGTTGGCGGTGCAGGTGGCCATCGACGCGGCCGAAGGCGTGCACGCGGCCCATCACCTGGTCGGCCCCGACGGCGCGCCGATGAACGTCATTCACCGCGACCTGTCGCCCTCGAACATCTTCGTGACGTGGGACGGCGGGGTGAAGGTGCTCGACTTCGGCATCGCCCACGCCCAGCGGCGCCTGGCGCAGACCCAGGCCGGCATGGTGAAGGGCAAGTCGCAGTACCTGGCGCCCGAGCAGATCACCGGTGAGCCGCTCGACGGCCGGGTCGATCAGTTCGCGCTCGCGGCCGTGCTGTACGAGCTGCTCACCAACAAGGCCATGTTCGCTGCCGACAACGACCTGGCGGCGCTCAACAAGATTCTGACCGGCCAACGACCGCTGGCCGGCGAGAGCCGTGCTGGCCTGCCGCGCGGGCTCGACGACGTGCTCCAACGCGCCACCCGCGCCAAGCGGGACGAGCGCTTCGGGTCGATGCGCGAGTTCGGCGAGGCCCTGCGCCTTTCGACCGGCCGCCCGTCACCCACGCGCGATCAACTGGCCCAGGCCATGAAGAGCCTGCTACCCAACGAGTTCGCCCAGCACGGCAGCTTCATGAAGCGGCTGGCCTCGGCCAACACCGACGAGCTGCGGCAGGTGGCGAAGGAAAAGCCGCTCGAGCTGCCCGATGAAGACGCGGCCATCTCGACCCAGTTGGTCGATGCCACGCCCCTGCGGCCGCGGCCCACGCTGCCCTCGCCGGCCGAGCAGCCTGCAGGCGGGTCCTCTGGCGCTGCGACTTCAGGCTGGGTGGGGTTGGCGGTGGCCGTGGTGCTCTGCGTGATCG
>CAIWFK010000560.1 GCA_903911905.1 uncultured Myxococcales bacterium
CACCGTACCTCTGCACCGACGCGACGGGCGTGCTGGTGCAGGACGTCGAGAAGTGCCGCCGCGCCCACTTCTTCGTGGTGGTGGCGCCCGAGAAGCACGTCCTCTTCGGCTACACGGTGAAGCACGACAGCGCGGCCGTCGAGCGATTGCTCGAGGGCTTCAGCGGCAAGCTGGTCGCCGACGCGCACGCCGTCTACAACCACCTCTACGAGTCGGGCGACGTCATCGAGTGCGGCTGCTGGGCGCATTATCCGGAGTCTTCGATTATCCGCAGGAGCAACGGGCGCAGCTCCGAGTTGTCGAGGGGGAAGTCTGACGCGGGGTCGTGACCCACTCCGGATAACGGCGCGGGTCACAACGAGTCCAGAAACGCGAGCAAGCTTGGTCCCGCTCTCCAGGTCTTCGCCGGTTTCGGATCGAGCCCCGCGCGCTGCCAGAACGCTTCGAGCACCTCGCGCTTCATCTGCATGTTGCTGCTGAGGTAACGACCGGTCGTCGCCACGCTGACGTGGCCGAGGTAGTCGCGAATCACAGTGAGGTCGACGCCAGACTGGAGAAGCGCGACAGCGCAGCTGTGACGAAGCACGTGCGGGGTGATTCTGCGGCGACTCAGAATCGGCAGCTTCCGCGCCGCCGAGCGAGCGTGTTTCGCAAGCAGGTAGGCCGCGCCATCGCGCGTCAGCGGTGCTCCGCGCGCGCTTCGGAAGATCGGTCCATCCGGATCAGGAGCCCCGTCAAGGAGGTGGCGAACTGCGTCGGCCGTTTCGGCCCACAGCGGACAGAACCTGTCCTTGCCGCCCTTTCCGTGAAGCCGCACTTGGCGAGGGCGAGCAAGCGTCAGATCCTCGGGCCGAATCCCGAGCGCCTCGGTCACGCGCGCGCCGGTGTTGTAGAGGATCAGTAGCAGCGCGCGGTCGCGCGCCCCGGCCTTGGTCATCGTGTCGGGCTGCGCGATCAGCAGGCGAGCCTCTTCTGGCTCGAGGTAGGTGGGCGGCCGGCTACGCGACCGCTTCGACGGGATCGCGAGCACTTGTCGATACTGCTCCGCCCGGGTGGGGTCGTGCCGCAACACGTGCTCGACGAGTCCGCAGATGGCCGCCCGACGGCAGTTGCGCGTCACTGCGGAGTTTGCCCGCCCCGACTCGAGGTGGTCGAGGAACGCGAGAACCATGTCGGTCCGAAGATCGTCGAGGCTCAGGTCCGAGACTGAGCGGCGAAGTTTCTGTGCCGCGAAAGCGAAGAAGAGACGCAACCCGTCGCGGTAGGCGCGAATGGTGTGGTCGCTCGCCCCGCGAACCCGACGGAGGTGAACCTGGAAGTAGCTCTGAACGAGCGCCATCAGCGGAGTGGGCCGTCGCATCAGGTCCCCTGCCTGTCGATTTGGAACCGACGGCGGAAGCGAGAGCCGGCCAGCGCGAGCAACTGGGGCGTTGCCGTGAGGTAGGTCTCGGTCCCGAGCAAGTCGTCATGGCCCATGTACGCGGACAGCCACGGCAACCGTGAATGCAGATCAACGCCCGCGCGGTACCAGCGGGTGAGTCGATGAACGGCGAATGCGTGGCGCATGTCGTACGGACGAGGACCGACGCGGCCTTTCGTCGGCTTCAGCCCGGCCTCGCGGAGGAGGTAGGAGACCGTGTGTGAGGCCATGCGCCTCGACAGTGCGGCGCCGCTCCCGCTGACGAAGAAGGAATCCTCGGGGCCGGCTCTTCGCGCGATGGCTGTCCGCGCTGCGAGGTAGCGACGCAGCTCGCGAATCAGCGAGCGATGGCACGGGACCCAGCGTGCTCGGCCCTTCGAGGTGGTGATGAAGAGGGTCCCTCGAACCAAGTCGACGTCCTGCAGCCGCAGACGCACGGCTTCGCCAAATCGCAACCCGGTGCAGTACAGCACCAGCAGCAGCGAACGGTAGAGAACGCGGCGGAAGTGTGGACGCCGCAGCTGCCCAGTAGAGCCGGAGCAGAAGCAGCACCTCGGCCTTCGTGAAGATGTGCGGAACGTAGTTGCTGGTGGCTGGCACCCTCGGCCAGGACGGCTCTCGAAGGAGACCGTGTCGACCTTGGCGCCGCAAGAATGTGTATAGCTGGCGCAGCACCGCCAACTCGCACGCGACGCTCACCGGCTTTCGTGTGCTGTTGCGCCCGAGCCACGAGAGCATCAGTGCGCCAAGCTGACTTCGTGGGGATCCCTTGTGTGCGAGGAGGAATTTGTCGAATGCCCGCAGCGTGAACTCAGCGCGCGCGTACGGAAGCCCAAGGGCTCGCTTGAATGCCAGGAAGTTTCCAAGGTCGGCAGCCAGGCTGCTCACGAAGCCGGCGCTCATCGAGGCACCGGCAGCGCCACGGAACGCAGGCGATTCAATGCCACGCGCGTGTAGACGGAGGTCGACGCTGGCCGACGATGCCCAAGGATGTCCCCAACGATCTTGAGATTGGCGCCACCGTCGACCTGGCGAGTGGCGTGAGTGTGACGCAGCGAATGGGCGCCGATCGGAACGGAGATGCCGGCGGCGAGGGCGTGGTACCGCACGAGGTGCCGAACGGCGCTCGTCGACATTGCCCGATGGGGCAAGTGCACGCTGACGAAGAGCTCTCGCGCGCGGATGTTTTGGGGCCGTGCCTTCCGCAGGTAGGCGGTCACCGCGCGGGCGACCGCCGGCAGGAGCGGCAACTCGATCTGTGCTCCCGTCTTGGGTCGCTGGAGACGCAGAGCATTCGCGCGCCAATCGATCCAATCGAGCCGCAACGAGACCACTTCGGCGGCGCCGAAACCGTAGGTGATCATCAACAACAACAAGGCGAAGTCTCTGAGGCCGGTGTGGTGATTCCGCGGAACCACTCGGAGTAACCGATGGACATCCGGCCACGGAAGGACCCGCGGCGGACTCTCCATGGGCCTCACCCTCGGAGCCACCACGAGGGAAGCGACATCGCGGCTGATCCTGCCCGTGGCGTGGAGGAAGCGGAGAAACCCGCGCAGCCGGCTGCATGTGTCACGCACGGCGCGCCGGCACAGCCGCTTCCCAAGCAATGCGACGAACGCATCGAGATCGCTGGCGCGAACACGCGAGAGCGAACGCCGCCGGTCCTTCAGGACCGCCAGAAACTCGACCGCAGTCGATGTCTCTCCGACGAGCGTTGAGGCAGCTACGCCACGATGGCTCCGGCGATAGGCGACGAACTCGGCGATGAGCGGCGGCGTCGGTGCGGGCGCGCGGGCTGGCTGCCAATCTGGCACCTGGTGACCAAGGTGACGCAGGGCGTACGCCCACGCGAACACCGCATTGTCTGCAGCGGCCAGCACCCTCGCCGGCGCCGAGCACCGAAGGCGCGGCCCGACGTACGAGCGAGCGAACTGCTCCACGCCGCGCAACGTGAGCTGCTTCAGCTCATCGAGGCCTTGCTGTCGGCAGTAGTCGCGGAAGTGCCGGACGTGGTGCAGGTACTGAATGATCGTGCTCTCCGCGCGGTGGCTGCGCCGCCAGACACGAACGACCGCACGCTCGAGCGCATCCGCGCAGCGGACCACGATTCTCTCGGACATTTCGAGATCCACGTGCGAGCCGAGAGATCGATCTGACCGGCATTATCCCGAGCCCGCGAGCGAGCAACGACGGGGAATTGCCGCGCGCTCCGGATAATCGAGGACTCCGGATAATGCGCCTTATGCCGTGCTCGGCATAAGGCCCACACGAGGCGGTACCTGGACAAGGCGCTTGGCTCCGACGCGGTGCGCGCGAACCACGGGCTCGAGCTCATCGGGAAGCTCTTTGCGCTCGAGCGCGCGTGGGCCACCGTGCCACCCGAAGACAGGCTGGCTCGTCGCCGTGCCGAGGCGAAGCCCATCGTCGACGACTTCTTTGCCTGGTGCGACGCCGAGGCGCTGAAGGTCCTCGACGAGACGCCCATCTCGAAGGCCATCCAGTACGCGCGCAACCAGCGCGAGACGGCACACCTGCACCAATTCCTCGCCGACGGGCGCGTGCCCATCGACAACAATATCTCGGAGCGTGCGCTGCGCCGGCAGGCCGTCGGGCGGAAGAATTGGCTCTTCGTCGGCAGCGACGACGGCGGCGGCACCAACGCGACCCTCGTCTCCCTGCTGGCCAGCTGCGAGATGCACGGCATCGAGCCGTACGCCTACCTGCGCGACCTGCTCTGCGTGCTGCC
>CAIWFK010000561.1 GCA_903911905.1 uncultured Myxococcales bacterium
CCGCGCCTACGAGGTGGCCCTGCGCGCGCCCATGCCCAGCTCGCCCAGCGGGGTCTTCACGCTCAACGCGCCCCAGCCGCCGCCGCCTCCGCCGCCCAGCGTGCCGCAGCCTGCGCCCGAGCCGGCCCCGCAAAAGATCACCGAGACCTGGCGCGAGCCGCAGTTCGCCGCCCGCCTCGAGGTCAAGACCGAGCCTGAACGCCCTGCGGTCGCGCCCGTCAGCTCGAGCCCCTCGCAGCCGAACATTCGGCAGACCATGCGGGCACCCAGCTTCAGCACGCCGCTGCCCGACCCGACCACGCCCGAGCCGACCCGGCCCCGCACGCCACCCCAGTCGTCGCGGTCCTCGGCCGCGCGCGCGTACGAGCCCACCGAATCGCAGCTGGTCGCCGCCGCGACCGGCGGTGGGTCGAGCAAGGTGTGGCCGGTGGTGCTGTTGATGCTCGCCGCCGGTGGCGCGGCCGCCTGGTACTTCCTGGTCTACGAGCCCGGTCACCAGCCGACGCCCACGCCCCTCACCACGCCCGTGGCCGCCGAGGAGCCCGACGCCGCCGTGCCCCCCGAGGTGGTCGACGCGGGTGCGCCCGATGCGGGTCCGGTCGATGCGGGAGCGCCCGATGCCGGCCTGCCCGACGCGGGCCCTCCTGACGCCGGAGTTCCCGATGCCGGCCTGCCCGATGCGGGCGTGAAGAAGGCGGTGCCCGTCACCTTCGCCGGGCTGCTGGCCCAGGCCGATTACCTGCGCGACAACGAGAAGGCCGAAGCCGCGCTCAACCTCTATGGCCGCGCCGCCGAGCTCAAGCCCGAGCGCGCCGAGCCGCTGGCCGGCAAGGGGCTGGCGCTGCTCGACCTGGGCAACGCTGCTGCCGCACAGGCCGCGTTCGAACAGGCCCTGGCGCTCAACCCCCGCTACGGCCCCGCCATCATGGGCCTGGCCGAGGCCTTCCGCATTCAGGGGCGCAACGCCAGGGCGGTGGAGTTCTACCAGCGCTACCTCGAGGTCCTGCCCGAGGGCACGGAGGCCGCGGTCGCCCGGAACAACATCGAGCGCCTGAAGAAATGAAGCTGACCGTCGAACAGGTGCGGCACGTGGCGAACCTGGCGCGGCTCGAATTGTCGGCGGCCGAAGAGGGTCGCTTCGTCGAGCGGTTGCAGGCGGTGGTCGACGCGGTCGACGCGCTCTCGAAGATCGACACCACCGGGGTGCCGCCCATGACCGCTCCGGTGCACGGCGCGCCCACCACCCGCGCCGACGAGCCGGGCGGCATGCTCACCACCGACGAGGCCCTGGCCAACGCTCCACAGAAGGTCGGCACCAGCTTCGCGATTCCCCGGGTCATCGAGTGAGCGCGCTGTACGAGCTGACCCTGGCCGAGGTGAGCCTTGCGCTCGCGCAGCGTCGCGTGTCGGCCAGTGAGGTGCTCGACGCCCAGGTGGCGCGCCTGGGCGCGGTCGAACCGAGGGTGCAGGCCTTCCTGCGAATCGACGAGGCCGGTGCGCGGGCGGCGGCCACCGCGTCGGACGCGCGTCGCTCGGCGGGCCAGTCACTGGGGCCGCTCGACGGCGTGCCGGTGGCGCTCAAGGACAACCTGCTCACGCGGGGGGTCGAGACGACCGCGGGCTCGCGCATTCTCTCGGGCTACGTGCCGCCCAACGACGCGACCGTCACCACCCGACTCAAGCAGGCCGGCGCGGTGATTCTGGGCAAGACCAACCTCGACGAGTTCGCGATGGGCTCGTCGACCGAATCGTGCCCCTTCCACCTCACCCAGAACCCGTACGCGCTCGACCGCGTGCCCGGCGGCTCGTCGGGCGGCTCGGCGGCGGCGGTGGCGGCGCGCGAGGTCTTCGGCGCGCTGGGCAGCGACACCGGTGGTTCGATTCGCCAGCCCGCGGCGCTGACCAACGTGGTGGGGCTCAAGCCGACCTGGGGCCGGGTGTCTCGCAGCGGCGTCATCGCGTACGCGAGTTCGCTCGACCAGGTCGGCCCCTTCGGTCGCACGGTGACCGACGTGGCCTTGCAGTTGAAGGTCATCGCCGGGCACGACCCGGCCGATTCGACCTCGAGCGACGCGCCGGTACCCGACTACGCCGCCGGGCTGACGGGCTCGGTGAAGGGCCTGCGCATCGGCCTGCCGCGAGAATACGAGGTGGCGGGCATGGACCCGCACGTGCTCGCTTCGGTGAAGGCGGCGGCGAAGACGCTGCAGGGGCTGGGCGCGACGCTGGTCGAGCTGTCGTTGCCCCACACCGGCGCGGCGCTCGCGGCGTACTACCTCATCGCCTCGAGCGAGGCCTCGTCGAACCTGGGTCGCTACGACGGCGTGCGCTTCGGCCACCGCGCCGAAGGCGTGAAGACCCTGCGCGAGCTGTACGTGAAGAGCCGCAGCGAGGGCTTCGGCGAAGAGGTGAAGCGCCGCATCATGCTGGGCACCTTCGCGCTCTCGGCCGGCTACCACGACGCGTACTCTGTGAAGGCCCAGCAGGTGCGAACGCTCATTCGCCGCGACTTCGAGCAGGCCTTCGGGGTCTGTGACGTGGTGCTCTCGGCGACCTCGCCGGTGCCCGCGTGGAAGCAGGGCGAGAAGCTCGACGACCCGCTCGCGCTCTACCTGATGGACGTGCTGACCATTCCCTGCAACCTGGCCGGGCTGCCCGGCGTGTCGGTGCCCATGGCGCCCACGAGCGCGGGCCTGCCCACCGGGCTGCAGGTGCTGGGGCGCCCCTTCGACGAGCAGACGGTGTTGAACGTCGCGCACGCGTGGGAGCGTGAGACCTCGTACTTCCGCCGGGCACCGGAGCTCTGAACGATGCCGCGCGCCGATTTTCAGGTGGTGGTGGGGCTCGAGGTGCACGCGCAACTGCTCACCCGCGCCAAGTTGTTCTCGAGCGCGTCGACCGACTTCGGCCAGGCGCCGAACACCCAGACCACGCCGGTGTGCCTGGGAATGCCCGGGGCGCTGCCGGTGCTCAACGAGAAGGTGGTGGAACTGGCCATTCGCACCGGCCTCGCGCTCGGCTGCACGGTGAACCAGCGCAGCGAGTGGAGTCGGAAGCATTACTTCTACCCCGACTCGCCCAAGGCCTACCAAATCACCCAGTGGGACTTTCCCATCTGCGAGTGGGGCGAGGTGTCGTTCGAGGTCGACGGCAGGCTCAAGCGCGCGCGGCTGCGGCGCATTCACATCGAAGAAGACGCGGGCAAGTCGGTGCACGACGCGGCCGACGGGCTGACGCTCATCGACCTGAACCGCGCGGGCACGCCGCTGCTCGAATTGGTGAGCGAGCCCGACCTGCGCAGCGCCGACGAGGCCATCGAATACCTGAAGGCCCTGCGCGAGATTCTGGTGGCCATCGGGGTCAACGACGGCAACCTCGAGGAGGGAAGCTTTCGCTGCGATGCCAACGTGTCGGTGATGCGGCACGGCAGCACCACCCTGGGCACGCGGTGTGAACTGAAGAACCTGAACTCGTTCCGCTTCATCAAGCAGGCCATCGAGATCGAAGCCGAACGACACGTCGAGCTCATCGAGCGCGGTGGGGTGGTGGAGCAGCAGACGCGGCTCTTCGACCCCGACCGCGGCGAGACCCGCGCCATGCGCTCGAAGGAAGATGCGCACGACTACCGGTATTTCCCCGAGCCCGACCTGCCGCCGTTGTTGGTGAGCGCCGAGACCATCGAGGCGGTTCGTCGCTCGTTGCCCGAGCTGCCGCGCGCGAAACGGCAGCGGTACGTCGAGCAGTTGAAGCTGCCGCCCTACGACGCGCAGGTGCTGACCGCCGATGCGCGGCTCGCGAGGTTGTTCGATGCGTGCGTGCTCCAGTTCCCCGACGCGAAGAAGGTCTCGAACTGGTTTCAAGGAGAGCTCTCCCGGCTGCTCAACTCGAGCGGGCGTGGGGCCGACCAGGTGAAGTTCACGCCGGCGCAGTTCGGAGCGCTCTTGCGTGCGGTCGACGACGGCACCATCTCGAACTCCACCGCGAAGGACGTGTTCGCCCAGGTCTTCGAGACGGGGAAGGACCCGTTGGCCATCGTCGCCGAGCAGGGCCTGGCGCAGTCGACCGACCTGGGTGAGCTCGAACGGGTGGTCGACGAGGTCCTGGCGGCCAACCAGAAGAACGTTCTGGGCTACCGGGGCGGCAACCTGAAGCTGCTGGGCTTCTTCGTGGGCCAGGTGATGAAGGCCATGAAGGGCAAGGGCAACCCGAACCCGAAGACGGTCAACGAGCTGCTGGTCAAGAAGCTGGGCTGAGTCACCACTCGCCGCGGCGGCCCTGCTTCTTTTCGGAATGCTTGCGCTTGTCTTCCAGTCTGCGGCGCTTCAACCCCCGTGACACCTTGGTCTTCTTCCTGGCCACGGGCACGAAGGACTTCTGTTTCAGCCGTTCTCTCAACCGCTCCAGGGCCGCGCCGCGATTCATCAACTGGCTGCGACGCTCGGTGGCGGTGATGACGATGCCCGAGGGCAGGTGGGTCAGCCGCACGCCGCTCGAGGTCTTGTTGCGGTGTTGCCCGCCAGGCCCCGAGGCGACGAAGAAGGACTCCTCGCATTCGCGCAGCAGGTGCTCGTCGTCGAGCCGCAGGGCGCGGAGGGCGTCGGCGGGTGAATAGACTGGGGTGGGTTCCGGGGCCGTCATGGCTGCAGGGACTGCCTGAGGCGTGCTGGCCTGACGGGTGGCTGGCACTGGCGGAGGGGCCGGGGGCCTGGTGACGTCGCTCATGTCTTTTTGAAGCGTAGCAGTCGGGCGAACATGGCGATGCATCGGCTGGGCGATCTGTGTAGCGTCTGGGCCCTCATGACGACCCGCCTGCTCCGTGCTGCCCTGTTGCTGTCCATCGCCGCCTGCGCGACCACTCCGGCCAGGAAGATCGAGGCCACCTCGACGCTGGAAGACGTGCCCAACGAGCCGGTCGACGCTGGCACCGCCGTGGCAGACGCCTCGCCTGCGCCTGCTCCGGTCGAGGCCCCCGCGCCGGCGCCCCTGACCTTCGTGAAGGTCGAGGCCACCGAAGGCTTCTCGGTGATGATGCCGAAGGACCCGCAGGAGCAGCGCAACTCGGTCGCCCTGCCCAGGAACGCCGGTACGGTGAGCAACGCCTCGCTCACCTCGAGCGTCGACGGCGTCGTCTACTCGGTGACCCGCTCGGAATACCCGGCGCCCTTCCTCAAGAAGGTCGGCGCGAAGAAGATGCTCTCGGAAGTGCGCGGCGGTCTGGCGGGCCAGCTCAAGGGCACCGTGGTCGACGAGAAGGACCTCGACCTGGCCGGTCACCCCGGGCAGACCTTCGCCGTCACCGGTGGCGCCAAGCTGGTGCGGGCCCGCAGTGCGCTGGTCGGTGGGCAGCTCTTCACCATGGTCGTCATCTACAGCGGCAACGTGCCCGAGAAGGCCGACGAGTTCCTCAGCTCGTTGACCCTGAAGGACCCGCCGCCGGCACCCGCGCCTGCGCCGAAGAAGTAATCAGATGAGGCCGATTTCCTTGAGCCGCTGACGCAGGAACCCGTCGGCGGTGATGTCGGGGGCGCGGGTCGGGCGCTCGGGCGTGACGCACGAGTCGAGCACCGTGAGCACGCACTCGGGCCACGGGTGCACGAAGAAGGGCATCGAGTAGCGCTCGACGTCGTCTTCGTGCTTCGGCGGGTTGACCACGCGGTGGGTGGTCGCCGGAATCACGCCGTTGGTGATGCGCGCCAGCATGTCGCCCGCATCGACGATGATTTGCCCCGGCAGGGAATCGATGGGCAGCCACACGTTGTCACGGGTGAGCAGCTCGAGCCCGCTGGCGGTCGACTCGGGCAACAGGGTGATGAGGTTGATGTCTTCGTGCTCGGCCGCGCGCACCCCGCCGGGAATGAACTGGTTCTTGAGCGGCGGGTAGTGAATGAGCCGCAGCACCGAATTGCCCTGGTGGGCCATGTCGCTGAAGGTGGTGTTGGGCAGCTCGCAGAAGTCGGCCAGCGCGCGCAGCATGATGGCCGCGGCCGCGTCGAGCGCGTCGAAGAGCGCCAGGGAATGCTGCTTGAAGGTCGGCACCTCGGCGGGCCAGGTGTTCTGCCCGTAGGTCGAGCCGCGGGGGTGACCGGCCGGCAGGTCGCGGCCCACGTGCCAGAACTCCTTCAGGTCGCCGACCTTCTGGTTCTTCGCGTGCTCCTTGCCGAAGCTGGTGTACCCGCGCTGGCCGCCGCCGGTGGGAATGTCGTGAGAGGCCTTGACGCTCAGGGGCAGGGCGAAGAGCCGCTCGAGGTCGGCATAGGTGCGCTCGATGAGGCCCTGGTCGACGCCGTGGTTGATGATGGACACGAAGCCGTATTCCTCGAGGCCCTCACCCCAGGCGCTGATGAAGCGGGCGCGCTCCTGCGCGGTGCCACGGGTGTAGTGCGAGAGATCGAGGACGGCGATGTGGCGGCGGGACATGCCGGCCAGTCTACAGGCGGCGTCGCGCCTGCCGAAGAAACAGACGCGCTACTTCGAGGGCTCGGTGATGATTCGCACGACCTGCATTCGGCCCATCACGTGGCTGCTGGGGCTCGGCTCGTGGTGGAAGCGACCACGACGCTGCTCCATCCAACGCTCGTCGGGGGCCGGAGCCGGGGCTGCGGCCGTGGTGGGCAGTGGCTCGAGCGGTGCGGGCGACGACAGGTCCCTCACTGGCGGTGCGTCGTCTGGAGCCCCCATCACCGACGGTGCGAACGCGGCGACGGCACCCAGCGCGCCCACGGCCAGTGCGGCGCTGGCGAGCACCCCCCTCCGTCGCTTCGTCGTCACGCCCACCGGGCAGTCGCGCGTGAGCACCGTGCCGTCGGCGCGCGTGAAGAACCGTACGCAGACCTCACCCTGTGTCGACAGAATCAGCTCGCGGGCCTCGAGTGCGGTCAGCTCCGAGAGATCGTAGACGGTCGACTGGCAGCGGGCGCAGGACCGGGCGCGATCGTCACCCGTCATCTTCGACCAGTCCTCCTCGCAGGGGCTGGCGATGCTGATGCGACCCAGCTCGAGCAGCTCGGCGTCGTCCATGTCCGAAAGCGTAACGCTCGGCAACACGCCGACACAAACCCACACCCCCCGGAAGCTCAGTCCTGCAGCAGCATTCCCGCGCGGGCCACCAGGGCCCACCCCACCAGGAAGGCCACGCCGCCGAACGGCGTCACCGCCCCCAGGGCCCGCACCCCGGTCACGGTCATCACGTACAGGCTGCCGGCGAACAACACCGTGCCCGCGGTGAAGCACCACGCGGCGTAGACCGGTGCCGCGCTGTCCTTCACCTGCGTGGCCAGCACCGCGCACAGCCCCACCGCGAGTGCGTGCACCAGGTGGTACTTCGCGCCCGTGTCCCACCACGCCAGCCGCTGCGCACCGTCAGGCAGCCCTTCGACCAGCTTCTTGATGCCGTGCGCGCCGAAGGCCCCCAGCGCCACGCCCGTGAAGCCCAGCACCCCGGTCAGCATCGTGAGCGTTCGGTTCATGGCCCACTGACTGCTCGATGTGGCTCGAGTCGGCAAGTCCCACTTCGAAAGGCGGGGAAGCCGGACACCGGGTCCACCCTGCTGGCCTCGATGAGCCGGTTGCAGTTCGCGCTTTCCCAGCCCGAGGGCACCACCACGCATTCGGGGTGCACGTCGTCGGTGACCCGCGCCCGCAACGAAATGCGCCCCACCGCCGACACCACGTCGACCAGCGCGCCGTCCGTCACGCCCACCTTCGCCGCCACCGTGGGGTGCACCAGCGCTTCGGGCTCGCGCATGCGACTCATCACCGTCGGGCTCTGGCTGAACTGCGAATTGATGCGCGATCGCGGCCGCGGCCCGCTCACCAGCCACAGGGGGAAGTCGGGGCTCGGGGCACTGGTCGGCGGCTTCCACACCGGCAGGGCGTCGTGACCGGCGCGCTCGAGCAGGGTGCTGGCGAACTCGACCTTGCCGGTGACGGTGCCGAAGCGGGGCGTCTCGGTCAGGCCTTCGAAGGTCGGCTGCACGCGAGCAGCTGTGAGCCATTCGGTCTGCGGCGCCGCGAGCGCCTGCTGGAGCGAGTCCCACGGAAAGAACGAGCCCACCCCGCACGCGACGGCCAGCCCGCGCAAGATGGCCCAGTCGGTGCGCGCTTCACCCTGCGGTGCGACCAGCGGCTCGACCTCGTCGTCGGCCGATTCGGCGAAGGTGCCCGCCGGCAGCACCACGTCGGCGACGCGCGCACTGGCGGTGAGGAAGGGGTCGACCACCACCAGCAGGTCGAGCTTTCCGAACGCCTGCTCGAGCCGCACCGTGTCCGGTGAGGTCACCAGCGGGTTGCTCGCCCACAGCACCAGCGCCCGCAACGAGCCCTGCTCGATGGCCTGGGGAAACACGCCGGCCTGGGCCTCGCGGTTCCACGCCTCGTAGAGCGGAAAACGGTCTCCGCCCAGAGGCGTGACGGTGCCCTCGGGCGGGGCCGGCGTGGGCGTGTGCATGCGCGGCAGCGACGGCAGCACGCCCTGGGCGCTGGTGGCCCGGGTCAGTTCGCTCTTCGGCTCGTGGCTGCCGTCGAAGCGGCCGCACACCACCTCGAGCGCCGAGATGGCGCGGGTGGTCTGCACGCCGTTCTCGTGGTGCTCGACGCCCAGCCCCTGCCAGATGGCCACCGGTCGCTCGGCCAGCAGCCCCGCCAGCCGTCGCACCGATTCCGCCGGCACGCTGGTCAGCTCGGCCACCCGCTCGGGCGTGTACGGCGCGCACAGCGCGAGCAATTCGGCCAGGCCCCGGCTCTGCGCTTCGAGCACGGCGCGGTCGACCAGGGCCCGCTCGTCGAGCAACCGAATCAGCCCCAACGCCAGCGCACCGTCGGTGCCGGGCCGAATCGAGAGGTGCAGGCTGGCCGAGCGCGCCAGGTGCGTCTTGACCGGGTCGACGACCACCAGGTTTCCGGTGCGCGCCTTGTCGGCGATGAGGTGCAGCATGGGCGGAGAGGTCACGCCCGGGTTGCCGCCCCACACCACCAGCGTCTTGAGCCCCCGCACGTCGGCGGCGTACTTGGTGCCCACCGTCAGGCCCTGGCCCATGCGCACCGTCGACTCGCAGAGGCTGGCCACCGTGGCCACGTGCGGTGTGCCGAAGGCCCGCGCGAACCGATGCAGGAAGCCCACCAGCGGGTGACGCACCATCGGCCAGCCGGTCTGCAGCGCCAGGGTCTGGGCGCCGTGCGTCGCCTTGAGCGCCGCGAGGCGCGTGCCGATTTCGCGCAGCGCTTCGTCCCAGCCGACTTCGTGGAAGGTGTCGCCCCGCCGCACCAGCGGGTGCTTCAGCCGCTCGCCCGAATGCACCAACTCGCGCAGCGCGAAGCCGTGCTCGCAGATGAAGCCGCGGGTCTTCGACTGCAGGTCGCCCTCGACCTTCTCGATGCGGCCATCGTGCAGCGTGGCCACGACTCCGCAGTGCATCAGACAGAAGCGGCAGGTGCCCTTTCGCTGCTCCACCACGGGTGCGCGGTTGCGGTTGAGCGCCACCGCGGCGACGCCGACCGAGGCGGCGACGACGGGAGCCACCTTCAGGGCGTCACGCCGGGTCCACGCACGGCGAACCACCGTCTTCACCGGCTCACGGGCCACGCGGCGCCTCGATGCGAATGGCGTGCGCGAGGGTGGGGCACGCCTCTTCGCACAGCCCGCAGCCCACGCAGGCCTCGGCGTGGAAGACCGGCGAGGCGCGCGGCCCGGTGAGCGTGATGGCCTGCTCGGGGTACGGGCAGACGTGGAAGCACAGGCGGCACACGCCGTCGCCGTTCCACGACAGGCAGCGGCTGCGCTCGAGCACGGGCTGGCCCATCTTCACCTCGCGGGCAATCACGTCGCGGTCCACCGTCAGCGGTACCAACGCATCGGTCGGGCAGACCTGCGTGCACTTCATGCACAGCACGCAGGCCTTCGCGGCGGGCTCGATGAAGGGCAGGGCCTGCTCCATCGACAGGGGCGAGCTGAAGCTGATGCAGCCGGTGGGGCAGACCTCGGCGCAGCGCACGCAGCCGATGCAGGTCTGCTCGAACGCTCCGGGCGGCAATGCGCCAGGGGGACGCAGGCGTGGCGTCGAGGCCCGCGCGCGTCTGGGCACCGCCGCCAGGGCGATGGCCGCGGCCAGCGCGCCGATGAGCCCCCGCCGCTTCACCGCGTCACCTTCCAGCTCAAGGCCTTCGTCGGGCACACCGCGACGCACTTGCCGCAGCGCTCACACCCCGAGTCCAGCCGGTTGGTCATGGGCGACTGACCCAGGCTGCACACCACGTGGCAGGCGGTGCAGTCGGTGCACGTGCTGCGCTCGTTGTGAACGTGCAGCGGCGAGAAGGTACCCACCACCGAGAACATGGCCCCGCCCGGGCAGAACGAGCGGCAGAAGCCGGCGCGCGAGACGAAGGTGTCGAAGAGGAACGCGCCCAGCACCATCAGCGCGCCCACCCCGAACGAGCCGGTGAAGACCAGTCGGAAGGCTTCGCGACCGATGATGGCCGGCGGGTAGACCAGCGGCACCACCTGCACGCCCAGCATCGCGCCCACGCCCAGCACCCCCACCAACACCACCCGACTGGTGACCCGCGGCAGCCGGCGGTCCATCGGCTCGAAGCCCATGCGCCGCAACAGCCAGCGAGCCGCGTTCGAGATGGCGAGAAGGGGCAGATAGGGGCAGGCCCAGCCGCAGAAAAAGCGCCCCAGCAGCATCACCAGCGCCACTCCGGGGAGGACAGTCCACACCAACACCCACGACGGGCCGCGGAACATCGCCACGGCGAGCGCTTCGGCCGGGTCCACCAGTTCCACCACCCAGACCAGAATCGAGGTCGGCGCTCCCACGAAGGGCGGGGCGGCGGTCGGAAAGAGCGAGGCCAGGCCTGACCAGCGCGAGTGTCCGTCGAGGGCACGCAGGTGCCACAGGGGCAGGCCGACGGTCAGCACCACCGAGAAGGTGAGGAACGCGAGGCGCGAGCGCTGCCAGGCCTTGCCGTGGCGCAGCGTGAAGTCCAGGGGCTGGAGGGGTCGTCGCGCCATCTTTCAGGGCAAGAGCATGCGAATCCTTCGCCAACGCGTGTGGGGCGTCAACGGGCCGCAAGGTTTGCGCGTGCTACAGTCGACTCCACATGAGTGAGAACTTCGATCGGGTCAACGCGCTCAAGAGCATTCCCCTCCTCGCTGGTCTGCCGCACAGCGACCTCGAGCGGCTGGCGAAGAAGGCTCGCGAAGAGCACTACGCGACCGGGGTCGAGCTGATCAAGGAAGGCACCAGCGGCTCCTCGGTCTTCCTGCTGGTCGATGGCTCGTGCGAGGTGCGCCGGGGCGACAGCCGCATCACCGTGCTGCAGAAGGGCGAGTTCTTCGGCGAGCTGTCGATTCTCGACCCGTCGCCGCGAACCGCGAGTGTGTCGACCTACGAGCCCTGCCGGGTGCTCATTCTCGAGGGCTACGACTTCCGCACCGCGCTCAGCTCGAGCATGGACATGTCGCAGCGAATGATCCGCGCGCTGGTCGAGCGGCTGCGGCACCTGACCGACGAGTTCGCTCCGCGCGTGAAGCGCTGAGAGTGTGCCCACCCCTGGCAGGCGGCCCGGGCCTGCCATCTTGCTCGGAGAAACGCCGCCGCGCGCTATAGTGAAGGTTCGATGTCGCTGACGGGGTCGCAGGTCATCTGCCAGGCGTGTGGTGCCTCGATCGAGGCCGCCGCCGAGGCGTGCCCGAACTGTCACGCGCCGCAGGGCGTCGAGCAGACCCGGGTGACCAAACTGCCCGTCGAGGCGCCGCTGTTCGGCGGCAAGTGGCGCCTGGGTGAGCTGCTGGGCAAGGGCGGCATGGGCGCGGTGTACCTGGGGTACGACGTCGAGCTCGACCGACAAGTGGCCATCAAGCTGCTGGCCGACAACCTGTCCGACGACGCCGAGCTGGTGCAGCGTTTCGAGCGCGAGGCCCGCATGATGGCCAGGCTCGACCACCCGAACCTGGTGCCAGTGTACGCGGTCGGTCGTCACGGCAAGGTCCCCTTCATCGTGATGAAGAAGTTGGAAGGGCAGACCCTGGGCGACCTGATGGAACGGCGCGGGCGCTTCGAGTTCGACCAGGCCATGGCCATCGCCCGGCAGATCTGCGCGGGGCTGCAGTTCGTGCACGACCGCGACGTGGTCCACCGCGACATCAAGCCGGCCAACATCTTCGTCGCGCCCGACGGGCACGTCACCCTGCTGGACCTGGGCGTGGCGCGCGAGGCGTCGAGCAGCATGACGCGTTCGGGCGTGATGGTGGGCACGCCGCTGTACATGTCGCCCGAGCAGGTGCTGGCGAAGAAGGTCGACCGGCGGGCCGACCTCTATGCCCTGGGCGTGGTGCTGTACGAGATGCTGACCGGCCAGCCGTTGTTCCACGCGGACAGCGATTTTTCGATCATGCGCGCCCACGTCGACCAGGCGCCGGTCAACCCGCTGCAGTTCGTGCAACTGCCGCAGCAGGTGGTCGACGCGTTGCTCAAGGCCCTGGCCAAGAACCCCGACCAGCGGTTCCAGAGCGTGCGCGAATTCCTCGAAGCGCTCGAGCGTTCGTCGCCCACGCTGGCGAGCGCGGTGCCGACGCAGCCCGGGGTCATTCCGAGGCTGACGACCGAGGCGCTCGCGCCTACGGCGGTGCGAGGAGCGGGCGCGCCGCGGCCCTCGGCGGTCGACTCGCCTGGGCCGAGGGTCGACGGGCTGGTGGCTCGCCGACCGTCTGCCGACACCATGCTCGACCACGCCGCCCTGCGGCGCCGGCCGACCGCGCTGTGGGTGGGCCTGGGCGTCGTCGCGCTGCTGGCGATGGGTGGAGCGTACGTGGCGTTCTCGTCGGGCAAGCCGACCGGCGCGGTCGACCCGCCAGCGGTGAATGCCGACCCGACGTCTCCGCGACCGATCGACGTCGCGTCGCGTGACCCGAAGCCTTCGCCGCCCGAGCTCACTCCCGACGCGAAACCCGACCAACCCGACCCGAAGCCGGTGCCGCCGATCGACCCGAAGCCCGTACCGCCCAGCGACGTCAAGCCGGTGAAGCCGCGTGGCCGGGTCGGCACGGAACCCAAGTCGACGCCTGCAACCAGGAAGGGCACCGTGGACGTGGTCTTCGTCAGCACCTTCGGTGGTGAAAGTTCGTGGGCGTATCTGGACATCGACGGCCTTCGAATGGGCCAGACCCCCAAGACGCTGCCGCTGGAGCCTGGCACGCACCTCGTCGTCTTCCAACGGGAGGGGTTTCACACCAGCTCGAGGGAAATCACCGTTGGGCCCGGTGAGAACCGAAAAGTCTCGTGGGAGATGACTCCGTGAATCGCACCGTTCGCTTGCTGCTAATGGCTTCGCTGTGCGGCGGTGCGCTGGCGTCGGCGAAGCCACCCACGTCGGCCACGCCCCCGGCGCTGGTCGAGGTGAAGAAGGAGATGGCCGCGGGCGAGTTCGAGCGCGCGCTCAAGAAGATCGACGCGGCGCTGAAGAAGACCGCGGACGCCACCGAGCAGGCGCAGTTGCTGCTCACGCGCGGTGAGGCCCTCTTCGCGCTGGGCACGCCCGACAAGGCGAAGGCCGCGTTCCTCGCCGCAGTTCAGAAGGACCCCGAGGTCGACCTCGATGTCTTGCGCGCGAGCCCCGACGTGGTGCAGTTGCTCGACAAGGTGCGCGCCGAGCTGCCCGCGATCCTCGCCATCACCGTCAGCGGAGGTGAGGCCAAGGTGTCCATCGACGACAAGGACCTGGGGCCCGCGCCGCTGACCCTGCAGCTCGAGCCCGGCAAGCACGTGGTCCACGCCGCGGGTGCGCAGGGGCGGGTCGCGCATCGAGAGGTGACCGTCACGCCCGGGCGGAGGCTCTCCGTCATTCTCGAGCTGGCCTCGCCGCTGCCCGAGTTCAAGACGGTGCCGTCGCAGCAGCCGACGCTCGTTCCACCTGCCGAGCCGCCGCTGGTCACGACTTCCACAGAAAGCCCGCCTCCGACTTCCGAGACCGGCACCTTCGCGCCGTGGGTGGTGGTGGGCGCCGGGGCCGCAGTGGTGATCGTGGGCGCGGTCTTCACCGGGCTCGCGGGCGCCGAGTGGGGCCAGGCCAACAGCGACACCTTCCGCGCCAACAATACCTGGGTCGTGCTGCAACAGACGCGAGCCGCGTATCAGCGCGACGTCGTGCTCGGCCCGGTGCTGCTGGGCGTGGGCGCGGCCGTCGCCGTCGGCGGGGTGCTCTGGCACTTTCTGGGCGGCACGGGGTCGCCTCCGGTCGTTCTTGGCGTGACGTCCAACGGGCTGGTCTTCGCGGGGTCTCTATGACGAACGTGAAAGCAGGGTGGCTTGCGCTCACAGCGCTGGTGGTGGCGGGTTGCGCGCTTCCGCCGTTCGACGCGAGCGGGTCGAAGTGCGACTCCACGCCGGGTGCCGAGGCGTGTCCTTCCGGCTACGCGTGCGTGTCGGGGGTCTGCCAGACGGTCGACGCGGGCACCGGTGGTGGCTCGGCGACGGGGGGTGGTTCGGCGACGGGGGGTGGTTCGACGACGGGCGGTGGTTCGACGACGGGCGGTGGTTCGACGACCGGTGGAGGTGCGCCGACGGGCGGTGGTCCTCCGATGGGCGGCGGTGCCGCGACGGGCGGTGGCTCGGGGGCCGGCTTCACGGTCAGTGGCACGGTCACCGGCTTGCTGGGCACTGGGCTGGTGCTCACCTTGAATGGGGTCGAGACGCTGCCTCTGTCGCCCGCCACCTCGGGAAGCACGCCCTTCGCGTTCAGCAGGCGGCTGGCGGCGAGCTCGACGTACGCGGTGGCCGTCACGCAGCAGCCGCTGGGGCCTTCACAGACCTGTGTCGTGAGCGGCGGGTCGGGGCAGATCACGGGCAACGTGACGAACGTGCTGGTCACCTGCTCCACGACCGCCTTCCTCATCAGCGGCACGCTGTCGGGGCTGGGACCGGGGAGTGTCACCTTGCGGCTCAATGCGTTACCGCCGGTGACGTTGTTTGCGGATGGACCGTTCTCGCTTGCGCTTCTGCCAAGCGGAACGAGCTTTTCGGTGAGCATCCCGACGCAGCCTCCTGGCCAGACCTGCGTCGTCACGGGCGGCACGGGTACGGTGACCACCGCCGCGGTCTCCTCGGTCGCCGTGAACTGCGATTCGACGAAGGTCTCCCTCGGCGGCACGGTCAGTGGGCTGGTCGGCGGAACCCTGGTGCTCACCGATTCGCTCGCAGGAACCGTGCCCGTGACGAGCAACGGGACCTTCTCGTTCCCGAATGCCCTGGTGGGAGGCGCGATGTATGCCGTGAGCGTTCAACAGCAGCCTGCCATTCCCGCGCAGACCTGCGTGGTGGCGACGCCTACCGGGGTCATCGGCGCGAATTCCCCGATGGCCTTGAACGTCACCTGCACCGTGAACACCTATCCGGTGGGCGTCACCGTCACCGGCCTGCCCCTCGGCGCGGCGATCGGGTTGACCCTGACCTACACGCCGCCGACGGCGATGGGCGTGCAGGTCACGACGACGAAACAATTCATCAGCACGGCGACGGGGCAGAACCTCTTTTCGTTTCCAAACGTGCCGTCGGGGTCGTCGTTCGGTCTCGTGGTCTCGACCCAACCGGTCACTCCCTCGCAGACCTGCACCATCACGTCGGGTAGCACGGGGACGATCACCAACGCCCAGGTGAACGCGGTCATCGCCTGTGCGACGAACGTGTACCCGGTCGGGGGAATGGTCAGCGGTCTGGCCGGCAC
>CAIWFK010000562.1 GCA_903911905.1 uncultured Myxococcales bacterium
CGCTCTGCGCCCCGCCGACGGTGTGGCGGCTGCTGATGCTCGAAGACCTGGGCCCGAAGCCGCCCGCGTTGCGCTCGCTGGTGAGTGCGGGCGAGCCGCTCAACCCCGAGGTCATCGACGCCGTGCAGCGGGCCTGGGGCCTCACCATTCGCGACGGCTACGGGCAGACCGAGACCACCGCGCAGGTCGGCAACACGCCGGGGCTGCCGCTCAAGCCGGGGTCGATGGGCAAGCCCCTGCCGGGGTTCGAGCTGGTGCTGCTCGACGCGGCGGGGCTCGAGACCGACGAGGGCGAGCTGGCGGTCAAGCTGACGCCCGCGCCGACCGGTATGATGGTGGGCTACCTCGACGACGAGCACCGCACCGAGCAGGTGATGGCCAGCGGCTACTACCGCACGGGCGACGAGGCCCGCCGCGACGCCGACGGGTACTTCTGGTTCATCGGCCGCGCCGACGACGTGTTCAAGAGCGCCGACTACCGCATCAGCCCCTTCGAACTCGAGAACGTGCTCATCGAGCATCGCGCCATCGCCGAGGCGGCGATCGTTCCCAGCCCCGACCCGGTGCGGCTGACCGTGCCCAAGGCCTTCGTCACCCTGCGGCCGGGGGTCGAGCAGGGCGCGGCCCTCGCCCGGGCGATCTTCGAGCACGCCAACGCGAGACTGGCGGCCTACAAGCGCATTCGCCGGCTGGAGTTCGCCGAGCTGCCCAAGACCATCTCGGGGAAGATTCGGCGGGTCGACCTGCGCAAGCTCGAGGCGGCGCGGCGAGCCACGGGCGAGCGCGGTCCGGGCGAGCACTGGCTCGAGGACCCCTGAGCGCGGCCGAAGGGTGCGCCGAAGTCGCACCTCATTCGGTGCTGGCAGGGGCCGAGCGCTTGCTCCACACTTCGCCCCCATGCGCAGACTCTTCGTCGTCGTCGCGACGTTGTCCTTGCTGCTGCCACTGACCGCCACTGCTGCCGACGAGCCGACCTCGACGGCCGATCTGCCCGGCATCACGAAGAGCGGGGTGCTGCGCATTCTCATTCCCGCGAGCGATGGGCTGCAGCGCGCGGGCAACCCGAACACCGCCGAGCAGGCGTTGGCGGCGCGGTTCGCGGCGCGGCTGGGGCTCAAGCCGGTCTTCGTCGAACTGCAGAACCACGATCTCTTCGACGCGCTCGAGGCAGGGCAGGGCGATCTGGTCGCCGCGTCGCTGTCGATCACCCCCGAGCGCAGCCAGCGCGTGACCTTCACCCGCCCGGTACGCACCGTGAAGCAGCAGGTGGTGGTGGGCGCGAAGGACGACACCGTCAAGGCGGTGGCGGACCTCGAGGGCAAGACCGTCGTGGTGCGCGGCTCGAGCGCCTACGCCTCGACGCTCAACGCGCTCAAGAAGAGCACGCTCAAGTCGCTGACCCTGGTCGAGCCCGAGCAGGGCGACGACGTGTACGCGCTGCTGCAGAAAGTGGCGCGCGGCGAACTGCCGCTCACCGTGGCCGACAACGACATCGTGCGGGACGTGCTGACCTTCGAGCCCGAGCTCAAGGTGGCCTTCGACCTGACCACCTCGGACCCCATCGCCTGGGCCTTGCGCAAGAAGAACAGCGCGCAGCTCAAGGCCGCAGCCGACTCCTTCCTGGTCGAGAACGCGCTGACCGGCTTCAAGGACAAGCCGTACACCGCCGATCTCGACGAGGTGAAGCGCCGCGGCGTGCTGCGGGTGCTCACGCGGAACACCGCGACCACCTACTTCCTCTTCCGCGGAGAGCAGTTGGGCTTCGAGTACGAATTGATGCGCGAGTTCGCCAAGTCGCTCGAGGTGCGGCTCGAGGTGGTGGTCGCACCCGACCGCGAATCGATTGGCTCGTTCCTCACCGAGGGCCGGGCCGACGTGGCCGCCGCGGGTCTGACCATCACCGAGGAACGCAAGAAGACCTTCGCCTTCACCGACCCGTACTCGCACGTCAGCGAGCTGCTGGTGGTGCCGGCCAGCGACAAGACCACCCGCTCGCTCGCCGATCTCAAGGGCAAGAAGATCACCGTGCGGCGCTCGTCGAGCTACTTCGAGACGCTCTCGAAGCTGAAGGCCGAGGCGGGCTTCGAGCTCGACCTCGCCCCCGAAGACGTCGAGACCGAAGACCTGCTCGACGGGGTCAATTCGGGCAAGTGCCTGGCCACCGTCGCCGACTCGAACATCGTCGAGGTCGAGCAGAGCTACGCCAAGAAGCTGCGCGTGGTGGGGCCGCTGGGTGACGTGCGCGACCTGGGGTGGATGCTTCGACCCGATCAGCCGAAGCTGCAGGCCGCGCTCAACGGGTGGATCAAGAAGAACTACCAGGGGCTCTTCTACAACATGACGGTCAACAAGTACTTCAAGAGCCCGCGCCAGATGGCCGAGGCCGCCGGAGACGATCGCAGCGACGTCGACGGCCACATCTCGAAGTGGGACGACCTGGCGAAGAAGTACGGCAAGACCTACGAGCTCGACTGGCGGCTGGCGCTGGCCCAGATGTACCAGGAGTCGCACTTCGACCCGAAGGCGCGCAGTTGGGTCGGCGCGCTGGGGCTGATGCAGGTGATGCCGGGCACCGCGAAGGACCTCAAGGTCGCCGACGTCACCGACCCCGATCAGGGCGTGAAGGCCGGGGTGATGTTGCTGCAGCGCTACGCCAAGATGTTCGACGGCCCCGAGGTGAAGGAAAAGGATCGGCTGCGCTTTGCGCTCGCCGCGTACAATTGCGGGCCGGGGCACGTGTTCGACGCGCGACGCCTGGCCGCCGACCTGAAGCTGGACCCCAACAAGTGGTTCAAGAACGTCGAGAAGGCCATGCTCGAACTGATGAAGCCCGACGTCGCCAAGCGAGCCCGGCACGGGTACTTCCGCGCCACCGAGAGCGTGAACTACGTGAGCGAAATTCAGACCCGCTACGACTCGTACGCGAGGCTCGTCACGCTGGAGTGAGATCATCGCTCCAGCGCGTCGAGGCTTCGGTTTCAGGCCTTCGGGGCGAAGCTCAGACAGCCGCCGTTGGGGTTGACCGCGCCGGTGAAGAGCTTGCAACCACCGCAGGCGTCGTACCTGGCCGCTTCGTACTGCGCGCACTTCGAGCAGACCTTGCCCGGGTCGGCAGCGGCTTCCTTGTACTGCAGCGCCTTGCGCAGGCCCGCCGAGGCGTCGTCGATGGGCGCCTTGGCGGTGCAGTCCAGGCCGTCGGCCGGCTTGGCCTCGGCAACGGCTTCGGCCGGCTTGGCGGCTTCGGCGGGCTTGGCCGCTTCGGGCGCGGGCTTCGGCGCTTCCACCGGCCTGGGCGGCTCGACCGGCTTGGCGGCGATGGGGGCCGGCGTTTCCTTGGTGCAGGCCTCGAGCGCGAGCAGGCTGGCGCCGACGCCGAAGAGCTGCAGCGCTTCACGACGACCCAGCTTCGTTTCCTTCGTCTGTTCCATGGCGACTCCTGGTGAGTGGGGAATTCTGCCGCACCATTTCACCCGGGCCCGCCGAGTCAATTCCGCGCTTTGACGCGGCCCGAGGAACCTCCTAAGCGTCGGGGGCGTGGTTCTCGGCAAGCAAGCCAACAGTCACTGGGGTCGGTACGCCCTCGCCGTGCCGCTGGCCGTGTTGGTGCAGGCCAGCTTCGTGGCGCTGTTCGTGCTGGTCTCGTCGGCGAATCGGCCGGCCAGGAAGGCCGCCGAGCGCAAGCCGCAGCCCATCTCGTTCCATTACGTGAACTCGAAGCAGTGGTCGTCGAACCGGGGCCGCACCGCCCCGGTCGAGGAGCGTCCGCAGAGACCGATGTCCGGTCAGGTGGTCGACACCGCCCGGGGCAATGATCAGGTGCCCACCGAATCGAAGTACCTGGCCGAGACCAACAACCGGGTGAAGAAGGAAACGCGGGCTCGCGAGCAGACCAACCAGTACAGCGTGGCGACCGCGAAGAACACCGCGCACCCCGAGCTGATGCCCACCGCGAAGGGCGCTCCGCAGAAGGCCGAGCGGCAGCAGTCGTCGGCGGCCCCTCCGCCGCCCGAGCCGCAGCGCTTTCTCGGCGGCCTGACGCCCCGCTTCAACCTTCTCGATCAACCCCAGCGGCCAGTCCTGGCCGAGGCGCAGGAGTCCACCCAGCGACCGGGCGTGGAAGCGGGTGAGGCGAACACCGCGAGATCGGGCGACGCGGCCGAGAGCGGTGGTGGGGCGCCGAACGACGACCTCCGCGACGTGGCGGCGGGCGAGAGCACCGCGCTCAACACCCGGGAGTTCAAGTACGCGTCGTTCTTCAACCGCATGAAGCAGGCGGTGTCGGCGAAGTGGGACCCGAACTCCACGCTGCGCCGCCACGGCGATCAGAGCGCGCTCGATCGCACCACGGTGCTGTTCATCACCTTGCGGCCCGATGGCACGCTGGCCGACGCGGCGGTGAGCAAGTCGAGCGGGCTCGATTGGCTCGACGTCGAAGCGGTGCATGCGTTCGAGAAGGCGCAGCCGTTTCCGAACCCGCCCGCGGGACTGGTGCAGCAGGGGGCGATTCGGTTCAATTTCGCGTTCAACGTGACCAACGACATGATGGGGCGGTTCATGCCCATGCCGCCGATTCGGCGGTGACGACGTACCGCTTCCATCTCTTCTCGTCGATCAGTCGCCACCTTCGCGCCTGCGAGCCGGACTTCGCTGCGGTGTTCGTCTCGGTGCGCGACCGGGGCGAGCTGACGGCGCTCGCCATCACCTCGCCCCCGCCCCTCACGGCTCGTCCTGGCAGGCTGCTGAAAAACCCCTCCCGTCGCCAGAACGCCGAATCTTCGTCGCCGGGCTGCGTCAGAGGCCCTTGAAATATCGACCAATATTGCCGCGGGCCTCTTCCTTGCGCGGCTCGAAGCTCGGCGTTCGGGCGACGGGAGGGGTTCTTCAGCAACCTGCTGGCCTGACGGAAACGTCAGTCGCCGTCGTGATCTGCGTCGACGTGCGCCTTCGCCGCCTGCGAGATCGACACCTTCTCTTGCGGCACCGAGGCCACCTTCTGGGCCTCTGCCTTCGGCTCGGACTTCGGGGGCGGTGCGACGGCTGCTGACTGCTTGATGGAACCGACACTCATGAACACTCCGGTGCGGCCAGAAAAGGCGAAAGTGCCACGGGCCACCGGGGCTCATCGTCACGTCAGCCCGGTTTGCTGCGTCGCCGCCCCTTCAACCGGCCTTCGTACACAGTGCGATCAACGCCGGCCCCGAGTCCTTCACGACCTTGGGCCCCAACCCCTTGAGCCCGCGCAATTCCGCCGCGCTCGTCGGTCGCGCCTCGGCCACCGCCAGCAACGCCCGGTTGGTCAACACCCGGAACGCCGGCACCCGCCGCCGCTTCGCTTCCTGCAGTCGCCACGCGCGCAACGTCTCGACCAACGCCGCATTGCGGCCCGTCGACGGCAGCTCGACGCCCGGCGTGCGTGGCGGCCGACGCGACTTGCGCGTGCCCCGCGGCTTCCCTCGCCCCCGTTCCCTCGCCGGCACCGGCAGCGGTGGCGGCGTCAACCTCGCCCGCCGCGGGTCCGGCCGCCCGACCGCGTACAGCCTGGTGTACGGAATGCGCTTGCCGTCCTTCTCGAAGGTCGTCTCTTCCTGCCGCACCTGCCCCGCGCGGGTCAGCCCGCCCACCAACCGCTCGAACCGGTTGCGCGCCTCGGGCGCCTCGCCCAACAGCTCGCGACACAGCCGCCCGCTCGCCACGCCCGGCATCGCCACGCACCGCGCCAGCAGCTCGGCCATCACCGTCACCTCGGCCGCCGTCGGCGCCTCGAACCGCGCCGCGATGCACGCCTCGGGAGCACACACGTCGCACCGCCCGCAGGCCTTCCCCGAATCGGCCTGGTCGCCGAAATGCCGCACCAGCGACAGCATTCGGCAGCGGTTGCCTTCTGCGAACTTCGCCATCAGCGCCAACTGCTCCACCCGCTGCTCGCGCTGCGCCTGGTACGGCACCGGCCAGTCGTCGTGGCCCCGCGTCAGTCGATCTTCGGTCACCCCGCGCACGCCGCCGTGAATCCACAGCTTCTCGAGCGCCTTCTCGAAGTCGTCGACCTTCACCCGCGTGCGCCGCCGCAGCTCGTCGCTGGTC
>CAIWFK010000563.1 GCA_903911905.1 uncultured Myxococcales bacterium
CTGATGGACCTGGCGCTGGCTGCGCTGCCGTTCGAGGTTCTCGAGCGGCTTGTCGGGGTGGCCGGATTCGAACCGACGACCTTCTGCGCCCAAGGCAGACGCGCTACCAGACTGCGCTACACCCCGTGATGTCGGCGGGTCTTTTGGACCATGTACCGGTGACGTGCAAGCGCCGTGAGACTGACCGAAGTCCGTCACGCCCGCGACCGGCCTGCCCTGCCCCCAAACGCCCCGGGGCGCAAAACCGCTGATCTTCCGCAAGGCTTTGACCCAGCATGATTCGTGCTGGCAAGGTGGGTCCTGCCCATGCATTCGATGAAGCCCCTGTTGTCGGCCCTCGCGGTGCTCGCGCTGAGCGCCTGCCCGAAGACCGGCACGACCCCTCCTCCTGCCGACACCGACGGCGGCGCGAACGAGTGCGCCAGCGAGTCGGTGACCGTCGGTACGCCGCTGCGGCTGCTCACGCGCATCGAATACGACAACACCGTGCGCGATCTGCTGGGTGACACCACCCGCCCCGCGTCGACCAACTTTCCGCGCGAGCCCTTGAGCAACGGGCTCGACAACAACGCGGCCCTGCTGGTGGTCAGCGCCGATGGCGCCCAGGCCTACGTGAGCGCGGCCGAAGCGCTGTCGACCGACGTGGTCACCAACCGCAAGTCGCTGGTGGTGCCCTGCAGCGGCACCGATTCGGCGTGCGCCAACCTGTTCATCGACGGCTTCGGGCTCAAGGCCTACCGCCGGCCGTTGACCGTCGAGGAGCGCACCGACCTGCAGGTGCTCTTCAACACCGCGCAGGCCTCGAACGACTTCGACACCGCAGTGAAGTGGACGTTGCAATCGGTGCTGCAGTCGCCGCAGTTCCTGTACCGCGACGAGACGCCCCAGGCGCCGGTGCCGACCGCCATCGTCACGCTCTCGGGTTACGAGCTGGCGACCCGGCTCTCGTACTTTCTGTGGGCCACCACGCCCGACGACACCCTGCTGGCCGCAGCCCAGAATGGCGGGCTCGACACGCCCGAAGGGCTGACCGCGCAGGCCACGCGCATGCTGGCCGACCCGCGCGCCAACGACGGCATCATGCGGGTGCTCTCGCTGTGGCTGTACCTGGACGGCGTGCAGACCACCGAGAAGAACACCGCGGTGTACCCGAACTTCTCGCACGACCTCGCGGCCGCCTGGCGCAGGTCGCTCGAGCTGTTCATGGCCGACTCGCTCACGAAGGACGGCACCTTGAAGGGGCTGCTGACCTCGAACGTGCTGTTCTCGAACAACCTGATGAACCCGTACGGGGTGACGGCGCCGAGCGCCGACTTCGTGCGCACCGAGCTGCCGGGCACCCAGCGGCGCGGGCTGTTGGCGCAGCCGGGCTTCCTGGCCTTCAAGTCGTTGCCTGACAGCAGCTCGCCGGTGCGCCGCGGGGTGTTCGTGCTCAACCAGTTGATGTGCCAGCCACCGCCCCCGCCGCCCGCGGGCGTGCCCATCGTGCCGCCGGCGCCTTCGGTCAGCCTGACCACGCGCGCCCGCTTCGACAACCACGTGAAGGACCCGGGCTGCAACGGGTGCCACCAGTTCATCGACCCGCCAGGCTTCGTGTTCGAGCACTACGACGGCATGGGCGTGTGGCGCGACACCGAGAACGGCCAGACCATCGACGCGACGGGCGGCATCATCAGCGCGCGCGACCAGAGCCTGGTGGTGCCGGTGGACGGCCTGCCCGCGCTCGAAGACGTGTTGGTGGGCAGTCGCCAGGTGCACGACTGCATGGCCAGCCAGTTCCAACGCTTCGCGCTCGGTCGTGAGCTGACCGCGGCCGACGCGTGCACCTCGCAGAAGATCGGTGATGCGTTCATGAAGTCGGGCGGCAACTTCAAGCAACTGATGCTGGCGATCGTGCAGACCGACGCCTTCCGGCGCAACGCGAACCCGGAGATGACGCCGTGAACCTGAAGCTCTCCCGACGTCACTTCCTGCGGGGCGCGGGCGGCATCATGGTCGGGTTGCCGGCGCTCGAAGCGCTCGCGCCCCGTACCGCGCACGCCGGCCCCACCGCGCCCAAACGGTTCATCGGCGTGTACCACCCGAACGGGGTCTTCACGCCCAACTGGTTCCCCACCAACGTGACGAGCGAGACCTCGTTCACCCTGGGGCCGATTCACCAGCCGCTGGTGCCGTTCAAGGACGACCTCATGCTCACCAGCGGCCTCGACATGTCGGTGGCGGTGCTGGGCCAGGGCGAACAGCACCAGCGCGGCGTGGGCGCGTTCCTGACCGGCGCGCACCTCGACACCGGCAACTTCGTGGGCAACGACGGCAGCCGCGCCGGGTACGCGCTGGGCCCGTCGATCGATCAGACCCTGGTGCCGCTCATCGGCACGGGGGACCCGCTATGCGTCGTTGCAGTTGGGCGTGCACGCGCTGCTGCCCAACGTGGCGGGGGTGATCAGCTACGCGGGCGCCAACCTGCCGCTCCTGCCGCAGAACGACCCGCGCCTGACCTTCAAGACGCTGTTCATGGACTCGGGCATTCCCCAGACCGACCTGGACAAGCTGCGGGCCCAGCGACGCTCGGTGCTCGATTCGGTGCAGCACCAGTTGGCGGCGCTCAAGAAGCGGGTCAGCAGCGCCGACAAGGCGAAGCTCGACGCGCACGCCACCATCATTCGCGAGCTCGAGAACCGGTTGACCGCCCTGCCGCCCGGCACCTGCGCGCAGCCCAACGATCCTGGCATGGTGGTCTACGACACCGAGGCCCAGATTCCGGTCGTGGCCCAGTTGCAACTGGACCTGATGATGGTGGCCTTCCGCTGCGACCTGACGCGGGTGGCGACCATCATGTTCAGCGACGCGATGAACCACATCGCCATGCCGCACCTGAACATCACCAGCGACATTCACAACCTGACCCACTATTCCGACGCCGACCCGGCGCGCGCGCAGGTCGGTGTTCGAGACACCTGGCAGGCCACGGTGCTGGCCAACGTGCTCACCGAGCTCAAGGGCATCACCGAGGCCGACGGCAGCACCGGGCTCGACAACTCGCTGCTGTTCTGGGGCAGTGACGTCTCGCGCGGCAACGTGCACGCGCACGACAACATGCCCTTCCTGCTCGCGGGCCACGGCGCCGGATTCCGCATGGGGCGGTACGTGCAGTGGTCGAGCCAGTTCCACAACAACCTGCTGGTGTCGATCATCAACGGGTTCGGCGGGAACCTCAGCACCTACGGCGCGCCAGAGTTCTGCACCGGGCCGTTGGGCAACCTGACCTGAGCAGCGCACCGGCAGTGGAACTCCGGCGCCTGGAACAGCCCAAAGGGGGCATGCCGACCGGGCCCGATCCCCTCGAGCGAACGTCGACGAGCCACACCGCCACCTCGGAGCGCTTTTCCTCGACCAACGAAAAAGCCCCGGCGTTGAACCGGGGCCTTCCCTGCCTCAGCGACCGCTTCAGAACTGGTGCTTCTCGGTCGAGTCGGCCAGCGCCTTGGTCGACGACGTGCCGCCCGAGATGACCTCGGCGACCTGGTCGAAGTACCCGGTGCCCACTTCCCGCTGGTGCCGCGTCGCGGTGTAGCCGTGCTTCTCGGCCGCGAACTCGGCCTGCTGCATGTGGCTGTACGCGGCCATGCCCGACTCGCGGTACTGCGAAGCCAGCTCGAACATGCCGAAGTTGAGCGAGTGGAACCCGGCGAGCGTGACGAACTGGAACTTGTACCCCATGGCGCCGAGCTCACGCTGGAACTTGGCGATGGTCGCCTCGTCGAGGTTCTTCTTCCAGTTGAACGACGGCGAGCAGTTGTACGCCAGCAGCTGGTCGGGGAACTCGGCCTTGACGCCCTCGGCGAACTTAGCCGCCAGTTCGAGGTCCGGGGTGCCGGTCTCCATCCAGATCAGGTCCGAGTACGGCGCGTAGGCCTTCGCGCGGGCGATGCACGGCTCGAGGCCGTTGCGCACGTGGTAGAAGCCCTCGGAGGTGCGCTCGCCGGTGACGAACGGCTGATCGCGCTCATCGACGTCGGAGGTGATCAGGGTGGCGGCCTCGGCGTCGGTGCGGGCGATGACGACCGTCGGGACGTCGGCGACGTCCGCGGCGAGCCGGGCCGAGGTCAGGGTGCGGATGTGCTGCTGGGTCGGGATCAGCACCTTGCCACCGAGGTGACCGCACTTCTTCTCCGAGGCCAGCTGGTCTTCCCAGTGCGAGCCGGCGACACCGGCGGCGATCATCGCCTTCTGCAACTCATAGACGTTCAGCGCGCCACCGAAGCCCGCTTCGCCGTCGGCGACGATCGGCACCAGCCAGTTGTCGATCGAGGTATCGCCCTCGACCTTGGCGATCTCATCAGCGCGCAGCAGCGCGTTGTTGATCCGGCGGACCACCTGCGGCACCGAGTTGGCCGGGTACAGGCTCTGGTCGGGGTAGGTGTGGCCGGAGAGGTTGGCGTC
>CAIWFK010000564.1 GCA_903911905.1 uncultured Myxococcales bacterium
CGCAGGACGCGCAGGTGCTGGTGCTGAGCGCCGCCGACGTGCTGGTGGGCATCAACATCGCGCTGCAGCACAACGGCGGCTTCGACGGCGTAGCGACGGTCAATGGCACCGCCACCGCCGGCCTGCAGGCGCGCGCCGAGTTGATGGCCGACCGCCGCATCCACCACAACGACACCACCCAGCCCGACCCACACCTCGGCCTGTTCTCGATGCGTGGGCTGGTGCCGGGCACCACCCGCCTGATTCTGCACGACCCGAACTACGTGATGGGCGACGCGCTGCAGCCGAGCATCGGCGTGACGCCGTCGGCGGCGCCGGTCATCGCCAACGTCGCGCTGCCCGCCGCCATCGTCGACTCGAACGAGCCCAACAACGTCATCACCGCGGGCACCGGCATCGCCGCGCCCGTGCAGGGCACGCCGACCACCGTCAACGGCGTCATCGGGCCGCGCAATTCGGGCGACGTCGACTTCTACTGCTTCGACGCCCACGCCACCGACCGCTTCCTCATTTCGGCGCAGGGCACCCTCACGCTCGAGAACGCCACCGTGGTCGAGCACCCATGGGTCGACCCGGTCATCGGCTTCTGGGTCACCACCCCGGTGGCCAGCCTGGTCACCCAGGACGACGATTCGGGGCCGCTCTCGCTCGACGCGCTCATCGACACCGGCGTCATCACCGCCGACACCCGCGCGTGCGTGTCGGTCACCACCTATGGCGACACCGCGTGGGCCGGCCAGGGGCAGAGCTCGGCCGGGCCGTACCGGTTGAGCGTGGCCATGGGCAACCGCCCTCCGGTGGTCACGGTCGCGCATTCGATGCTGCCGGCGCCGGTGCCTCCGCAGAAGTTGACCATCGCCGAGGGCGACACGTTGACGCTCGACGTGGCCTTCAGCGACCCCGACGGCAACCTGGCGGGCGGCGTGCTCGAGCTGCGTGACTCGGCCAACCACCTGACGGTCGGCAATACGCTCAACGTCGCGGCGGGCACCGCCCAGTTCGTGTGGACCGCCTCGCAGACCGCGGCGCGTGGCAGCCCGTACACCTTCCTGGCCAGCGTGCACGACAACGAGTTCACCCGCACCGTGCAGGTCATCGTCGAGGTGACTGCCGTGAACCTGCCCCCGACGCTGCCCTCGCTGCTGACGCCCGATTCCGGGGTGACCCTGGCGACCCGCACGCCCGACCTCACCTGCCTCGAGGGCACCGACCCCGACGAGACCACGCTGCGCTACGACTTCGAGCTCAGTTGGGACGCGGGCCTGACCTTCGACGCCGGCCTGCTCACCGGCTCGGTGGTGGGCGTGGACGGCGGCTGGAACCCCGACGGCGGCGCGCCGGCCCCCACGGTCACCTTGTCGACCACCACCACCCCGCTGCCCGAGAACGCCTGGGTCTTCTGGCGGGTGCGCGCCAACGATGGGTCGGGCACCAACGGCTACAGCGCGTGGACCGACCCGTGGGCCTTCTTCGTCGATTCCATCAACGACCCGCCGACCACGCCGGTGCTGAACAAGCCCGCCGATGGCGAGACGGTGATGGTCAAGCGCCCCACGCTCGAGTCGACCAACCCCATCGACCCCGAGGGCGACGCGGTGACGCTGAAGTTCGAGGTCGCGACCGACGTGGCCTTCACCCACGTGGTGGTGACCAGCCCCGCGGTGCCCACCCAGGTCGGGTCCGTCACCATGTGGACCGTGACGCAAGACCTGATGTGGGGCGGCTCGTACTTCGCCCGCGTGACCGCGACCGACGCACGCGGCGGCGTGACCCCGCACAGCAACACCAACGCCTTCAGCGTGAAGGCCGACCTGACGCCTCCCGTGCCCACGCTCGGTGCCCCGCTGGCCTCGTGCGGCAGCAGTGGGCTGACGCTGGCCTCGGGCCCCGCCTCGTTCGTGGTGCCCAACGTCGTCGACATCGAGCTCGACCCCATCACCCTCGAAGTGAAGGTCTTCAACGCCAACGACGACCCGAACACCGCGACGCCGCTCTTCGACCACACCTTCATGCAGGTGGGCACCACCGACACCACCGTGACGCTCAACGGCGTGGCATGGACCCCGGGCTCGAGCTACCGGCTGCGCGTGCGGGCGAATGACGGCGTCAACGTCACGTCGTGGACCGAATGCGTCATCACCATCGCGGGTGGGAACACCGGCGGTGGCTCGGCGACGGGTGGCGGTTCGGGCACCGGCGGTGGTTCGGGGACCGGTGGTTCCGGGACGGGTGGTGGCTCGGGCCTGGGCGGTGGTTCGGGCACCGGCGGCGGAGGCAGCTCGACCAAGGCTGGCGGCTGCAACTGCAACACCGTCGACCCGCTGCTGCCGATGGCGATGCTGGGCCTGCTGGCCGTGCGACGCCGACGCGCTGGGAAGTAGCCGTGCCTCAGCGCTCGTATTCGAGCAGGCGCCCGCGGTATCGCTCGTCGAGCCCGGGTGCGGCGCGCACGCTCGTCGACTGAAGGCCGAAGCCCCGGTCTTCCATGTCGCGGCTGAAGCGGGCGCGCTGACGGCGGTTGGGGTCGACCAACATCACCCGGCCGTCGCGCTCGAGGTGCTCGTCGATGAAGCGCGAGAGCACGCCGGGCTGCCCCGCTTCGTAGAGCACGTCGCTGCCGATGATGAGGTCGAAGCGGCCGAGGTCCGGGTTGGTGCGGCCCCAGTTGGCGCGCTCGTAGGGCATGGCGCCCAGCGCATTGAGTTCGAGGTTGTGGGCCAGGAAGGCCGGCACCAGCGGGTGGCAGTCGCTGCCGGTGACGTCGCCTTCGCGGCGGTGCAGCACCAGGCTGGCCAGCGCCAGGCCGCAGCCGACCTCGAGAATGCGCTGACCCGACAGCGCGAGGGTGGTCATTTCCAGCGCCAGCACCCGCGCCGACGGCCAGAGCACGCCGAAGAGCGGCCAGGCGGCTTCCGAAATGCCTTCGAGCTCGGCGAGCCGGTCGGGGTCGAAGAACTGTTGTCGATCGATCAACGAACGAAGCTGGAGATCAGCGCCGCACGCGTGCACCGTTTCGGTCTTGACGTCGTACCCCAGACAGCGACCGTAGCAGGTACCCGGTGGCCCATGGGTGGAACAGACCTGCTCACCGGGCCCACCTCGCGGGCGCCGGGGCGGTGGTTACGCTTGGGGCCCATGACACGCTCCATCGTCTCGCGGCACGAAGGTCAGCAGCACGGCTTCATTCGGCGCCTGGTCAGCCCAGGCGACCTGGGCGAAGCGCTCAAGCCCTTCGTCTTCCTCGACGAGCTGCGGGGCGCGGTGCCGGCCGGCGCGGGCTTCGGGTTCCACCCGCATTCGGGCATCGCCACCCTCACCTACCAACTGAACGCCGACGTCGAATACGAAGACACCGCCGGGCAGAAGGGCCTGGTGCGCGCGACCGGGCTGGAATGGATGCGCGCCGGCGGCGGCACCTGGCACCAGGCGAAGCTGCACCCGCATGCGCCCATCGCCCACGGGTTTCAGTTGTGGCTCTCGCTGCCGCCCGGCGTGGAAGACGGGCCGCCCGAAGGCCGCTACCTGCCTCCCGAAGCGGTCCCCCAGGTCGGCAACGTGCGCGTGCTGCTGGGCGAATACGGCGGCAAGGCCAACCCCATACCGGCCCCTTCGCCGGTCACGTACCTCGACGTGGTGCTGGCCGCGGGCGAAGCGTGGGTCTTCACTCCGCCTGCGGGGCAGACGGTGGCCTGGGCCTTCGTCTACGGCGGGCGGGTGAAGGTCGAGGGCCAGCCGATCTCGCGCGAGCTGGTGGTGCTCGAAGAATCGCCGGCGCCCGTGCACCTGGAAGCGCTCGAACCGTCGCGGGTGCTGGTCGGCACCGGGCAGAGGCACGAGCACCCGCTGGTGCTGGGCTCACATTCGGTGCACACCAACGAGGCATCGCTCTCGCGTGGGGTGGCGCAGATTCGGGCCGTCGCCGCACGATTGCAACGCGAAGGCCGGCTGTGACCGGGGCTGCGCCGAGTGGGTGTCGAGGGTGAGCGAAGCCAGGTACGCCCCGTCGGCCACGGTGACGACTCGAAGCCCACGTTGCGCCGACGCACCATGGTCACCCGCGCGCACGCGGAGGGCGCTCGAGGGCAACCGTTGCACCGGGTAGACCCGCGAGAGCTGCTGCTCGGGCAGCGGGTGTTCATTCGCACGCTGCTGGCCTCGGGATTCGAGGGGTACGACGTCGATTACCGCCGAGGCACGTCGACCTACTTCCACGCCAGCGAGCCGAGCGTGCAACTGGCCTTGCCGGCGTCCCACGCGACGGTGGCCCCCGCGTTCCACGCCAGCGAAGTCGAGCGCGCGGTGCGCGAGGCGCAGACCCAGGCCCCCGGCTACACCTACGCCGGCTTCTGCGCGAAGGTGCAGGCAGCAGGGTGCGCGGGGTACATGGTCTCGTTCCTCGGCAAGCGCGTCGTCTACTTCGGCCGCACCGCGGAGACCCATGTCGAACACTTCCCCCAGTGAAGCGGTCAGCGCGCTCGACACCCACCTTGGGTACTGGTTGCGCGTGGTGTCGAACCACGTCTCGCACGGCTTCAAGGTGAAGGTCGAAGCGCACGGCGTCACGGTCGCCGAGTGGGTGGTGCTGCGCGCCCTGTTCACCGAAGACGGCATCAAGCCCAGCAGGCTCGCGATGACGCTGGGGCTGAGCCGCGGCGCGGTCTCGAAGCTGGTCGACCGGTTGGTGGCCAAGGACCTGGTCTCGGTGCACGACGACGTTCGCGACAGCCGCGCGCAGGTCCTCGGCCTGAGGGCTGCCGGCAGACGGTTGGTGCCACTGCTCGCGGCGCTGGCCGACCAGAACGACGCCGAGGCCTTCGGCCACCTCGACCCGGCGCAGCACGCGTCGCTGCTCACCACGCTCAAGGGCATCGTCGAGCGCCTCGGGGTACGCGGTGCGGCCGTCGACTGAAAGCGTGACCCGGCGACCTACCCCATCGAGATGCGGTTCTTCTTCTTCGGCGCGGCCACGTCGCCCTCGCCACCCGGCAGCACCTCGACGCGATCGCCGCCCTCGCCCTGCGCCTTCTTGAGCAGCTCGCTGGCCTGGCGCACGAGCCCGCCGAAGCTGACCGATTCCTTCACGTCGGTGCGCGGGTCGAACGACGCCAGGCCCACCGACGCGGTGCCCGCCTCGAACGACGCCAGGCGCCCCAGCCGCTCGATGATGCGCTTGCCCACCACCAGCGCTCCGGCGCGCGGCGTGTGCGGCAGGAAGACGATGAACTTGTCCTCGGCGAAGGTCATCGCGATGTCGATGTCGCGAAGAAGCTCGCTGATGGCGCTCAACGCTTCCTTCAAGATGACGCCGCGCTGGTCACCGGGCGTGCCGCCCAGCTTGAGGTGCGCGTCGAGCTCGTCGAGCCCGACGATGAGCAGGGCCACCGGGTACTGGTAGCGCTTGCTGCGTTTGACCTCGAGCAGCATGTACTTCTTGAAGAAGGCCTCGTCGGCGGTGTTGACGCCACCCGCACCGACCTTCGAGCGCGGCGGCAGGGCCTTGAGCCGCTCGGCCAGCTTCTGCCCTTCGGTGGCGACCTCGCGCAGCCGCACCCGCAATTCCCGCAGCAGCCGGCACGCGCGCACCGCCGAGAGCACCGCGTGCTTCTTGAGCGGCCCCACCACGAAGGCGTCGGCATGGGCGGCCTCGGCGCGCTTGGGCGCCGTCTCGAAGTCGCCAGGCGGAAAGACCAGCACCACGCCCACGTCGGGCAACTGCTTGCGCACCTGGCTGCAGAGCACCTCGCCGTCGAACGTGCCCGACACCGAAGCGATGACCACGTCGGGAACCCGCGCGCGCAGCGCCGCCACGGCCTCGTCGACGAAGTGCACCACCTGCACCTCGGCGACGCCGTCGAGGAACTTCTTGAGCGCGTTCGAGATGGGCGCCGACGGCTCGGCGACGAGCACCTGCATGGCCGGCGCCCTCAGACTTCGAGGACTTCCTTTTCCTTGCGGGCCACCACGTCGTCGATGTCCTTGATGCCGGTGTCGGTTTCCTTCTGCACCTTTTCCTGCGCCCGCTTGTTGTCGTCTTCGGTGATGACCTTGTCCTTGAGCAGGGTCTTGAGCTTCTCGTTGGCGTCACGGCGCTCGTTGCGCACGGCGACCTTGTGGTCTTCGCCCGCGGCCTTGACCTGCTTGGCGATGTCCTTGCGGCGCTGCTCGGTCAACGGCGGAATGGGCAGGCGAATGACTTCGCCGTCGTTCTGGGGGGTGAAGCCCAGGTTGGCCTCGAGCAGGGCCTTCTCGATGTCGCGAATGATGCTCTTGTCCCACGGCTTGACGGTGATGAGGCGGGGCTCGGGGACCGCGATGGCGGCGCACTGGGCCAGCGGGGTCGGGGTGCCGTAGTAATCGACGCGCACGTTGTCGAGCATGGCCGTGTTGGCGCGCCCGGTGCGAATCTTGGTCATCTGCTGCTTGAGCGCGTCGATGGTGCGCTTGATCGAATCACTCAGGTGCTTCACTGCATCGTCATGGGCGGCCATGGAACGTCCTTTCGGTCTGTCTGGTTCGAAACACTACGCGAGCACCGTTTCCTTCGTGCCGACGACGGTTCCGATTTCGCCGGGGTGCAGCACCGCTCGCACGATGTTGCCCCGGTTCGTCATGTCGAAGACCACGATGGGCAACGAATTGTCCATGCACAGCGAGATGGCGGTCGAGTCCATCACGTTGAGCTGGCGCTTGAGCACGTCCATGTAGGTCAGCGAGCGGAAGCGCTTGGCCTCGGGGTTCTTCTTGGGGTCGGCGTCGTAGACGCCGTCGACCTTGGTGGCCTTCAAGATGACGTCGGCGTTGATTTCCATCGCCCGCAGCGAGGCCGCGGTGTCGGTGGTGAAGTACGGGTTGCCCGTGCCGGCGGCGAAGATGACGATGCGGCCCTTTTCCAGGTGACGCACCGCGCGGCGGCGAATGTAGGGCTCGGCAATCTGTTCCATCTTGATGGCCGAGAGCACGCGGGTGCTGCCGCCGACCTTCTCGATGGCGTCCTGCAGGGCCAGCGAATTGATGCAGGTGGCGAGCATGCCCATGTAGTCGGCGCTCGCGCGGTCCATGCCCTTGGTGGCGCCCTGCACCCCGCGGAAGATGTTGCCGCCGCCGATGACGATGGCCACCTCGACGCCGGCGCGCTTGAGCTCCATGACCTCTTCGGCCAGGCGCACCAGGGTGGGCGGGTGAATGCCGTACTTGTCCTCGCCCATCAGGGCTTCGCCCGACAGCTTGAGGAGAATGCGCTTGTACCCGCCAGTCTTCGCGGTGTCGGTCATGGCGGAGAACAGGCCTTACTGCGAGCCGGTGCCGCCGGCACGACAAAACCGCGAAAATGAAACAGGCGGGCGCTCCGAACGGAGGGCCCGCCTGCTGACTGCTCGACGAAGGGCGTTACGCCTGGCCGAGCGTCTTGGCGACTTCAGCCGCCAGGTCTTCCTTGGGCTTCTCGATGCCTTCACCGACCTCGAGGCGCGCCACGCGGCCCACCGTCAGCACCGACCCGGTCTTCTTGCCGGCCTCGGCGATGACGTCCTTGATCTTCAGCTTGTCGTCCTTCACCCAGAGCTGATCGACCAGGCAGTTGTTCTCGAAGTACTTCTCGAGCTTGCCGGCGATGATCTTGTCCCACATGTTCTCGGGCTTGGTGATCTGGTCGCGCTTGACGATCTGCGTGAGCGGAACCTTCTCGAGCTTGCCGGAAATCTCGACCATCACCTTCTCGGCGTCTTCCGAGCGCAAGATGCCGGTGCGGGGCGCACCGTCCTTGATGGTGAACTTCCAGGTGTTGCTCAGCTCGTACTTGTAGGTTTCCTTTTCCTTCGCCAGCACGTCGGCGGGGACCTGGTCACGGGTCGCGAAGGCCGGCCGCATGGCGGTGGTCTGCATGGCGAGCTCGTTGGCCAGGTTCTTCGCTTCGTCGTGGTTGCTGCCGAGCACTTCGACGATGGCCGCGACGCGGTTGTTCGAGTGCAGGTAGCTGCCGACCACGCCGTTGTTCTCGACGTGGAAGCGGGCGAAGCGGCGCACCGTGAGGTTCTCGCCGATGGTGGCGATCTTCTCGGTGACCGCGTCCTTCACGGTCTTCCCACCCTCGTAGTTCTGGGCGAGGAGCGCGTCGATGTTCGCGGGGTTGTGCTGGGCGACGTGCTTGACCAGGCCTTCGGTCAGCTTCACGAAGTCGGCATTGCGAGCCACGAAGTCGGTCTCGGCGTTGACCTCGACCATCGCGCCCAGCTTGCCGTCAGCAGACACCGAGAGGCCGATGAGGCCTTCGGCAGCCACGCGGGCGCCCTTCTTGGCGGCCGAAGCGACGCCCTTCTTGCGAAGCCATTCTTCGGCCTTGGCGAAGTCGCCACCGGTCTCGGTGAGCGCCTTCTTGCAGTCCATCATGCCCGCGCCGGTCTTCTCGCGGAGCTCCTTCACCATGTTCGCGCTGATGTCAGCCATGTTCGCGTGACCTCTTGGCTTACTCGGCGGTGGGGGCGACGGCGGGGGCAGCAGCAGCCTCGCCACCCTCGATGACGGCCTCGGGAGCGGCCTTCATCTCGACGACGGGGCCACGGCCTTCACGGCGGGGCGGGCGGCGCGCGCCGCGGTCATCACCACCGCGACCGCCACCTTCGTGGCGTCGGCGTTCTTCCTGCGCGTCGCGGTCAGCAGCGCCCGAGGCGCGGTACCGGGCCGCACCCTCGATGCACGCGTCGGCGATCTTGCCGGTGAAGAGCTTGATCGAGCGGATCGCGTCGTCGTTGCCGGGGATGACGTAGTCGATGCCCTGGGGATCGCAGTTGGTGTCGACCAGGCCGAGCACCGGAATGCCGAGACGGTTGGCCTCGTGCACGGCGATGGCTTCCTTCTTGGGGTCGATGACGAAGATGGCGCCGGGCAGGCGGGTGAGGTCCTTGATGCCGCCCAGGTTCTTCATCAGCTTCTCCTGCTCACGCTGCAGGCCGGCGACTTCCTTCTTGGGCAGGCGCTCGAAGGTCCCGTCCTCGGCCATCTTCTCGATGGACTTGAGGCGGTCGATGCCCTGCTTGATGGTCTTGAAGTTGGTCAGCGTGCCACCCAGCCAGCGGTTGGTGACGCAGAACTGACCCGAGCGCACGGCCTCTTCCTTCACCACGTCCTGGGCCTGCTTCTTGGTGCCGACGAAGAGCACCGCGCCGCCGCGACCGGTCAGGTCGGACAGGAAGCGCAGCGCCGCGCGCGCGAGGACGACCGTCTTCTGCAGGTCGATGATGTAGATGCCGTTGCGCGCACCGAAGATGTACGGCTTCATCTTGGGGTTCCAGCGCTTGGTCTGGTGGCCGAAGTGAACGCCGGCCTCGAGCATCTGCCGCATGGTGATGCCCGTCGCGCCCTGCTGTGCTTCCTGCGTCTCGCTCATGTTCGTTTCTGCTTCCTGGTACGACGTGGTTGGTCCGCCACGGGGGTGGAATGCGAGAGCAGAAACACTCTTGCAGACGAGGCCGCCACCTTTGACCCCATGTCAAAGGCACCTGGCAGCCGGCACACCCGTGTGAGTAGTGGTGATTCGGTATTCAGACTGCTGCGCGCAACCTGACATCAGTAACGCGCGCAAAGGGCCTTAACAAAGGGATCAGCCCACGTGCAAGTTCCGCGACGTGTGGTTGATTGATGGGGTTCATGAGCCTGCCGGCGTCGGGAAACGAGAGCTTCGACTGCCTGTCGGCGCTCTCGGTCATTCTGGACCTGGCCAACGGGTTTTCCGAGGACAAGAGCCTGCTCTCGGCGGTGCTGGCACTGCGGCTGGCGCAGGCAGTCGGGGCTGATCAGCCGGCCCAGTGGAATGGGGCGCTGGCGGCGCTGGTGAGGCACCTGGGCTGTACGGCCTTCGCGCCGACCGAGGCGAGCCTGGTGGAAGACGACATCGCGCTGCGCCGGAACCTGCAACTGGGCGATTCGAGCACGCCCTCGGGGGTGTTCCGGGCGGTGACCCAGGCGAGCACCAGCCGGATCAGGAAGTTGGCCAGCGTCGGCGCGCTGGTGACCCGGCGCAACGTGTTGGCGGCGAACTGGGCCAACGAGGCCTGCGGCGCGGCCCGGGTGTTGGCGAGGCGACTCGAGCTGGGCGCGGCGGTGGAACTGGCGCTGGACGAGGTGTTCGAGCGCTTCGACGGCCAGGGCACGCCGAAGGGCCTGGAGGGCGACGCGATTTCGCTGCCCGCGAGGCTGGCGCAGGTGAGCCACCAGGCGGTGCTGGCGTGGCTCGAGGGAGGCGTCGACCACGCGCGCGCGGTGCTGACCCACGCCTCGGGCAAGACACTGGACCCGAAGCTCGCGAAGGCGGCCTCGAAGCTGCTCGAAGGTGAGCCGGGCGCGTTCCTCGAGCAGCACCACCCGGCGCTGCTCGAGCTGGCGCGGCCGCGGAACCTGGTCAGTCTGAATTCGTTGGCCGCAGCGTTCGGCGACTTCGCAGACCTGCAGTTGCCCGACGGCGTGGGGCACTCGCGCGCGGTGGCGCAGAAGGTGATGGGCGCGGCGAAGCACCTGGGGTTCACCTCAGCCGAGGTCACCGAGGTCACGCTCGCCGCGCACCTGCACGACCTGGGCATGGTGGCGCTGCCCACGCCGCTGTGGCTGACGCCGCGCGCGTTCCGGCCCGGCGAGCGCGAGCGGGCGCGAGGGCATGTCTCGTTCACCGAGCGGGTGCTGCGGGCGGCAGCGCCTCTGGCGCCCATCGCGCGCATCGCGGCGGCGCATCACGATCGCCTCGACGGCGTTCGCGATGCGGCCCTGCCGAGGACGGCGAGGCTGCTGGCGGCGGCCGACGTGTGGGTGGGGCTCCAGTCTGCCCGCCCGCACCGCGGGCCGATGACGCGCGACGGGGCGATTCGGCTGATCCGTACCGAGGCGTTGGACCGCGCGGGCGTCGAGGCGCTCATCGACACGAAGGTGGCGGCTCCGGCAACGAGTGCGCTCACCGAACGCGAGCTCGAGGTGTTGCGGCTGCTCGCGCGTGGGCTGACCAACAAGGAAATCGCCAGCGCGCTCGACATCTCGGCGCGCACCGTGCAGCACCACACGATTCACGTGTACGAGAAGCTGGGCGTGGACACGCGGGCGGGTGCGACGCTCAAGGCGGCCGAGGCCGGGTTGCTGGCCTGAGCTTTCGACCGGCGAGCGCTCGACCCGGTGCACGAGCGGTGACGCCCTCGCATAGGCCAACTGGCCCATGGCGGGCGCGCGCGGCTCGGGCATGGTGCGCCCATGAGAACGATTCTCGCCATCACCACCCTCTCGCTGTCCGGCTGTGCCTCGACCCTGCCCTGCGTGGGAGCGCTGCCGTCCCCCACCTCGACCCGCGTCGCTTCCCGCCTGGAAGCGGCCGACCAGACCTGCCTGCAGCGGCAGGAATGGTCGGCGACCGGCACGCCGAAGGGCGTGGTCATCATCGCGCACGGCCTTCGCGACCACGGCGCCCGCTACGCCCCGCTGGTCGACGCGCTCACCGCGCGCGGCTTCGAGGTCTTCGCCCAGGACATGCGCGGTCACGGCCAGTCGGGCGGCACGCGCCAGCGCTGGAACTCGTTCGACGAGCTGATGGCCGACCTGGACCTCGAAGTACAGGCCGCCCACGCCAGGTTCCCCGGCTTGCCCGTCTTCCTCTACGGCCACTCGCTCGGCGGGCTGCTGACCTTCACCTACGCCTCGACCCACGCCACCTCGATCGACGGCTTCGTGCTCTCGGGCCCCGCGCTGCAGTTGATGCCGAACGTCACCAGCGGCGACAAGAGCGGCGCGCGGTTCTTCAGCTCCGTCGCCCCGGGGCTCAAGGTGCAGGCCCTGGACGACAGCGTCTTCGTGCGCACCGCCGAAGCCCGCGCCGAGTTCCTGAAGGACCCGCTGGTGACCCACGAGAACCTGCCCGCGCGCTCGGCCGCCGCCACCATCGACACCATCGAACTGGTGCCCGGCCGCATTCCCGAAATGAAGCTGCCCTTCCTGGTCATGCACGGCACCGCCGACGTGGTCACCAACATCGAAGGCAGCCGCGCACTCGCCAGGGGCGCCGCCAGCACCGACAAGCAGCTCAAGGAATGGCCCGAGCTCGCGCACGACCTGCTGCACGAGCCCGAGCACGACCAGGTCATCGCCTTCGCGGCCGACTGGCTGAGCGCGCACCTCACGAAGTGAGGGCGGCAGCCTCGTCGCGACCGCCAGTTCCGTGAAGTTTCGAACCGGAACGGGTCGGCTCCAACGTTCACGGAACGAACGACCCGAAAACGTTGCACTCCCCGGGGCGCGAGTGTCGTACGACTCGAGCCCCACCGTGCGCGCCGCCTCCGCGTCGCGTTCGGCAGCGGGGTGC
>CAIWFK010000565.1 GCA_903911905.1 uncultured Myxococcales bacterium
ACCATCAGCAGCACCATCGCGGAGCTGGCCAGCATCCACGCGGTCGAACCGGAGTCGATGACGGGAGCGGCGACGGCAGGCACGGCGGCGGTCGTAGGGTCCACGACGCTCTTTTCAGGCAAAGCGGCGCGCGGGGCCACTCGAATCGTCGGGCGCCTGAAAACACCAAAGCCCTCCGAGGGGTTCGGAGGGCTTCGGGTTCGACCGCGAGCGGAACGTCGGGTCTACTTGGGCGGCTTGTGGGTGCTGGGCGCGACGACGGGCGCGGGAGCCGAGTGCGAGCCGGGGCGAGGCGCCGAGGGCGGGCCGCTGAGGTTGGGGTGCACCGGCGCGACCGTGGGCTGCGAGGGCGGCGCGTTGTGGGGCGGCTGCATGCCCGCCGGCGTCAGGTCACGACCGCGGGGTTCGCCCATTGGCTGCGGTGAGGGCGAGCCCGGGTTGTTGGTGGGCGAGGGCGGGGTGAAGCCTCCCTGGGGCGGGTGGCCGTAGCCCGTGGGCGGCTGCATGCCCGAGCCAGGAGGCGGAGGTGAGGCGCTCACGCCGGTGGTGGGCTGCTGGCCGTAGCCGGTCGGGGGCTGCGAGCCGGCGCCGGGAACGGGCTGCCCGCCCGACGGGGGAATCGAACCGCCCGAGGGAGGCGGAACATAACCACCACCCGACGGGGGCGGCACCGAGCCGCCGACGTAACCACCACCGGCGGGAGGCGGCGCCGAGCCGCTGATGGGCGGCATCGAGCCACCACGGGGCGGGGGCGCGCCACCGACGTAGCCACCCGAGGGCGGCGGCGCCGAGCCACCGCCGACGTAGCCACCCGACGAGGGAACGCCGCCGGCGTGCGGAGGGGGAGCGCCACCGACGTACCCTCCCGACGGCGGCACGTAGCCGTTGCGCGGAGGCGGCACGTAGGTGCCGTTGTTGACCGTCACGCCAGGGTGGTACCCGGGCGGCGGCGGCCGGTAGCTGGGCGGCGGCGAATAGGTGCCGGGCGCGGCGATGTAGGTCGTGGGCGGCACGTAGCTCGACGGCGGGTAGCTGATGACGACGTCGCGCGGAGGCAGCGGGTAGGTGCCGGCCGAGCCCAGCGCGTCATAGTAGCGGTACCCGTCGTAGAACACGTACACGCTTCGGTACTGGTCCCAGTAGTAGGTGTTGGCGCAGGCCATGCCGGGCTCGCAGGCGGCAGTGACGGTGCGGACGACGGGGCGGTCGCGATACTCGACGGTGCGCACCGTGCAGGCAGACCCGAGCAGCGCAAACCCGACCAGACCCTTCATTGGCAGACGCATGGTTTTCCTTTGTGGAAGTACTCGGGTGGATCAGACGACCCCGACCTCATTTGATTCAATCGCTTCCGCCCGCGCCATGCATTAACCGTCTGTTTGCGCATGCCTGCAAGACTTCGACCTGCTTTCGCAGCCTTCGCCCTGGCCGTGGCCGGGTGTGGGCTGCCGTCTCCCACCCATGGAACCGTGGTCGAGCCCGGCGTGGCCAGCGCTGACTTTCAGGCGCGCGCCAACGACACCGACCTGGTGACGGTGCACGTGTTCTTCCCCGCCGATGAACACGGGGCGCCCACGCAGCATTCTCTGCCGGGGCTGGTCTTCGTGCAGGGCGGCCTGGTCGACACCTCGCGCTACGCGTGGCAGGCCCTCGCGCTCGCGCACCAGGGCTACGTGGTGGCCGTGCCCGAGCACCCGCTCGAGCTGGCCTTCTTCGCCATCGACCAGGGTCGGGTGGCGCGCGAGCTGCTCGTCAACCCGGCTCCCAGCTCGTTGCTGGCCTCGTTGGTCGACCCCGCTCGCCTGGCGGTCGCGGGCCACAGCCTGGGCGGCGTGGTGGCGATGAAGCTGGCGCTCGAGGGCGGCTTTCGCGCGGTGGTGCTCGAGGCCAGCTTCCCCGACACCGCCGACTCGGCGCAGTTGCCGGGCTTCAGCCACCCGTCACTCTCGCTGGCCGGCTCGAGCGATTGCTCGGCGAAGCTCGAGAACGTGCGCACGGGGTGGAACACGCTGCCCTCGCCCACCGCGTTGCTGGTGGTGCCGGGCATGACGCACTACGAGTTCACCAACGCCGCCACCGAAGACCTGAAGAGCTGCACGCCGTCGACCAGCCTCGACGACGCGCACGCGGCCATCACCGGTGCGCTGGTCACCTTCCTCGGCCAGACCGTGGCCCACGACGGCGCCATCGACGCCGCTGCGCTGCAGGCGGCGGTGCCCTCGGCCACCGTGGAGGTCCGATGAGAGCGGCAGCGCTGGCCTGCGTGGTGTTGTGTTCGAGCTCGGCGTTGGCCGAAGGTGCGTGGCTGACCGCGCGCGGCCGGCTGCTGCCCGAGACGCGACTCGAGGTCTTCGGAGGCCCGCGCAGCCTGGGCGTGGGGCTGGTTCGGCCCGACGGCGATGGTGCGACCGCGGGCCTGGCCGCCGAGGTCGCCTACCTCTTCGCGGACCGCGTCGCCGAACTTCGGGGCAGCCGGGTCTGGCAATTCACCGCGCCGCGCTTCGGCACGGCCTCGG
>CAIWFK010000566.1 GCA_903911905.1 uncultured Myxococcales bacterium
CTCGAGGCCCGGGGCGCGCGCGTACTCGGGGAGCGTGTCGATGAACCGACCGGTGATGAGGAAGTCTGCCGCCCACCAGGGAGACGGCACCCGCACCACGACCAGCGCCCGGTGCTCTTCCGCTGGCAACGTGACGGAAATCTCCTGAGCGCGGGGCAGGGGCGCGACGCCGGCACAACCGCTGACGAGAAAGGCGACGAGAACGGCGGTCATTCGTGGGGTCATGCTGCTTGGAGCGCCCCGTGCCCGGTGGTGTGACACGTTCATCGACCCGAGCAGCGCCCCTTCGTCAGCTCTGCGCACCGCGTCAACCCCCGTTATGCTCCGCGCATCTCCATGAATGGCGCCCTCGATTGGCACAGGCTGCAGTTCGCCTTCACCATCGTCTTCCACTACCTCTTCCCCCAGCTCACGATGGGGCTGGCCGCCATCATCATGGGGCTCAAGGCGCTCGCGCTCCGTCCGAACGGCGAGCCGTACGCCCGTGCCGCCCGCTTCTGGGTGCGTATCTTCGGGCTCAACTTCGCCATCGGCGTGGTGACCGGCCTGCCGATGGAGTTCCAGTTCGGCACCAACTGGGCGCGCTTCTCGCAAGTCACCGGCGGCGTCATCGGCCAGACGCTCGCACTCGAAGGCCTGTTCGCCTTCTTCCTCGAGAGCTCCTTCCTCGCGATGTTGGTGTGGGGTGAAGACAAGCTGGGCCCGAAGAAGCATTTCGCGGCCTCGGTGGCACTCTTCGTGGGCAGTTGGCTGTCGGGCGTGTTCATCGTCACCACCAACGCCTTCATGCAGCACCCGGTCGGCTACGTGCGTGGCGCCGACGGGGTGTTCGCGCTCGAGAGTGTGCAAGCGCTGCTCTTCAACCCCTGGGCGCTGGGGCAGTACGCGCACAACCAGCTCGCCTCGCTGGTCACCGCGTCCTTCGTCGTCGCCGCCGTCGGCGCGTTCTGGGCCTTGAGGGACGAGCACGCCGAGCAGGCGGGCCTGAACTTGAGGGTCGGCACCACGGTCGGGTTGCTCGCCGCCGGCCTGGTCGCCTTCCCGACCGGAGATCACCAGGCCAAGCTGGTCGCCGAGCACCAGCCCAGCTCGCTCGCCGCGATGGAGGGCCGCTTCGAGTCGGGGCCGCGCGCCACCATTCACCTCATCGGCCAGCCCAACGTGGCCGAGCACCGGCTCGACAACCCCATCGGCGTGCCGGCGGTGCTCTCGTTCCTCGCGTTCGGAACCTTCGGCGCCGAGGTGCAGGGGCTCGACGACTTCCCCGTCGACCAATGGCCCACCAACGTCGAGCTGCTCTACTACTCGTTTCACGTGATGGTCGGCCTGGGCACGCTCTTCATCGGGCTGATGGGCGTGGCGGCGCTCTTTTCGTGGAAGGGCTGGCTCACCCGACGGCGCTCGCTGCTCTGGGCGCTGCTGCTGGCCTTCCCCTTTCCATACATCGCCAACACCGCGGGGTGGATGACGGCCGAGCTGGGTCGGCAGCCCTGGCTGGTCTACGGCCTGTTGCGCACGAGCGAAGGCGCGAGCCCCACCGTGCACGCCGGGAGCGTCACCTTCACCCTCATCGGCTTCTGTGGCCTCTACTTCGTGCTGGGGCTGACCTTCGTCTTCCTCGTGGCAAGGGAAGTCGTGCACGGCCCGACGACGCACGAGGTGGCCCATGCCTGAACTCTGGTTCTGGATGGTGGCGCTGCTGCTCACGGGCTGGGCGGTGCTCGACGGCTTCGACTTCGGCGTGGGCATGCTCCACCGCTTCGTGGCCCGCACCGACGACGAGCGGCAGCGGTCCATCGGCGCCATCGGCCCGGTGTGGGACGCCAACGAGGTCTGGCTGCTCGCCGCGGGTGGCTCGATGTTCCTCGCGTTCCCCCGCTTGCTCGCGGCGGGCTTTTCGGGGCTCTACCTGCCGGTGCTCTTCGTGGTCTGGGGGCTGATCGTTCGCGGCACGGCGCTCGAGCTGCGCAGTCACCTGAACGATCGCCTCTGGCGCAGCTTCTTCGACACGCTCTTCGTGCTGGCCTCGTTCGAGGTGCCGCTGCTGATGGGCGCGGCCCTGGGCAACCTGGTGCGCGGCGTGCCCCTGCGCCCCGACGGCTTCTTCGACTTGCCGCTCTTCGCCAGCGACGAGCCGATGGGCGTCGTCGACCCCTTCACGCTCTGGTGCGGCGTGACCACCGTGCTGGTGCTCGCGGCGCACGGCGCGTCGTGGCTGGCCTGGCGCGCGTCGGGTCCCGTGTCGGAACGCGCGAGCACCTGGCGTCGGCCGCTGTGGGGCGCGGCGCTGGTGGCGTGGGTGGGAGCGCTGGTCGGCACCCGACTGGTCGCGAAGGACGTGGTGGAGCAGGCCATGTCGAGGCCGATGACGTGGGCCGCGGTGGTGCTCGCGCTGGTCGGCGCGGGGCTCGCGCTGGCGAACGGGAGTCAACGCCGCCAGTTCCTCGGAGGCTGCGGCTTCATCGCGGGCGTGCTGGTGGCCGTGGTCTCGAGCCTCTTCCCCGTCGTGCTGCGCGCGACCGACCCTGCGCTCTCGCTGACCATCACCAACGCCGCCTCGCAGGGGCAGTCACGCTCGACTGGGCTCATCTGGTGGGCGCCCGGCATTCTGCTCGCCGCGACCTGGCTGTGGTGGATTCTGAGGAACTTCCGCGCGAAGGAAGCGCCGGTCTACGGCGTTCCGAAGTCGTAGCGTCGATCGCTGCGCCAGGTCGTCGGCCTGTCGGGCTCGGCCTGCGTCAGGTCCTGTCGACGCGGTGCCCACCCCTCGTACGCTGAACGACGTTTCTCTGTTCTTCCCGGCTGCGGTGTCCTCCACTTCGGACCATCGTCGAAGGACCAGGGAGCCTCGTGCTGCGAAACCTCGTTCCGTTGCTGCTGGTGGTGCTGGCCGGCTGTCGTTCGGTGGCCGACGTTCCCGAGCCGACTACGTGGGCGCACACGTACTTCGTCGACCCCGAATCAGGGAGCGACTCCAACGACGGCCTGACCGAGGGCACCGCGTTGCGCACGCTCGCGCGCTTCGACGCGAACGGTACGCAGCACCTGTCGATGAAGCCCGACACCCGCGTGGCGCTCAAGCGAGGCACGGTGCTCAGGCTCGAGGCGACGGTGCATCTTCATGGCAGCGACACGGGCTGGGTCGGCTACGGAACGTATGGCGACCCGGCGCTCCCCAAGCCGCTGCTCTTGGGCTCGGTGGCCATCACCGCCGCCCAGTGGTCGGCCCCTGACGCCAACGGCGTCCGCACGCTCGACTGGTCGCCCTTCATCGACGCGAATGACGGGCGCTCACCCGACGGCGTCGAGCAAGGCCCGGGCAACCTCTGGTTCTTCGAGAGCGACGCGCCCGATGCGCGAATGACCGGCTGGGCCTGGCGCAAGCAGAACCCGCTGGGCCCTGGCAACCCGCGCGGCGACGCGTACTACGACCCCGCTGCGCGCGTGGTTCGCCTGGTGTGGCCCGACGCCGCGCCGCCCTTCACCGAAGCGGGGGTCAACCGCGTCATGATCGACCCCAGCGGCCAGGCGCACGTGCTCCTCGAGGACTGGGACCTGCGCTACGGCGGCAACTACGCCCTCAAGGGTCACGCGGTGGCCCACCTCCATGTGCGGGGCGTCGAGGTCTCGTTCATCGGCGGAGGCACCAAGAGCCAGCTCCACGGCGTCGACCAGTACGTCCGCGCGGGCAACGGCTTCGAGGTCTTCGGCGACGGCAGCGACGTCGTGGTCGAGCGCTGCCGCGTGCACCAGGCCTACGACACGGGCCTCGACCCGCAGGACGTCAGCTCGGGCGACGTGACGATGGACGGGGTCACCTTTCGCGACGACCTCATCTCGTACCCCGGCCTCGCGGGCTTCGAATTGTGGGAGCGCCCCGACGCTCCCTTCAGCGGTACGCTGCGCAACGTCACCGTCGAGAACGACACGCTGCTCTCGGCGGGGCGGGGCTGGGGGTACGAGCAGCATGATCACCCCGGCCAGGCGAAGATCGGCGCCGCGTTCCTCACCTCGACCTGCCGCGGTACGGCGAACGGGGTGGTGGTGCGCCACAACGTGATCATCGCGCCCAGGGTCGTCATCGCCACCGACTTCCATCCGGACACGCGACCGTTCTTCCTCGCCTTCGCCTTCGACGAGAACCTGTGGAACCTGAGCGGCGGAGGCCTGGGCGTGGTGCTCTTCGAAGGACAGACCGGCACCCTCGAGGCCGACCTGACCGGCTCGCCCGTGTTCCAGGACCTCGCCTCGTGGCAGGCCAGCACCGACGACCCGGGGCAGGACGCCCACAGCGTGCAGGCCACCGCCGCCTTCGACGCGCCGCTCGACCCGGTGACCGAAGACCAGGCGTGGATCTTCGGGCTGCCCGCCGATGATCCGCTCCGCCCCACCCGCCTGGGGCCCTTCGCGCTCCGCGGTGACTACCGGCGCACCACCGTCACCGTGGGGACAGGGTGGGGGGCCTCGCTGGCTCCGTGAGTGGTGAGGTGGGGTGGCGTGAGGTCCGGGTCGCGGTTACCTGCGCCTGTCGTCCAACCTCCATCGAAAGGCCACCATGATTCTCATCACCGGCATCACCGGCAAGATCGGGCAGAACCTGCTTCCCCTGCTCGCGAGCTCCACCGAGAAGTTCCGGCTGCTCGTTCGCGACCCGTCGAAGGTCAAGGCGCCTGCCAACGCCGAGCTCTTCAAGGGCGACCTGAGCGATGCCGCCTCGGTGAGCGCGGCCATGCAGGGCGTCAGCAAGGCGTTCCTGGTCTTTGGCTCGTTCCCCGGCAGCGCGAAGTTGCACGACGACGCCATCGACGCGGCGAAGAAGGCCGGCGTCAGCCACGTGGTTCGGCTGTCGGTCAACGGCGCCGACGCGAATTCGCCGGTGCAGCTCGCGCGTTGGCACGCCCAGAGCGATGCGCACCTGCAGGCCAGCGGCCTGACGTGGACCATTCTGCGCCCTGGCGCCTTCATGCAGAACCTGCTCGGCAGCGCGGCGACCGTGAAGGGCGACGGCGTCATCTACGGCAGCAGCGGTGAGGGCAAGGTGCCGTTCATCGACGCCGCCGACATCGCCGGCGTGGCGTTCAAGGCGCTCACCACCCCCGGCCACGAGGGGAAGATCTACCCGCTGACCGGTGACGTCGCGCACTCGTACGCCGAGGTCGCCGCGAAGCTGTCCTCGCTGCTTGGCAAGCCGGTGAAGTACGTCAACCTGCCTCACGAGCAGTTCAAGGCCGCGGTCGTCTCGGCGGGCGTGCCCGAATGGCTGGCCAGCGACTACGTGGCGATGAACCAGGCCACCGCGGCCGGCTTCATGGCGCCCGTGGCCCCCGCCGTCTCGCAGCTGCTCGGCCGCGCGCGCACGCTCGACCAGTTCCTCACCGCGCACCTCGGCGCGTTCAAGGCCTGAACGGCCCAGTCGCCGCCCTCGCGTGTCGTGAAGGCATCGCCGGTCGATGACCTCACGACACGTCTCTGAGCCCGCAGTGGTGGACTGCACACAGAATGAGCCGGCCCCACGAACGCCCGGAGTCGAGGGCCTTCAACGCCCTCGGCATGGCGCCTCGACCCCACCCCAGTTCAGGCTGCGGTCGCGTCCGCTCACAACGGCCTGACTACGGCTCGGTCGGGCTCGACGAGTTCTGCGGCTGGCTCACCGGCCGCACGATGAAGTCGGCCGCGTTGTTGTCGCTGTCCTGCCCGTTGCCTTCCAGCGCGTCGCCACCGGTGGTCATCGAGATGTCGGTCGAGGTCGAGTACGCCTTGCGCTCGATGCTCGAGTTCGCCGCGGGGTTGGCCGCCGGAGCGCCACCTTCCGCCGCGTTCGCGGTCGTACCGTAGCCCACCGTGTCCACCGCGTTGACGTCGGTGGGGCTGCTGGTCAGCGTGCCGGGGCCGATGCGCACGTGGCCCGCCGCTGCCGCCAGATTGAGCGTGGTGGTGTGGGCGAGGTCGCTGGCCACCGTGCCCGAGAAGCCGGTGCCGCGAATCGAGGTGATGAGGAAGAACCCGTGCGGGCCGACCGACTTGCCCGCGGGCACCGTCACCGTGGTGCCGAAGGTCGCGCCAGTCGCGCTCTTGTACTGCAGCTTCCACCCCGAGATGTCGATGGCCGCATTGGTCGGGTTGTAGAGCTCGACGAACTCGTCGCCGGCCGTCGCGCCCGCAACCTGCAACTCGCTGATGACCAGGTGGTTGGCCGCGGTGCTGGCCTGCACGGTGACCGTGACCGACGCCATCGAGCTGCCCAGGGTGGCCGTCACCGTCGACGTGCCGTTGGCGCCCACCATCGCCGCGAAGGCGAAGGTGGCCTGGGTCTGGTTCTGCGGCACCGTCACCGTGGCCGGAATGCTGCCCAGCGCGCCGGTGGCCGCCAGGTTCACCACCGTGCCGCCCGTGGCCGCCGGCAGGTCGAGCGTCACCGTCAGGGTGGTCGAGGTGCCGCCCACGACGCTCGGGTTGAGCGGCGAGAGCGTCACCGTCGACGGCACTTCGGTCGTGCCCAGCACCCGCACGGCGGTGGTCTGGGTGCTGGTGCCCAGGGTCGCGGTGATGGTCACCGACGCGGCCTGCGCCACGCCAGTCGGCACCACCGCCACGTTCAACTGACCTGCGGGCACCGTCACGGTGGCCGGAACGGTCATCGAGTTGGGGTCACTCGAGGCCAGGGTCACCACGGTGTCGGTGGCCTGAATCGAATTGAGCTGCACGGTGAGCGCGGTGGGGAAGGTGCCCACGCTGCCCACGCGCACGAACTGGCTGGCGGGGCCCAGGCTCGCCAGCGCGACCGGGCGGTTCACGTCGAGATCGCTGCGAGGCTCGACCTTGTAGTTGGCGTTGCGGAACTGCAGCACGCCACGCAGCAGGGTGAAGGTCTCGGTGGTGTTCGCCGGCAGCGGGTTGATGAGGAAGAAGAAGTCGTCGATGCGAATCTGCGGGCCGCCAGCCGTCTCGGCCACCGCGAACTCGTTGGTGGGGAGGGTGTCGCCCGCGCCCGGCGCCGGCGCGATGTCGGCCACGGTGACCGGCGAGGGCAACTGCACCAGCACGCCTTCGAGCGCTCGGGCCCGGGCCACGGTCGCCAGGTCGGCCACGGTCGCCGTGGTGAAGGGCGGCAGCGCGTTGTTCTGCGAGACCCGCGTCACGCCACCGGCCGCGATGCCGGCCAGCTCGATCTGCCCCTGGTAGTCCTGCACGTTGCCCGCGGGAATGGTCACGCGATCGCCCGCCACCACGTCGGTGCGCGGCATCACGCCCGGGTAATAGACGAACAGGCCCGAGTAGTCGGCGCTGGTGTAGATGCTCTCGCTGGGCGCCACCTGCACGAAGAAGCCGGTCGCCGCCACTGCGGTCACCAGCACGTTGGTCAGTTGCACCTTCTGGCCCACGTACGTGCCGGCGATGGCCTTCACGTCGTAGATGGTGACCGGCGTGCCGGGTGCCACCGGGCACGCGGCTGCGCCGGGGTTCGCCGAGTTCGGGCACGGGTCGCAGACGTCGCCCTTGCCGTCGCCGTCGGCGTCGGTCTGCGTCGGGTTGGGGTCCACCACGCAGTTGTCCATCGCGTTGGGCACGCCGTCGCCGTCGTAGTCGTTCGACGAGGGCGCGCTGCAGGTGGTGCTGTTCGCGTCGAGCGGGCACACGTCGCAGAGGTCACCCACGCCGTCGCCGTCGGCATCGGCCTGACGACCGAAGTCCATCGGCAGCTTCGGGTTGAACAGCGTGGGGCAGTTGTCCATCGCGTCGGGAATGCCGTCGCCGTCCTGGTCGCCCGCGCCAGGCAGGCCGGTGTACGCGTTGGCGTTCGAGAACAGCCACGGCGAGCCACGCATCGGGCTGCACACCGGCTCGTTCTGGGGCGCGCCGTTGCACGCGAACAGGGGGTAGGTCGCCGCGTTCGCCGCCAGCAGCGCCGCGTAGGTGGTGTTCTCGGTGCTCAGGCAGAAGCTGCGGGCGTTGCCGCACACGTCGATGGCCTCGCAGGTCTTGCCCAGGCCCGTGGCGATGGCCGCGTCGGCGAAGAGCACGGTGCCGCCGCGCATGGTCAGCAGCACGTCTTGCGGCTGGGCGGTGATGACCGCGCGGTACGGGCTGACGGTGCTCGAGCCGCGGAAGATGGCGAGGTCGGCCACCTTGCCCGCGGCGATGGTGCCGGTCTTCGACGCCACGGCCTGGGCCTTCGCGGCGTCGGCGGTGGCCATGCGCCAGATGCTCTGGTCGCTCAGGAAATGGCCGTACGCGGTCTGGTTCAGGTAATCGACGCACTCGAATTCCCGGAGGATGTTCGACGACCCCGAGCGCACCCAGTCGGTGCCGAGGCCAATGTTCACGCCCATGCGGTAGTAGATGGGCAGCTGCGCGGTCTCGCCGTAGAGCACCACGTTGGTGCGCGCCGACCAGATCAGGCTCGAGCCGCTCAACTTCACGAAACGAATGTCGGCCGGCTTGAGCGCCACGCCGTGAATCATGGCGGTGCGCGGCGTGAAGACGTTCGCGCCGCCGGTCTGCAGCGCCGAGAGGCAGAGGAATTCGTTGCGGGCCTCAGGGCCCACGCCTTCGGCGATGTGCGGCAGGTACGCGGCCATGGCCGGCACGTCGGTCGCGGGGTTCGGCATCTTCGGGTAGGCGCAACTGCCGACCAGCTCGCCGCCCGCCGAATCACCCAGGGGGAAGGTCTGGTAGTTCGAGCCGGCGGTGTTCACGCCCAGGCCCTGCTGGTTGTTGGCGCTGGCGCTGGTGTCCGGCGCGTCGAGGTTGCGCAACAGACCGAACGCGCCGCCCGAGCCGGAAATCGAGGTGGTGCCGGCCATCAACTGGCGCAGCTCGTTCCACCGGTTCTGGTCGGCAGCGCCGGTGCCGCCGTTGCTGATCTTGGTGTGGCCGTTGTGCGCGCCGCCGCCCACGCGCCAGTCGTTGCGGTGCTCGTAGCGCTCGGGAATGCCACCGTCGACCAGCAGGCCGCTGGCCGTGGAGTTGAGCGTGACGTACGGCGCCGCGGGGAAGGTGAGGTGGTCGTGGCCGTTGATGAGCCCGGCCGAGATGACGTTGTCGCCGCAGAGCAGCGCGGTGGGCGCCGCGCCGGTCAGACAGTCGCACGCCGCGCAGGTGATGGCGCCCGTGGCGTCGATGAGCACCTGGCCGCCCTTCAAGATGCGGCCGGGCTGCAGCACGGTGCCGACCAGCAGGGTGCCGGTGCCGGTGCCGGGCACCACGGTGCAGGCGCCCAGGTTCGCGGGCATGACGCTTTCGGCGGCGCAGGTCACGACCTCGAGGGTGGTGGGGGTGCAGTCCTGCTCGCAGCCGTCGCCGTTGGTCTGGTTGCCGTCGTCGCACAGCTCGGTTCCGTTGCGCACGCCGTCGCCGCAGACGTTCCCGGCCACTGCCGCCGGAGTGACGGTGCAGTCGATTTCGCAGCCGTCGCCCGAGGTGGCGTTGCCGTCGTCACAGGCCTCGGTGCCGTTCATGGTGCCGTCGCCGCAGTACGCCGCCGAGGCCGAGAAGGTGCACTGGCTGGTGCAGCCGTCGGTCTCGTTCATGTTGCCGTCGTCACACAGCTCGCTGCCTTCGCGCACGCCGTTGCCGCAGGTGGCCGGGTGACCCGAGTCGGGCTGGCCTGCGTCAGGCGTCAGGGTGCAGTCGTGCTGACAGCCGTCGCCGTCGACCAGGTTGCCGTCGTCGCACTGCTCGTTGCCCTGCTTCTTGCCGTCGCCGCACACCACCACCACCGCCGACACGGTGCAGTCGTTGTTGCAGCCGTCGCCGTCGACCATGTTGCCGTCGTCACACTGCTCGGGTGGCTCGACGTTGCCGTTGCCACAGACGCTGCGGCGGCCGGGGCACGCGGTCAACAGCGCGGCGGCAGTGAGGACGAGAGCGAAGCGAAGGAACGATCGAGGCATGGAGTACCGGAGCAGAAGGTGGGGCGAAACGCCGCAGGGCTTCTAGACCGATCCGCAGGGAAAACGAAAGGAGGGTGCCTGACGCACTGTGACACCGTGGTGTCGTCGCGCTCAACGACGGCGACTGATCAGCAGCAGCAACACCGCGATCAACGCGAGGCCCTCTGCGCTGGTGCACGCGCACGACTTCGCCGCCGGCTCCGATTCGACGCCCAGGGCGGGAAACGTGGTGGCACCGGCATCGGCGCGACTTCCGGCGTCGGGCATGCCCGCATCGGGCAGCGGGAAGCACGCAGATCGGTGAAGGCTTCTGGTCGACGCGCACGACGTGGGTGAGGCGCAGGTGGGGTCGGGCAGGGTCGGCGGTGTGCCGCCCATGCCCAGATCGCCCAGCTTCGGGTACGCCGGCTTGAGCGACGTCCAGCGCCCGCCCGAGGGGAACTCCAGGTGTCCCCACACGTGCTCCTGGTACGGCGCCGCGCCGCCCACCGACGGGTTCCACACGCCGCGCGTGGTGCTGAAGTTCGGGTTGTTCGGGTTGTTGGAATACGACAGCCCGTTGTACGCCCACGTGGCGACGTACCAATGCTCCACCACCGAGGGCAGGTTGTCGCCCACGCACGGTGTCGAGCGCCACTTCTCGGCCAGAATCTGCGTGCCGGTCGCCAGGTTGTAGGTCGGGTCGGCCGCCACGCGCGCGCGGTCGAACGCCGGAGCTTCGCCCGCGTGCATGCCGCTGGTCACCTGGCCGATGCCGTAGCCGCAATCGAACGAGATGATGGTGCGCGACGCGCCGCCGACCTGATCAGCCGGTTGGTCGGGCACGCAGAACTGTCGCCAACCTGATTCCTGCCAGGTGATGGCCTCGAGCAATTCGCAGGGGAAGCGCGCGGGAATGCTCACCGCCGGCATCGGGTGGCCGCAGCCTTCGTGAATGGTGCCCACCGAGGGCCCCGCGCTGCCCCAGGCCGACGGGCCTTGCGCCACCAGTTCGAAGATGGGCTGCCATTCGGCGGTGGTGGGGTTGGTGCCGCTCGCGGCCTCGACCCCGCAGTGGTACGAGTTGGGGCTGCTCGAGAGCGTGTAGCAGGGACAGAACGCGCTCGCGGCGGTCGAGCCCAGCGCCGCGAAGAGGAGCGTCAGCCTCACGGCGTCACCCCCGCCAGTTCGATGCGGGCGTTGGGCGCCGTGGGGAAGGGCAGGGCCCTCGCGCCCTCGAGCCGCACCGCGAAGCCGCTGGAAAACTCACCTGGCACCTCGGTCACGCCATACGCCACGCCGTCACGCACGAAGCGCAGGCGATCGTACGCGCCGTGCGAGGCGAAGAGCGCGCCACCTCCGAGCACCGTGACCGGCGCGGTGAACGAAGGCACCCACGTCGCGCGGCCATCGGGCAGAGCGAAGGGAAGCAAGGCCACCGAGTCGGCGCGTGCCAGCTCCCGCTCCACGCCATCCTCCAGCGTCACCACCCGGGAGGTCTCACTGCCTTGCGCACCGAGCGTGAAGAGCACTCGCTTTCCCTCGACGGAGAAGTCGTGGGCCAGGGGCGCGAAGCGCTCCTTCACCGTGCGTACGGCCAGCGTGTCGACGTGCACGGCGAGCAGCCGACCGCCCAGCTCGTCGATGGCGTACACCACCAGCTCGCGACCGATGGCGCCGGCGAGGAAGAGGAGCGAGCCCCTCGCCGAATAAACGGTGCGCAGCTTGCCCGTGCCAGGGTTCACCTCGTCGATGCTCAGCGAATCGACGCGCAGGCGCTCGGTCGGCGGGCCCGCTCGCCCACGCGCGACGAAGACGCGACCCTCGCGCGTCACCAGGGGCGCCGAGCCCAGCGCCAACTCCTCGGCCAGCACCCGGGGCAGGGCACCTTCCTCGAGTCGCACCAGCGAACTGGCCCACGACGCGTCACGCGCCGGCGCGAGCTGCGCCACCACCAGCACCGCCCGACTTCCGGGAAGCAGTGCTCCGCGTACGCCCGAGCCCTCGTCGTGTCGCAGCCTCGCCACGACCGGAGCGAGTGTGGGCGCGAGCGGCTGGAAGCGCAGCTCGGTGGTGTCGTGCGAGGTCGACAGCACGGCGACGGTGGGCGCGCTGGCCAGCAGCAGCAAGGGCAGGAGCATCACCAGCGAAGCCTACTTGCTCTCGCCTTTCGCCGTCGCCTCAGGCCCGGTCATGACTCCCACGCGCGTGGTCGACGAGCTGAGCGGCTACCAGCCCACCCAGGACGAAAAGACCTGGGCGATGATCGCCCACCTCTCGGGCATCTTCAGCGGCTTCCTCATTCCCTTGTTGCTGCTGCTCACCAAGGCCAAGGAGTCGGCCTGGGTGCGCAAGCAGACCGTCGAGGCGCTCAACTTCCACCTGGTGGTCTTCGCGGCGGTGAAGACCTACAACGGCGAGCCCTACCGCTACCCGGTGACCATTCGTTTCCTGAACTGAAGCAGCCTCAGGCTGCACCCGGCCGCGGAAAGTTCGACCCCAGGAACCGGTCCCACGCACGGTCGGTGAGCAGCGACTTCTGGGTGAGCAACAGCGTCGCCGACCCCGAGACCGTGTACCGGGCCTTCGGCCGCTTCGCCGCCAGCGCGCGGCCGATGACCTTCGCCACGTCCTCCGCGGTGCCGGCCAGCTTCGAGAGCGGGCCCTTCTCGTACGACTCCCTGGTGGCCTTCGCGACCGCCTCGTGGAACCCGGCATAGACCTCGCCCTCGCCGGTGGTGGCCATGGCCGAGACCGCAGCCTCGCTGAAGTTCGAGCGAATCAGCCCCGGCTCGATCAGCAGCCCGCCGCTTTCAGTTCGCCGAGCGCCGAGCCCGTGCGCGCCGTGGCCCACACCGACCAGCCGTTCGCGACCAGGTGCAGCGCGGTCGCCTTGCCGATGCCCGAGCTGCACCCGGTGATGAGGACAGCCTTGCTGTGCTTCGCGTCACTTGCCTGTTGCGCCACGGTGGTGCTCCTTGTGATGAAGGTGGGAATGAAGGCCAGCCCGGTACCGCACGGTCAGCGCAGTGACCCCGCCATGCTGGTGAGGGTGGCGCGCGACCTGTTCGTGCAGCACGGCGTGCGAGGCACCTCGATGGAGGACGTGGCCCGCAAGGCTGGCGTCGCCAAAGGCACCGTGTACCTGGCGTTCGAGTCCAAGGAGGCGCTCTTCCAGGCCGTCTGTCGCGATCTCTGCGACGAGCTGCTGCGCCGTTCGGAGGCCGCCGTCAGCGCTGCAACGACCGGCCTCGAGAGAATTCGCGCGCGGCTGCTGGCCAAATACGTCTGGCTGCAGGGGTACGTGAACGCGTCGCCTCACGCCGTGGAACTGCTGGCCTCGAAGGACTCGGTGGCCGCCGACGTGGTTCGGGAGATGGACACCCGCTTCGCCAAACAGCTCGCGCACGACGTCGAGCTCGCCGCGAAGGAAGCCCGCCGCGCGCTGCCCATCGACGGCTACGACGCCCACGAGCTGGCGCGGGTGTTGATGCGCCTGGCCCGAAGCTGCGGCCTGCCCGACGAAGGGCGCCCCGTACCCTCCGAAGCCCTGATGCGCTCGCGGCTCGAGGCGCTGCTCCCCGTCACCCTGCGTGGGTTCGGGTTGACCGCGCCGCCGCCAAAATGACCGGAAATTCATTTCGGGTCATTTCTAAGCACCCCGCCTGAAGTTCGCCACTGGAGCGCAGGCGCGTGTCCGTCGGCGCAGACAAGGTGTTTCCTCGAGATGACACCTGGTGGGCGTAAGCGGCTGATCCGGCTGGCGCGAACCCCGGCCCCGCCGTTGCAATCAGGTCCTGGCGAAAGGAAACACACCATGCGCCTCCTCCTGCCCTCCCTCGTTCTTGCCCTCGCAGCGTGCTCTAGCACCACCGACCTCCGTCCCGTCTCCGGCCGCCTCTCCAGCGGGCTGAGCCAGGGCACCATCGTCATCGCCGAGACCGCCGACGGCGTGCGCACCATCGCCGCGCCGGCCGCCAACGGCGTCTTCCTCATTCCGGTGCACGTCGACACCGCGTCGCGCCTGAGCGTGGCGAAGCAGGTCTCGCCCGGCCACTTCAAGAAGACGGTTCGGGTCGGCCCCAGCTGGTTCACCATCAAGCACGGCGAGCAGCTCGACCTCGGCGAGGTGCGCGAGTCGGGTGAGCAGTCGTCGGCCGGCACCACTGCGGGCGCCACCCACCTGTGCCCCGGAGAGTCGGACGACGACTCGACCGACGGCGGCCACGACAACCACGACGGCCACGGTGGCCACGGTGGCCACGACGGCGACGCCGACGGCGGCTCGGGCGATCACGGCGGCTCGGGCTCGGGCTCGGGTTCGGGCAGCAGCGGAAGCCACGACGGCGATGACGACCGCGCCGACGGCGGCACGCACCACGAGGACGGCGACGACGACGGCCAGTGCTCGGGCGTCGAGGTCGAAGGCTGCGAGCAGGAGCAGGGCGACTGCGACCACGACGACCAGCTGCCTGCCACCACTGGCCCGGCTGACTTCGGCTCGGGCGTCGACGGCGGCGTGACCGGCACCGGCACCACCGGCACGGGGAC
>CAIWFK010000567.1 GCA_903911905.1 uncultured Myxococcales bacterium
GATTTGAATGGCGGGCACGCCGGTGGCGCGAATGCGCTCGGCGTCGAGGTCGGTCTGCTGGTCGCCTTCGATGACCGCCTTGGGGCGTGTGGTCACCCGCTTGAGGGTCTCGACCAGCAGCGTGGTCTTGCCGGCGCCGGGGCTCGAGACCAGGTTGAACGCCGAGACGCGCTGCTGCTGGAAGCGGGCGCGGTTGAGCGCGGCGAGCGCATCGTTCTTGCCCAGACTCGAGGCCTCGATGGCCACCAGGCGGCGCTGCGACATGCCGGGCACTTCGGTGCCGGCGGGGCCGCGGTCGAGTCGGAGCGAACCGTGCTCGACGTGGGCGTGCGAGTGCTCGTCGCCGTGCTCGTGCTCATGAGCGTGAGCGTGATCATGGTCGGCATGTCGCTCGATGGTGCCATCGGCGCGCACGTGCTCGTGCACTCCCGCGCCATGGTGATGGTGGTCCTGGCCCGAGCCAGTCGAAGACGACGCTTCAGGCGAACAGCCGCACACAGTGCACATCAGTCGACCTCCAGATCCTTCACCTTGAGTTCTTCGCCGGACACCACCAGCCACTGGTGTCCATGACAGCCAGGGCACTCGACACCGCGCGCGGGCACGTCGATCTCGGTCACGCAGGTCATGCAGAAACCGCGACCGGGCGTGCGGTCGATGATCAGCTTCGCGCCCTGAGCGACCGTGCCCGAGGTGACCGCATCGAAGCCGAAGCTCAACGCGTCGGGTTCGACCGACGAGAGCGCTCCAATGGCCACCCGCACCGCGTGCACGCGCGTGAAGGCGCCGCCCGCAGCTCGCTCGTTCACCAGGTCGAGAATCGACTGGGCGATGGCGACTTCATGCATTCACCACCTCGACGGCACACAGGACACAGGGATCGAGCAACGACACGTACAGTCGAGCCCGTTCCTGCACCGCGAGTGCCATCGTCCCCACCAGCGCCTGCACCGCGCCGTCGGGGTGGAACGTCCATTCAGTGGGAGCCACGCTGCGCCAGCCAACGGTGCGGTCCCCCTCACGCACGACCCGATGCACCAGCGGCCCGCGCGCGACCTGCACCATCGCCGCGCGAACGCCGGCACCCCGGTCGATGACCTGGACCGCTGGAAAATCTTGCGCCGCCAACTGCTCGAGCGCGTGCTGGGCATCAAGAACCCTCGCCCGTGCACGGGTCTCGAGGCCCCACCCCTGCCGTTGGGCCAGGTCGCGCATCTCGGGCAGGTCCTTCACGCGCGCCAGCGGCCCGACCTCCAGAGGGCCTGGTCGCGCCGCGAAGTCGGCGGAATCAGACAGCCCGGCCTCGCACTCACTCAAGGTCGGGTGGCCCACGCGCGGCTCGGGCCACTCCACGCCCCGGTCCAGCTCGGCCGCTCGGCGCAGGAACTGCGCCCCGACTGAACCCCGGTCAAGCGCGGTGTCGAACTTTGCGCGCAGGTGCTCGACGAGCACCGGCCCCGGACCGGCGCGGAGCAGCCCCAACGTCTGTCGCAACGCCTCGGCCTGAGGAGGGAGACCGAGCGCTCGAGGCCACTCGACGTCGAGCTGCCAGGCGTGGTGCTCGAGCGCCTCCAACACCAGGGCCGGCCCCGCCGAAGGCTGCGGCTGCCCCAGGGCGGCGAGCGCGCACACCCCCTGCCCCACGCGACACACCGAGAAGAGCGCCGGCACCAACGTCGCCACCTCTGCGACCGGTTTGCCCTCGAGCAGCCGCCCCAGCTTCGGAGGCCGCGTCGAGTGCACCTGCGCCCGGGCCACCCGCCCACCCTCCACGCGCAGCCGCAGCGTCAGCTCGCCTTCACCGAAGCTCATGGGCCCCGAGGGTGACGCGGAAGGGAGTGCTCACGAGCGACCCGGTTGCATGGCACGTGCCGCACGGCGGCCTCGACGGAGGGCCTTCAGTCCCTCGTACGACGGCACCGCGCGTCGCAACCAGCACCTCGACGCGCGACGAATACGACGGCTCGACTCCCACCGGCGCCCGCGGCGGGCCCAGCGATCGACAGCCCACCCTTCAGGCGCCGCACCGCCTTCGCTTCACGGCCCCGACGGCCGCAACAGGTCGAAGAGCTCCCTCCGCGACGTCCCCATCGTCGGAGTGACCTGCACCGGCACCGGCGCCAACAACAGCGCCTCGAACGCCGCGTCGACCGCCACCTGCCCGGCCTCGAGCCCATCGAACTCGAGCACCGGTGACATCAGCGAGAGCGAGAGCACCGGCCCGACACCCTCGAGCTCACCGGCGACGAAGTCGTACGTGCCGCTGGGCAGCGCGCGCACCACCGTCGCCCCCCGCGTCGCGACCGCGCGGCCATCGTCGGCCACCCACACCGCGTTGAGGCACCATGGCGTCATCACCACCGCCAACTGTCCACCCTCGGTGCTCACCACCCTCGAGCACAGCACGTCCGTCAGCCGCGAATTGGTGACGGGGAGCCCCGCCAGGCGAGGCATCACCGTGCGCCAGGCCCGCACCAGCCGCTCACCCAGCGGCTGCGGCTTCGCGAGGAACTTCTCCTTCGGCGCGTCGCACTTCGGGCAGCGCCAGTGCGCGGGCAGTGCTTCGAACGCGGTGCCGGGCTCAATCTGCCACACCGGGTCGCCCTCGGCCGGGTCGTACCCCGACCAGCACACGCCACACTCGAACGGGGTCACGAGCCCACCGTCACCAGGTCGCCCAGGCGCACGGCCGAGTCCTCGAAGTCCGAGGTGGCCGCGCGCAGCGCCTCGGGCACGTCACCGACCTCGAGCGTGTCGAGAATCACGGTGCCCATGGCGTTGAAGTACTGCACGCTCCAGATGTTGCGGTGCGCGGTCAACTGCACGCGGCAGCGCCCGTAGCCGCGCGACTCGGCCTCGACCGGACCGTGCCCCAACTGCTGCTCGAGGTACGCCATGTCGACCTCGTTCATCGGCAACAGGGTGAAGTTGACGATGTGGTTGGGCTGGCCCACCCACGACTGGCGCATGCGGTGGCGCAGCTCGGCCAGCAGCGGCAGCACGTTCATCGCGCCCTCGGGCGGGGTGCCGATGCGCAGCTCGGCCTTCGTCGCCGCGTCGTTGGCCGCGCGCACGATGGCCGGCACCTGCGCGACCTCGAGGTGGTCCGACACCAGCACCTTCTGGTCGCCGTACGTGCGCACGCGCCAGAGGCCCGGCAGCACCGTCTCGACGCAGTCGTACGAATGCCGGCCGTGTACGTGGACCGTCACCTCGCCCACGCCCAGGGTCTCGTCGAGCAGCGTGCGGGCCTCGGCGCTCAGGTGCTCGAGCGTCACCAGCCGCGAGCTGGTGCCGTCACCTGCCTTCTGCAACGCCCCCAGCACCGCACCCAGCAACGCCCCGACCTCGGCGCTGCCCGGGCCCCCGTCGGGCAGGCGCACTTCCCCGCGCGGCGCCATGGGCTCGAGGCTGCTGAGCACGCTGGCCAGCGGGTTCTGGTCTTCCGGGTCTTCGAAGATGGGCAGCTTCATCGCTTCACCTCGGGTTTGGGAAAGAGCGTGGCGGCGGCGCGCGCGTAGACCGACCAGTCCTGCAGGCGGGGCACCGTCGAGACCACCCGACCGTCCTTGACGAAGACCACGGTGGGCACGACCTTGATCTGCAGGCGTTCCTTCACCGCGTCTTCGTCGGCGAAGTTCACCACGCCCAGGGCCAGCTTGCCGCCGTTGAGCTTCTTGAGCTCACGCCCGATGACCGCCAGGTCTTCGGCCTCGGGCCGCTGGGCAGGGTCGCCGGTGAGCAGCAGCGCACCGAGCGTGCAGCCGAGGAACGCGTCGACCTCGCTCGCGTGGATGATGGCGGCGTCGCCGCTGGACAACAGGCGCTGCATGGGGGTCTCAGCCATGATTCACTCTCAAGTGTTCGGGCAGCCGGGGCGGAGGGGCCTCGGCCAACTGCCCGGTGGACAGCGCGGCGATGGCGGCGATCAGCGGCCCGACCTCGGCCTCGTCGAGCACGCGCACCGCGCGGTCCTGGTGCACCAGCACCGGCGTGCCGATGGCCAGCGGCCCCGTCCACAAGAGGGTGACCGTGCGCACCTCGCCACAGCCCTCGACCGTGGCCTGCCATTCGGTGGCGTGCGTCACGCGCATCGGCAGGCCCAGACACATCTAGCGGGCGGCTCCGGCGAAGAAGCGTTCGTCACCCTGGCGGCAGGCCACCTGCTCGCTGGGCCGACCGGTCTCGTAACTGAAGCGATCGAGCCCGGGCCCCAGCATCGACGGCACCGGCGTGGTGCGCACCCGCGGCTGCACCTGCCAGGCTCGCAGCTCGTCGAGCGCCACGTTCAGCGCGTGTTCGACCTTCGCGCTCACACGGGGGGTCAAGCTGCCGCCGAAGTCTTCGAGTTCTCCTGCCTGCACGCCCACCAGGGTGACGCGCGAGGGCAGGCGCCCCAGCAAGTCGGCCGCCGAGAGCACGTCCTGAAAACCCGTCTGGTGCAGGCTCATCTTCTTGGCGCCGGTGAACTTCGGCACCTCGGCGTCGCGCACCACCCGCAGCGCGCCCGGCTCGTCGCCCCAGTCGATGGCGTCGAAGACCAGCAACTGCTGATGCGCGCCCACCACGTCGACCAGGTAGAGCCCCTGGGTGCCGCCGTCGAGCAGGGTGACCTCGGCGTCGAACGAATAGCGCTGCGCGAGCGCCTCGACGCACCGCACGCCGAAGCCTTCATCGGCCCACAACACGTTTCCGATTCCCAGCACGAGGGTCTTCATGCGCAGGTCATTCCCGGGTGTCGCGGAAGTTGCGCCAGCCGCTGATCATGGTCGACAGAATCGACGCCCGACCCATGATGTCTTCGCGAATGGCCGCGTAGACGTGGGTCATCACGAACAGCAGCATCACCCACATGCCGACGTGGTGGAGCGTGTGCACCCGCTGGCTCGAGCCGAAGAGCGAGAAGACCCAGCCGAAGGCCTTGTACTGCCAGCTCTCGATGCCCTCGCCCTCGCTGTAGAGCGCCAGGCCGGTGACCGAGAGGAAGAGCGCGGTCTGCAGGAAGAGGAAGAACATGGTGAGGCGCGCCAACGGGTTGTGCCCGACGTGCTTGCGCGGCTCGCTGGCCAGGAAGCTGTACCAGCGCACCTGCCACCACAGCTCGTCGAGGAACTTCGGGTCGCGCACCGGCACGGTGTAGATCTGCCGGGCGTGCACGTTGCCGACGAGGGCCCACCACGTGCGGGCGACCAGGCCAATGGCCAGCACGTACCCGGCGATGAAGTGCGCCGAGCGAATGTAGCCGAAGAGGAACGAGTCGCTGGCTTCGCCACCGACCGAGGGCAGCGGGCTGCCGATGAAGTAGCCGGTCAACGCCAGGGTCGAAATCGCGGCGACGGTGGCCCAGTGCCAGAGCCGAATGGGAATCTGGTACACGTACACCGAACCGCCACCTTCACGGTGGGGCTCGGTGCCGGTCGCGTCGGGAACGCCGGGAAGCGTGGTGCTCGGGTTGGCCATGGCTGTTCCCTTCGTTCAGCGCGTGGTGACCTTCGTGACTTCCTGACCTTCGGGCGACATCACGTGCGTCGAGCAGGCCAGGCAGGGGTCGAAGCTGTGAATGGTGCGCAGGATCTCGAGCGGCTGCGCCGGGTCGGCCATGGGCGTGTCGAGCAGGGAAGCCTCGTAGGCGCCGATCTTCCCCTCGTGGTCGCGGGGGCTGCCGTTCCACGTCGTCGGCACCACCGCCTGGTAGTTGGCGATCTTGCCGTTGTCGATCTTCACCCAGTGGCCGAGCGCGCCGCGGGGCGCCTCGCTGAAGCCCACCCCCTGCGCCTGCGCGGGCCACGACGCCGGTTCCCATTTGGCGACGTTGGCGGTGGCGGTCTGGCCGGCCTTGATGTTGGCGATGAGCTTGTCCTGCTGCCGACGAAGCTCGCGCACCGCCCACTGGCACTCGAGCGCGCGCGCCGCGGTGCGGCCCAGCGTCGAGAACAGCGCGGTGATGGGCACGCCCAGCTTGCCCAGCGTCTCGTCGACCAGCGGCTTGATCTCCCTGTGGCCCTTCAGGTACGCGATGACGAAGCGCGCCAGCGGGCCCACTTCCATCGCGTGGCCCTTCCAGCGGGGCGACTTGATCCACGAGTACTTGGCGTTCTCGTCGAGCGACTCGATGCGGCGCGGGTCACCTTTGGTGTTGGGCCCCAACGCGTAGGCGGCCTCGGTCACGCCGTCGAACGGGTGCAGACCTTTGGTCTCGTCGCCGTACTTGTACCAACTGTGGGTGACGAATTCCTGAATCTGCGTGGGGTCCTTCAGGTCGACGTCGTGAATCTCTTCGAGCTTGCCGTCGATGATCGCTCCGCGCGGCAGCAGCAGGCTCTTGTTCGAGAAGTCGTTCGCCACGTCGGGAAACTCGCCGTACGAGAGCAGCGACGTGCTCGACAGGCCGCCGCCGAACAGCCAGTCCTTGTAGAACGGCGCGATGGCCATCACGTCGGCCAGGTAGACCTGCTCGGTGAACTCGATCGACTGATCGATGATCGAGCTGATCAGATTCAGCCGTTCCATGTTGATGGCGCCGACCGCGCCCGTGCCGTCGACGTTGATTGCGCTCGGCACGCCGCCCACCAGCCAATTGGGGTGCGGGTTCTTGCCGCCGTAGATGGTGTGGATCTTCACGATCTCCTTTTGGAAATCGAGGGCCTCCAGGTAGTGCGCCGTGGCCATCAGGTTGGCCTCGGGGGGCAGCTTGTAGGCCGGGTGCCCCCAGTACGCGTTCTTGAACGGCCCCAGTTGCCCCGATTCGACGAAGCGCTTGAGCCGGTTCTGCAGGTCGCGGAAATAACCGGGGCTCGACTTGGCCCACGGGCTGACCTTCTGCGCCAGTTCGCTGGTCGCCTTGGGGTCGGCCTTCAACCCCGAGACCACGTCGACCCAGTCGAGCGCGTGCAGGTGGTAGAAGTGCACCAGGTGGTCGTGCACGTACAGCGTCAGTTGCATGATGTTGCGAATGATGTTGGCGTTGTCGGGCACCTGAATGCCGAGCGCGTCTTCCACCGCGCGCACGCTGGTCAGCGCGTGGGTGCCGGTACACACGCCGCAGATGCGCTCGGTGAAGGCCCACGCGTCACGCGGGTCACGGCCCTTCAAGATGACCTCGAGCCCACGCCACATGGTGCCGGTCGACACCGCGTTGCGAATGACGTTCTTCTGGTCGACGTTCACTTCGATGCGCAGGTGACCCTCGATGCGGGTCACGGGGTCGACCACCACGCGCTTGCCGGTGTTGTCGAGGTTGAAGCCGTTGCCGGTGGCGGTCACTTCGAATCTCCCTTCGAGGACGACGAGGACGACCCCGGCGCGGCGCGCTGGGCCTGACGAACGGCCGACATCGCGGCGTGTGCAGCGATCGCCACGCCCACGCCGCCGGCGACCTTCGCGCCCACCGAATCAGCCGTGCCTTCGACCATGAACGGGTGGATGTTCGAGAGCCGCTGGTAGAACGGCCCGTTGTCCCAGAAGTCGGGTTCGCTGCAGCCGATGCAGCCGTGCCCCGACTGAATGGGGAACGACACGCCGCCGTTCCACCGCACCGTCGAGCAGGCGTTGTAGGTGGTCGGCCCGCGACAGCCCATCTTGTACAGGCAGTGACCCTTGCGCGCGTTCTCGTCGTCCCACGCCTCGACGAACTGGCCGGCGTCGAAGTGCGGGCGGCGGTAGCACTTGTCGTGAATGCGCTGGCTGTAGAACATCTTCGGGCGGCCCATGCGGTCGAGCTCGGGCAGCCGGTCGAAGGTGAGAATGTAGCTGACCACGCCGGTCATCACCTCGGCGATGGGCGGGCAGCCCGGCACCTTGATGATGGGCTTGTTGCGAATGACCTCGTGCACCGGCGTGGCCTTCGTCGGGTTGGGCTTGGCGGCCTGCACACAGCCCCACGACGCGCACGCGCCCCACGAGATGACCGCCATCGCGTCCTCGCAGACTTCCTTCAGGCGATCGACGAACGGCCGGCCGCCGACCATGCAGTAGTTGCCGTCTTCCCCCAGCGGCGGGTTCCCTTCGACGGCGACGATGTACTTGCCTTTGTACTCCTTCATCGTCTGGTCGAGGATCGCCTCGGCCTGGAAGCCGGCGGCCGCCATCAGCGTGTCGTCGTAGTCGAGCGAGAGCATCGAGAGCACGACGTCCTTCGCCAGCGGGTGCGCCGAGCGAATGAAGCTTTCCGAGCAGCAGGTGCACTCGAGCCCGTGCAGCCAGAGCACCGGAATGCGCGGCTTGGTTTCCATCGCGTGCGCCATGCGGGCGCTGAACCCGGCGCCGAGGCCGAGGCTGGTGGCCGTCAGCGAGCAGAACTTCACGAAGCTGCGACGGCTGATCCCCTGGCGGCGCAGTACATCGAAGAACGTGTCCATTCGTCTCCTGGCGGTGCGTGGAAAGGTTCGGGTGCCGCGTGCAAGCCGAAGACCATTTCGGCCTCACTCGAAGGCGCGCCGAAAGCTCCGCATGACCTGCGCCAGTTTCCGTGTCAGACGCAGAACCTGCGCGCTGATCAGTGGCGCTTGGCAGCACGGCACGCCGCGTCAATTTCAGGCGAAGAAACTGCAGGGAGCACGCTCATGGTCAGCTCGTCACTCGCGGTGCTCGTCGGTGTGGCGCAGGGCGCCCGGCACGCGTTCGAGCCCGATCATCTGGCTGCGGTGACGGCGCTGACCACCGGCGAGCGCTCGAGCCGTCGGGCCTTGTGGTTGGGCGCGTCGTGGGGCCTGGGCCACGCCACGTCGATTCTGGTCGTCGGCGGCGCACTCACCCTCGCGGGGGCTCGCATGCCCGCAGGCCTGGCCACCGCGTTCGAGCTGGCGGTCGCGGCGGTGTTGATGGGCCTGGGCGCTCGCGGCGTCTACCGCGCGGTGCAGGACGAACGTGGCGGCCTTCCCGCAGCCCACGCGCACGGCCCCGACACGCACACGCATTCCACCGCCGGGGAGCACGTGCACCTGCGCGGCGTACCGCTGGCGGCAAGGCCTCTCGGCATTGGGCTGCTGCACGGGCTGGCTGGCACGGGCGCACTCACGGCAGCCCTGGTGGTCGACCTGCCGACGGTGGCCGACCGGCTGCTCTACCTGGCCGTGTTCGGGCTGGGCTCGGTGTTCGGCATGGGCGCGCTGACCCTGGTCGCCGCACCCCTGCTCGAGCGGCTGAGCACGCGCAACGCGCATCGGCTCTCGGGGCTCGCCGGGCTCGGTTCGCTGGGCGTGGGCGTTGCCTGGGCGGTCGCCGCGCTGGCCTGATTCGTTCCCACCTGGTGGCTGCGCGCCACCCGCTCGACCGAATTCACCCCCGCGCGCGCGCGAACAGCAGCAACCCGGCCGCCGACGCGCACGCCAGGAAGTCGAAGGACATCACGAACGCGAACTGGTTCGTCTTCCACGTGGCGGTGAAGGCGGCAAAGTCGCCACCGAAGAAGAAGAGCCCCAGCAGCGCGACGCCCACCAACACGAGCCCGGCCCGGAGCCCCCGCGAGCGCAGCACCCGCGCCAGGCGCGACGGGTTGGGCGGCAGTGGCTGCCACGTGCGAATCATCAACCAGGGAAGGAGCGCGAAGGCCCCCAGGGCGAAGCTCCCCAGCACGAAGGGCCACTTGCCCCGAGGGTCGTCGACCAGCAGCGAGGCGAGCAGCATCGGCCAGACGCCCATCAGGTTGAAGAGCGCGAAGAGCGACAGGTTCACGCCGTCGAGCTGCCCGGTCATCATCTTCGTCACCAACGGGAGCGTCTCGGGGTCGCCAGGGGGTGCCGCGAAGAACGCCACCGCCAGCAGCCCCAGCCAGAGGCCGACAGAGGTCAGTCGAAAGGTCATCGGGTTCACGTGCAGAGCCTCGGGGGAAAATTTGCGACAGGTCTGTACCGCACCTACAAACCACTCGCCCTCGAGACGCCATTCCGGCCTCCTCGCGCGCACGAGCGTTCATGACCCTTCGAAGCCAGATCGTTCCGCTGTTCGTCGCCCTCTCCCTCGCGGCCTGCGGCGTCGAGCCCATCGACACCACCCAGGTCACCTACGGCACCCGCGCCGGCATTCACGCCTGGCAGGACCCGGCCGAGCTCGAGCAGGCCAGCCACTTCGCGCGCGCGAGCAGCAAGACGCTGACGTACTACGGCGGGCCGGTCATCTCGAACGTCAACGTCATCAAGGTGAACTACGGCGCGGGTACCTACCAGTCGTTCGTCTCGAATACCGGGGCGGCCAGCATGTCGGCCTTCTTCAAGGGCGTGCTGGGCAGCGCGTACTTCACCTGGCTCAACGGGGACTACAAGACCTCGACCCAGACCATTGGCTTCGGCTCGTTCGGCGGCGACTACAGCATCACCCCCTCGGCGGCGAACAACGGCGCCACCATCAACGACACCCAGATTCAGGCCGAGATGGTCGCGCAGATCAACGCTGGCGCGCTGCCCGCGCCGACCGCGAACTCGCTCTATTTCCTCTATTTCCCCAAGGGGAAGAAGATCCAGCAGGGCACGACGTACTCGTGCCAGTCGGGCGGCTTCTGCGCGTACCACGGCACCATCAAGTCGGCCTCGACCCCCGGCGGCTACATTCTGTACGCGGTGATGCCCGACAACTCGACGGGCTCGGGCTGTGACTCGGGCTGCGGCACCTCGACCCCGTACAACAACTGGTGCTCGGTCAGCTCGCACGAGCTCATCGAAGCCGTCACCGACCCCGCCGTCGGCGTGGCCACCACCTACTCGTCGCCCCTGGCCTGGTACAACAAGACCTCCGGCGAAATCGGCGACATCTGCAACGCGCAGCAGGGCACCGTCGTCGGCACCGACGGCGTGACCTACACCGTGCAGAAGGAGTGGTCGAACTCCACCAGCACCTGCCGCGCGCAGTAAGCGGCGACGCCGCCGAAGAACCGACGGGCTGCTCCTTTGCGGGGCGGCCCGTCGTGCTTTTCAGGGCCGGGTGCGCAGCATGTCCTGCGGGTACATCGGCTCGCTGGCGGGCTCGGCCAGACACCCGCGCTGGTCACTGCTGGACAGCGCGCTGCCCAGAAAGCGCACCGCGTCGGTCCCCATGCCTTCACCGAAGGCCACGTCGACCGGGTTGATGACGTTGAGGTAGCAGGGGAAGAGCGGCGCATCGACCGCCTTTCCTTCGTCGCGCCACCAGCCGTAGAGGCTGTGCACCATCCACAAATACCGGAAGGGGTAGGCCGTGGGGTTGGGCGACCACGACGCGATGTCGGCCGCGGGCACCCGGTAGCGCTGCTCGCGCCCCGCCACCACCACGGCCGCGGCGTCGAGCGCGGCGCGCGCATCGGCCAGCGCCGCCAGCCGGGGGCCCTGGTTCAGGTCGAAGTACCCCGCCACGTACGCGTACAGCCCCTTCACCTGGCGCGCGCGAAGCGAGGTCACCAGCGCCGCGTCGGCGAGGTCGTCGAACAGGTCACGCCCCTGCGGCGGAATGCGTGCGCGCAGCGCTTCGGCGCGAGTCGACAACGCACCGAAGCTGGTGTTCATCGCGTCGAGCAGCGGCGCCACGTCGTTGGTGTAGCTCGCGCCGCCATGCAGCGGGTTGCGCAGGTCCACCAGGCCCAGCTTGTCGGGCTGCGTGGCAGGCAGCGCGCCGGTCAGCTTGGCCACGTCGTCCCACGTGTCCCACGCGACCAGGTACCCCATGCCGGTGCGCTGCGCGATGGTCGAGGGCCGCACGCCCGCGACCTCGCCGAAGATCAGCAGCTTCGACTCCTCGCTCGCCACGTCGGCCAGCCACGCCCCGACGTCAGAGCCAGCCGCACCGAACTGCGAGAGCACCGGCGCGAGCGCCTGCTGGAACGCCGCCGCGTCGGAGAGCGAGGTCTGCGGGTTCCACGCCGCGCGCGCGGTCACCACGTCGTGCAGCCAGTACCCCCATTCCCACCCGCTCGAGAAGATGAGCTGGCCGTCGAGCCGCGCACCTGGGTGCACGAACTGGTTGCCGTCTTCCTTTGCCGCCAGGCGGCGCAGGTCGGCCAGCCGTCGTTGCGGGTAGAGCGGCAGGAAGAGCGGCACGTCGATGTCGGTGCTCACCCAGTACGCGGTCTCGGGGTAGTACATGACCGGGCGGGTGCCGACCTCGAGCCCGAGGAAGCGCTCGACCTCCGAGAAGTCCTGATTGCCGTAGATGGGTGCCGGGTCGGTCAGCCCGAAGGCCTGGAGCGTGTGCGGCAACACGCCCAGCGACGGGTCGGCGAAGTGCGGCAGGAAGTTGAAGTTGAGCGGCTGGTTCGTCTGCGGGTCGACGAAGCCCGCCGCGGTCTGGCCCGCCGACGCGTGCACCTTCATGTACACCGGCACGTGCGAGCGCGCGGCGTGTCGGGTCAGCTCGTTCATCCAATCGAGCATGCGCTGCGGGTCGGGCGCGGTGAATTCACTGGTGCCCGATTCGCTGCCCAGAAAGTCGAAGCCTGCGCCCAGCACCCAGTCGATTCGCCCGTCGAGTTCGGCGAGCTCGGCCGGCTCGTTCGAGGGCTGCTGGTTTCGCAACAGCCGCCACGCGTGCTGCTGCCCGAAGACGATGGGCACGTCGAGGCCGGCCTGCAGCCCCACCGCGTGAACGTGGTCGACCAGGGTCTTCAGCCGCGCCTGACGATCGCTGGAGTCGGCGAAGGCGCTCCAGCCGTCGGCGTACAGCAGGAACCACTCCACGCCGTTCTGCCGATTGGCCAGCAGCCAGTCGAGGTACGTGTCCCACCGGGGTAGCCCCGCCTGGAAGCCCGCGCCGTCCGACGGCCCCGCCGGCCCCCAGCCCTGCAAGAGGTCGGTCAGCTCGAGCGGGTGTTGGGTGTGAACGTGCACGACGCGGCGGCTCCAGCGCGGGCTCTCGGTCAGCGCCAGCGACGAGGTGATGGCGCTGAGGCTGGCCGGTCGATTGGGCGCCAGCGGGTGCAGGAACGCGAAGCCCAGTCGTTCGAGCAGCGCGTAGGCCGCGAACGAGGTACCGCGCGCGTCTCCCAGGGCCAACGCGCGGGTGCCCCCGGCGACCACCTCGGCGCGCACCACGAACCCTTCTGCGGGCAGGCTTGCCACCTGGGCGGGAAGCTGAAGCCGCGCCGCGCTCGCGGTCTGGCCGAAGCACAGGTGCACCGCGCCGTTGGCCAGCGTGGGGTCCAGGTCGAAGGGCACCACGCTCAACGACGGCACCACCGCGCGAAGGTGGCCTTCCAGGCGCTGGCGCACCGCAGGCAACACGTCGGGGCCGAAGCTGACCGCCACCCCGCCGTCGAGGGTGAACGCCGCCCCGCCGTCGACCGCCACCCCACCGTCGGCAAGCGCCCCGCCGTCGACGTCGACCCCACCGTCGGGCGTTCCCGAATCGGGAACGGCCGTCACCGGCGACCGCCCGCAGTCACACGAAGTCCCCAGCAGCAGCACGGTAGCGACGACGAGCGAGCGACGCATGTGGTCACTCTAGCCGAATGGAGTAAGGCGCCTGCACCGTGCTGCACGACTGGTTCGACCCGTTTCCGCTGCTGTGGCAACTCTGTGCCGTCTCGAGCGTGCTGTGCTGGGTGCTCTCGGTGCTCACCCGCGAGTACTCGTGGGTCGACCGCTTGTGGTCCATCGCCCCGCCCGCGTACTGCTGGGTGGTCGCCGTGCAGACCCACTTCGCCGACGGGCGGGTGAACCTGGTCACCGCGCTGGCCACCGCGTGGGGGGTTCGCTTGACCTTCAACTTCGCGCGCAAGGGCGGCTACCGACCCGGCGGCGAAGATTACCGTTGGGTGGTGTTGCGCGAGCGGCTGGGGCCGGTGGGCTTCCAGCTCTTCAACGTGACCTTCATCGCCCCGTTCCAGAACGCGCTGTTGATGATGATCGCCATGCCGGTGGTGGTGGTGGCCAGGCACCCCGGCCCGCTCGGGGCGTTCGACGCCCTGTTGGCTCTCGCCTTCTGGGTATTGCTGGTTGGCGAGACGGTGGCCGACGAGCAGCAATGGCGCTTTCAGCAGGCCAAGGCGGCTCGCCGGGCGCGAGGCGAAGCCGGCCCCGACTTCTGCACCACCGGCCTCTTCCGCTTCTCGCGGCACCCCAACTTCTTCTGCGAGGTCTGCATGTGGTGGGTGGTGTACGGCTTCGCGGTGCTGGCCAGCGGCGAGGCGCTGACCTGGTCGGCGTGGGGGGTGGTCGCGCTCACCGGCCTCTTCCAGGGGTCGACCACCATGACCGAGGCCATCTCGAAGTCGAAGTACCCGGCGTACGCCGAATACCAGCGCACCACGTCACGGTTGTGGCCGTGGCTGCCGGGCAAGGCGCCCTGACCGCCCTGCCTGTCGACAACGCGGCCACCACGAGCATATGGCTGCCGTCGTTCCCCCCGTCTTCCCACGAGGTCACTGCCATGAAGCTCTTCTATTCGCCCGGCGCCTGTTCGCTGTCTCCCCACATCGTCTCGCGTGAACTGGGCCTCTCGCCGCAACTGGTGAAGGTCGACGGCAAGACCCACACCTTCGACGGCGCGGACTACTACGCGGTCAACCCCAAGGGCTCGGTGCCCGCACTGCAGCTCGACGGCGGCGACGTGCTCACCGAAGGCGCAGTCATCGTCCAGTACCTGGCCGACCAGAAGCCTGAGTCGAACCTGGCGCCGAAGGCCGGCACCATGGACCGCTACCGCCTGCAGGAATGGCTCAACTTCATCGCCACCGACGTGCACAAGCAGCTGAGCCCGCTTTTCAACCCCCTGGTCAACGCCGAGGCCAAGGCGTCGGTGCGCGCGCGCCTCGAGACCCGACTGGCCGTCGCGGCGAAGACGCTCGACACCCACGAGTACCTGATGGGTCACTTCACCGTGGCCGACGCGTACCTCTTCACGGTGCTCCGCTGGGCGCCGCGCCTCGAGGTCGACCTGGCGAAGTGGCCCTCGCTGACCGCGTTCATGGCCCGCATGCGCACCCGCGCGGCGGTCAAGGCGGCGCTCACCGCCGAAGGTCTGGAGTAGAACCACGCTTCATGGCCGACCCGGACTTCGACGCGCTCGCCCGGCAATACCTGGCCGATGGCTACACCGGGTCGGTCGTCGCCCGAAAGCTCATCAGCCAGCACGGCATGAGCGAAGACGCGGCGACGGCGCTGGTCGGCGCCCTCTGCGGCACCAGCGTCGACCCGCGCGCCGGCGACACCTCGGCCACGCTCGTGCTGGGAACGGTGATGATGGCGGTCGGTGCCTTCATCGCCTGGTGGTGTGGCGACCTGATCCTCAACCACCCCACCGGGGGGTTCCGTTCGGACCGGCCGCAGGTCATCGGCCTCGCCCTCGGCGTGGCGCTGGCCGCTGCAGGGCTCCGAAAGACCTTCTTCGCGCTGGTCAACCGCAACGCGAACGAGCCCCTTCGCCGCGACTGACGGAAACTGCTAGGCCCATCGCATGACGTGGCTGCTCGCGCTGGTGGTGCTCGCGGTGATTTCGTGGCTCGCCTTTCCCCACGTGGCGAAGGTGCTGATTCGCGCACGCCTCAAGGGGTACTGGCGCGACGCCAACACCGTCGACCCGTCGGCGCCCGAGCGACTGAGCAGCCCCCGCACGGTCGCGGTCGTCGGAGCGGGCCTCGCCGGGCTGACGGCGGCCGTCACCCTCGCGCGCAAGGGCTTCACCGTCACCGTCATCGAGTCGAACACCTACCTGGGCGGCAAGCTGGGCAGTTGGCCCGTCGAGCTCGCGCCAGGGCGCACCGTGTGGGCCAGCCACGGCTTCCACGCGTTCTTCCCCAACTACGTCAACCTCAACCGCTTCCTCGACTCGCTGGGGCTGCGGCGCAGCTTCACCTCGATTGGCGAATACGTCATCGTCGGAGAGCACGACGAGGTGCGCTTCGACGACCTCGACAACACGCCCGCGCTCAACCTGCTCTCGCTGGCGAAGGCCGGCGTCTTCCCCTTGAGCGACGCCTTCAAGGCACCCGGGCGAGACCTCTATGGGCTGTTCCTGGAATACCGGCACGACCAGACCGTCGCCGACTTCGACCACGTCAGCTTCGCGCAGTTCGACGCGCTCGCGCGCACGCCACCGAAGCTCAAGCTGGCCTTCAACACCTTCGCCCGCGCCTTCTTCGCCGACGAAGACAAGCTGTCGATGGGCGAGCTGCTCAAGAGCTTCCACTTCTACTACCTGGGGCAGGACGGCGGGCTGGTCTACGACTACCCCACCCAGGACTACGAGAGCGCCTTCCTCGCACCCATTCGTGCCGAGCTCGCCAGGCACGGTGCCACCATTCGGCTCTCGACGCGGGTCCAGTCGCTCTCGAAGACCTCCGACGGCTTCGTCCTCGACGGCGAGCGCTTCGACCAGGTGGTGATGGCCGCCGACGTGGTGGGCGCACGCGCCATTCTCGGTCAGGCCCAGGGGCTGCCGGCCGAGCTGACCCGGCGCTTCGACCGACTGCGGCCGGGCCAGCGCTACGCGGTGCTGCGGCTGTGGTGCGACAAGGACGTGCGCGCCGACATTCCGCCCTTCGTCATCACCGACCGCATCGACGTGCTCGACGCCGTCACCGCCTTCCACCGCTACGAGGTCGAGACCCGCGCCGACCTGGCCAACCACCCCGGCTTCGTGCTCGAGCTGCACTGCTACGCGGTGCCCGAAAAGCTGAACGAGCGCGAGGTGCGCGACGCGCTGGTGGCCGAGCTGCAGGTGCTCTTCCCCGAGACGAAGGGGCTGACGATTTCGCACGAGGTCTTCCAGCTCAAGCGCGACTTCACCGCCTTCCACGTCGGCATGTACGCCGAGCGGCCCACGGTCGAGACCGGCGTGCCGGGCCTGGTGTGCGCAGGCGACTGGGTGAAGCTGCCCTTCCCCGCCATGCTGATGGAGTGCGCGGCGGCCAGTGGGCTGTGGGCGGCCAACGCGCTGTGCCGCGAAGTCGGCGTGAGGGAAGAACCGGTGCGCAGCGTGACGCTCGAAGGGGCCCTGGTGGGCACGCCGACGCCGCCGGGCCGCGCGAAGCTGCTCGCCATGCTCGGAAAGCCGACCTGACCTGAAACGATGGCTCCGGTCCTCCTCTCGCTGCAGGTCGCGCTGCTGGCCACGCTCGTCTCGGGCACGCTGGCGGTCGGCCTCGCGGGAACGTTGACCCACGTTCCGTGGAAGGCCCGGGCGCTGCTCGACGCGCTGCTCACCAGCCCGCTGGTGCTGCCGCCGTCGGTGCTCGGCTACTACCTGTTGGTGCTGGTGGGTCGACAGACCGTCGTCGGCGCCGCCTGGGAAGCGGTGACCGGAGGGCCGCTGGTCTTTTCGAAGGCGGGCGCGCTGGTCGCCGCCTGCGTGACGGCGTTCCCCTTCGTGTTGCAGGCCGCGCTCGGGGCGATGGAGTCGGTCGACCCGGTGCTGCTCGACGCGGCGCGCACGCTGGGCGCCGGCCGAATTCGCACCTTCACCCGCGTCACCCTGCCGCTGGCGGCGCGAGGCGTGGCGGCTGGCGTGGTCCTGGGCTTCGCGCGCTCGCTGGGTGACTTCGGCGCGACGCTGATGGTCGCCGGCAACGTGCCCGGGCAGACCCAGACCGCCGCGCTCTTCATCTACGACGAGGTGCTCGCCGGCCACGCCGAGCGCGCCCAGCCGATGGTGCTGACGATGACCGCGGTGGCCGTGGGGTCGATGGTGGCGGCACGCCTGCTCGGCGCTCGCGCCCAGGGAGGCCGCCGATGACGCTCGTGGTGCAGGCCCGCCACCAGGTCGGAGCCCTGGTGCTCGACGCGCACTTCGAGGCGCCGCCGGGAGTCACGGCCCTGGTCGGCCCTTCGGGCGCGGGCAAGACCACGGTGCTGCGCATCGTCGCGGGGCTCGCGCCTTCGCCCACCTCGAGCGTGCGGGTCGGCGGGGTCGAATGGAACGGGCTGCGCCCCGAGCAGCGCGACGTGGGCTTCGTGTTCCAGTCGCTGGCGCTCTTTCCGCACCTCACGGCGCTCGAGAACGTGGCGTTCGGCGGGCGGGGACCTGCGCTGGCGTGGCTCGAGCGGCTGCGGGTCGGTCACCTGGCGCAGCGCCGCCCGTCGTCGTTCTCGGGAGGCGAGGCCCAGCGGGTGGCGTTGGCCCGGGCGCTGGCGCGCGCGCCGAAGGTCTTGCTGCTCGACGAGCCGTTCTCGTCGCTGGACCGGCCGCTGCGCGAGGCCCTGGTCGGAGAACTGGCAGCGGTGGTTCGGGAAACGAAGGTCCCCACCCTGCTGGTGACCCACGACCCGGACGAAGCGAGCGCGCTGGGTGCCCGGGTGCTGCGGCTCGAAGGCGGGCGGCTGACCTCGCCCAGCGCCGCGCGCTGACGCCGTCAACTGGGCATGAAGATCTTGAGGCCTGAACGCGACGCCGCGCCCGCCAGCGTGTTGCGCTCGATGAAGTCACTGCAGCTCGAGTGCCCGTCGCCGGTGGTGATGGCGGTGTGCCCGTAGATGCGGCCCAGACGGGTCGAGGTGTGCTCCCACGTCAGCACCAGGCCGGGAATCTTCAGGGCCTGCGCCAACGAGATGTTCACCTGGCGGAAGTGGTTGCGCGGCAGGTTGTTGTCGATCTGGTTGCCGTTGCCGTGCACGCTCAGTCCCATCGCGCTGCGAATGGCGCGGCTGACCCCCGTCGCGCACAGCCCCAGGCTGCGGTACCCGCCCATGCTCATCGCCACGTGTCGCGCAGCCGCCGCGAGCTTCGCCGAACCATGCACGCCGTGGCTCGACACCGACCCGGCGTGAGCCGTGGCCGGCTTCGGCGCCGGGTGAAACGTGTCATGCGGGCTGTGCCCGGGAAGCTGCAGCGTTCGCCCCGCGCTGATGAGGTTGGGGTTGGCGAGGTGATTCAGGTGCGCCAGCGCCGAAACCGAGGTGTGAAAGCGCGCCGCGATGGCCGACAGCGTGTCACCCGACTTGATGCGGTAGGTCGTCATGCCTTCATTGTCGGACCCTGGCCGTTCTCGAGTTCGGCGAGGGTCTGTCAACGCGGCTGACGAACGGCGGGGTATTTCCCCCGCATTTTCCGGCTCGAATTCCCGCCGCGACTCAGGGCCGACAGACCCGCCGCAGCGTGACCGTGGTCGCGTTCAACTGGGCCACGCCCAACAGCGGGTCACCCGGGCTGAGCGCCAGTTGCGGTACGCCGGTGGCCGTCGCGGCCTGCACGTGGCGGGTGACGAAGGCGCCTCCGTCGGGCAGGGCCCGAGCCAGCAGCAACCCGGCGTTCGCCACGTCTTCCACGGCCATCAGCACCTGGCCGTGCTCGTCGAGCACGCTGTCCGACTGGCCCCACTGCCCAGCCAGGGGCGCTGCCACCACGGTCGAGGTCGCCGCCTCGACGCCGGTCAGCAGGTCGGCGTTGAAGTACGCGCCGCTGCTCGACGCCGTTTCCCGCGAGACGGTGGCTGGCACGCGCCCATCGACCTCGAGCAACGACGCGCGCGCCGAGCACTGCACGGCATCGCCCCGCACCAACGCGCCGTCGCCCGTGCGCTGCAGGTACGAGCCCACGCCGCCGTCGGGGTCGGTGCCCAACGAATAGACGAAGCTGGCGCCAGCGCTGACCGCGAGGTCGGTCACCACCGCCTGCGTGACGGCCGACACCTCGAGCACCCGGGGCGCCCCACCATCGAGCGGCCACGCCACCTGGCGTACGCCGCCGGGGTACGGGTCGGTGGTGTAGGCCACGACGAATTCGCTGCCCACGGCCGCTCGCACCAGGTCGAGCGAGAAGCCCGCGTCGACGTAGCTGGGCAGGGTCGTGACGGTGCCGTCGCCGTCGACCCGCAGGGCGTCGGCGTCGCCACGCACACCGACGAAGTAGATGACCGGCCCCACGTTCCCCGCTCCGAAGTACTCGCGCGAGGCCTGCTTGATGGGGCTGGGCGGCACCACCTGGTTGAGGTTCACGTCGTAGCGCGCGAGGAACACGTCGTCGCCGCGACCGCCGGTCACCGTGCTGTTGGTGTAGACGACCGCGTAGCCGCCGTCGTACCCGAGCACGAACCACTCGTTCGACAGCTTGGTGGTCACCACCACGGCCGGCGTGACGTCGGTCTCGCCATCGCAGTCGTTGTCCAGCCCGTCGCAGGCCGTCTCGACCGTCTGGTAGGCCGCGCCATAGGTCGCCGCCGTGCAGTCCGCGATGCCGCCGTCGATGCACTGGTGACGGCTGCCGGCGCAGACACCCTTGCTCAGTGGGCAGGCCGCCAGGTCGGTGGTCAGGTCGTCGACCACGCCGTTGCAGTCGTTGTCCTTGCCATCACAGACCTCGGCCGAAGGTTGGCCTTCTCCGACGCACGCGGCGTTCCACGTGCCATCGGCACCGCACGACTGCACCCCCTTGGTGCACACGCCGACCCCCAGCCCACAGGGCCGTTGGTCACCCGCCACGCACTCGCAGCCCCCCTGCGCATTCGGCGGCCGACACACGCCGCCCGTGCACGTCGTGCCGGCCGGGCACTTCCCGTCGGTCGAGCACTGCACCTTGCAGTCGACGATGGGCGGCGCGTACAGCGTGCACCCGGCGAGCAGCAGCGTGGCCAGGGTCAGAAGGAAAAGGCGCATCCGCTCATCACTCCTCCCCGCACCCCGGGGCTGAAGAAGAAGGTCACCTTCGGCGGCTCGTCGGGCCGGGCGAACACGGTGACCAGGCTGACGACCAGCCCGCCCACCACCACCGCGCCGCCGGCCCCGAAGAGCACCCACGCCAGCGTCTGGTCGCGTTGGCCACCCGCCTCCACTCTGGCGAGCGAATCGGTCCACTGGCCTCCGGCGGTGACGAAGGTGCCGACCTGGGTCGACGCACTTCGCGCCGAGAGCGCGAACCCCGCCCCGACCCCGACGACCCCCAGGCCCACCGCGGCGAGGACCACCCCCGCCACGAGGAACTTCCGCGGAGCGTCCACCTTCGCCACCGGCAAGGGCACCAGGGTCACCTTCACCCGACGCGGCGCGCCCGGCGAGACGATGACGTCGGTGCGCGACGGCGTGTACCCCTCGGCACGCACCACCAGCTCGTGCGTGCCCGGCACCACCTTGACCTCGGCGGGCGTCTTGACCGCGGGGCCATCGGCCAACGTGGCCAGCGCGCCCACGGGCTCGGTCTCGATGGTCACGGCCACCGGTTCCTTCAGCGACTTCGGCGTCAGGGTCACCGCCTGGGTCACGCCCGAGACGACCTCGATGACCTGCTCGTCGGGCTGCTCGTCGGGCCGCTCGGCGCGCAGCACGTGCCGACCCGACCCCAGCGGCACCAGTTCGACCAGCGGCGTGTTCGCGTAGAATTCGCCGTCGATGAGCAGCTTCGCGGGAGCGCCGTTGACGATGACGGCGATGGGCGCGGTCAGCGAGCGCACCTGTTCGATTTCCTGGTTCACCGACGCTCGGCGCTCTTCGGTCACCCGGTCGCCACCCTCGATGAGGTAGCGGTTGAAGGTCGCCAGCGCGCGCCCGTACTGAAAGAGCCGTCGCTCACACAGCCCGACGTTGAGCAGCACCTCGTAGTTCGGTGCCTGCTGGTAGGCCGCGCGAAACTCGGCCAGCGCCGCCGAGAAGTTGTTCTCCTTGTAGAAGTCGACGCCGCGCTTGTAGTGCACGGCCGCCTCCTTCTTGCCTTCGACGGCCTTCTTCACCTCGGTCGGCCGGGGCGCGCTCACCGCCTTCTTCGCGGGTGCCGCGACGCCCGTCACCGACAACAGCAGGGTCACCAGCACGGCGCGACTACTCATAGGGGTTCTTCTCTTGCACGTTGAGCGGGCCCGCCTTCTTCTTGCCTGGCTGCTTGCTGGGCCGCGCAGGCACCAGCACCACGCGCTCGGTTCGCGAC
>CAIWFK010000568.1 GCA_903911905.1 uncultured Myxococcales bacterium
GTCATCGCGGGGTCAGGATACCGCGCCGCCTCCCAAGCTTCATCACTCGGGGACGGCGCAAGCCGATGAACATCTACTGACCGCGCGGCTCTTCGGCCAGCTCGCCCATCAACTGCGCGGTCTGCTCGGTCAGGGTGCTGGTGCGCTCGAGCAGGGTATCGAGCTCGCGGAAGATGTCGTCGACCTCGTCGCTGCGGCGGGGCGCGGGCACGTCACCCTGGTGGCCCAGGCGGTCGAGCAGGGCGACCACGCGCAACAGGTGCTCGTGCGCCAACAACAGGTCGCGGCCGGCGCTGGTGCCCAGGCGGGTGAAGAGCGCTCCCGACACGTAGAGCTTGCCGATGGCGCGCTTGTTGGCCTTCACCACCCGCTCGAGCTTCTCGCGGTAGGTGGCCAGCCTGCGGGCGTGGCGCGCGTCGGACAGCAGCACCACCTGGCCCAGACGCGGGGCCGAGGGCCGGGCTTCCTTTGGCTTCGAGCTGGGCGTGCGGCGCTTCGACATGGCGGGGCTGCTGTATCAGCCCCCACGCGTCAGGCAAAGGGCGCTACGGTGTGCGACATGCCCGCGAGTCTGAGCGTGGCCGAGCGCCCTGACGGCGTTCGGGTGGTGACCCTGTCGAACCCCGAGAAGCGCAACGCGCTCGACGACGGCGTGCTCGAGCAGCTCTTCCGCGCCTTCGACGACCCGTCGGTGCGGGCGTGGGTGGTGCGCGGCGAAGGCGACGTCTTCAGTGCCGGGTACGACCTGACCACCCTGGCTGCGCCGCGACCGCGGCTGGTCGACGAGCGGCTGGGCGAGGTGTTCGACCGCCTCTCGAACCACCCGGCGCCCTCGGTGGCGCTGGTCAACGGCGCGGCGGTCGGCGCGGGGTGCGAGCTGGCCCTGGCCTGCGACTTTCGCGTGGGTGGCGAGCGGGCCTCGTTCACCCTGCCGCCCGCGCGCATCGGCGTGGTCTACGCGCGGCGCGGCATGGCGCGCGTGGTCTCGCGGGTGGGCGAGCAGTTCGCACGGTGGATGTTCCTGACCGGGCGCAAGGTCGACGCGACGAGCGCGCGCGAGCACGGGCTGCTCGACGTGCTGGCGAGCGACCCCGAGGCCGAGGCCTTCGCGCTGGCCCACGAGCTGGCGCACAACGCGCCGCTGGCCGTGGCCGGCATGAAGGTCGGGCTCACCTTGCTGGGTTCCGACGTGCGCGACGTCGACAGCGAGCACTTCGAGACCCTTCGGCGCCGCTCGTTCGCCAGCGACGACGCGAAGGAAGGCGTGGCGGCGGTGCTCGAGAAGCGCTCGCCGGTCTTCAAGGGTCGCTGAGCGCCGCGTTCAGGTCAGTTGCAGGCGAGGCCGAAGGGCGGGCCAGAGCGTGAACTCCCGCGGCGTCGGCGTGTTCGGCCACGGTACCGACGGGAACTCAGAGCCCACCGCTTCGAGCCCTCGAGCGACCTGGGCTGGCGTGGGCCGGGCGCGTGGGTCGAGCGCCAGTTGGCTCGCCACCAGCGCATCGAGGTCGGGCGGCACCACCATCGCCGTCGAGAGCCGGCGCAGGCGCCCGTCGAGGGTCGATTGGAGCACGCCGAGTTGGCTGCGCGAGTCGGCCTGGGGCAGCTCACCGGTCAGGGCTCGGAACAGCATCACGCCGAGCGTGAAGACCGCGGCGGGGCCGGGGTCGGAGCCCTGCAGCCCGCGAATGAACTCGGGCGAGGGGTGCGCGAAGGCGCTCGTACCCCCAATCCGACGCGTGAGCCGCGGCGCGCTCTGCCACGGTGAGCGAAGCCTCACGCGCTCGCCGACCACCACGCGCACGGGGTCGAGTTCGTCGGAGCGCAGGTGGGGCACCAGCGCGGCGAGCTGCGCGAAGAGGCTCGTCACCTGGCGGCTCAGGGGCCACGACCGCTGAAAATCGAGCGCGGGCCCGTCGACGAAGGCCTCGCGGACAGCGGGGGCCCCTTCGAGAAATCGGGGCCAGACGGTGGCGAACGCTGGACCGGTTCGGCACGCCCGGGCGCGCGAATCGGCGACGAGGTTGTCGACGAGGCCTTGCGCATCTTCGGCGTCGATCGCGTCGCGGGTGAGGAGCGTGGCGGGTCGGCTCGACGCCAGCAGGTGCTCGGGGCCCGACGCCTGCAGTTCGAGCGCGTGATCGTGCCGGAGCACGCTGGTCAGGTCGAGGCCTGGCTCGGGGAACACGGCCTGCGCTCCCCGCTGCTCGGCGTCGCCGAGGCGAACGACCTGAACGCCCAACGACGCGCACACCCGCTGGAGCCGGGGCAACGGCGGCCCCGACGGCACGTCGCAAAGCTCGAGCTCGTGCAGGGCGGGCCGCACCTGTTCCAGCGCGTCGAGGAAGGCGTCGGCGCCGTCGGGCGGGCCCACGATGCGCAGGCGGCGGAGCGTCGGCACCGAGCGCAACAGCGTCGCCATTCCGCGGCCGGCGATGGCCTTGAGCGTGAGCGAGGTGAGTGGGGCAGCCACCGCACCGAGGGGTGCGGCGCCGGCCTCTCCGACCAGCGTCAGGTGCTGCACGCCGCGCAACAGCGGGTGCTGCAGCACCTGGCCCGCGCCCCGGCGGTAGTCGACGACCACCGAGCGCAGCAGTGGGAACCGGGGCGCATCGACCGCGAGCAAGTCGTGCGCGTCGTACCAGGCGACCTCGGGCAGGCCGCGGTGCACCCACGCCCGGTGGGCCTTCGGCGCGACCAGCTCGCACAGCCGCGCTTCGTGCTCCGAGAGCAGGTCGAGCAGCCGGGGCGACCAGTGGTCCTGGGCGCTCAACGAGATGAGCTCGCCCAGCGGGTCGCCGCGCTCCGTCAGCAGGTCGGCCAGCACCAGCCGGGCGCCGGGGTCATCGGGCGAAGCGACCAGCTCGCCGAGCAACCCCTCGAGCGTCTGGCCGAGCGTCGCCACCGGTCACGCCTCGTCGTCAGGCTCGACGAAGCACCACCGCACCTCGGGCAGTTGCTTCTTCAGGTCGCGCTCGAAGACGTTGATGGCCTGCACCACCTCTTCGCCCGACAGGCCGGCCTTCATCTTCACCTTCATGGCCAGCATCACCTCGCGCGGGCCCTGCTGCAGGGTGATGAGCCGCAACAGCGTGTCGACGTTGGGGTCCTTCTCGACCAGCGTTTTGACCGCCAGCTCGACCGCGGGGTCGGCGCGTTCGCCGATGAGCAGCGAATTGATTTCGGTCCCCAGGAAGATGGCGACCGCCACCAGCACCACGCCGATGCCGATGCTCCCCGCTGCGTCGAACCGACCGTCGCCGGTGCGCCAGGCCAGCAGCATGGCCACGATGGCCATCGACAGCCCCATCACCGCCGCCGAGTTCTCACCGAAGATGACGATGAGGTCGCTGTCCTTGGTCTGGCGCAGCCACTTCAGCAACGGGGTCGACCCGCGCCGTTGCTTCATTTCCTTGATGTTGCCCCAGGTGGCCCAGCCCTCCATGCAGATGGAGAAGACGAGAATCGCCAGGCCGACCTCGGCGTGTTCCACCGGCTCGGGCTCGATGAACTTGTGAAGGCCTTCGTAGATCGAGAACACCCCGCCACCCGAGAAGAGCAGCAGCGCCACGATGAAGCTGTAGAAGTACAGCGCCCGGCCGTAGCCCAGTGGGTGCTCGACGTCGGGCTGCTTGGCCGCGCGCTTGACGCCCAGCAGCAGCAGAATCTGGTTCGAGCAGTCAGCCGACGAATGCAGCGTCTCGGCCAGCATGGCACCCCGAGCCGGTGAAGACCGCGGCGGCGCCCTTGGCCGCGGCGATGGTCACGTTCACCGCCAGCGACTGGATGATGTGCTTGGTCTCGGAATCTCCAGACATGCCTCAGGCCTTCTTCTTCGCGCGGTAGTCGTCGAGGCCCTTGCGCGCGTTCTTCTGCACCGCGCGCTGCAGGAAGCTGCTCCACCCCAGCAGCGTGCCGGGCAGGCCCAGCGCCTGCTTGCTCCAGCGCCAGAAATCGAAGGTGTCGACGTGGGTGGTGATGCGGCCCTGCGCGTCGAAGGTGAAGGCCGCGTCGATGACGTTGTGCACCGCGCGATTGCCCTGGAAGAGGTACCACGCTTCCCAGTGCGCCGAGCCGGTGGTGTCGTCGGCCTTCACGTCGCGGAACTCGAGGCGGAAGTCCTTCGCGCGCTGCGAGAGCATGGTCCACATGTCGCCGATTTCGTCGCCCTGCAGGCCCACGAAGGCCGCGTCGCTGAAGGTCGCGCCGGGCGCATAGGCCGCTCGCATGGGGCCTGCGTCGCGTCGGGCGAAGGCCTGGTAGAATTCGGTGAGCCGTTGGGCGTTGGGGTGCATGGACGGCCGATTGTCGTCGGGCCAGCGCCGGCGTGGGGGAAAAAAGTCAGTGCGCGGGCGGCGGCGAGCGCGCCGGAGGCGGCTGGGCGCGCGCGGTGTTGCGACCTTCACCGGCGGTGCCCGAGGCGTTCAGGTATTCGAGCGCGACCTTCAACTGGTAGTCGGTCAGCTTCTCGCTGACGTCCCAGCTCTTGAGCGTGGCGGGCAGCGAAATCTTGAGCGCACCCAGGTCGGGCCCTTCGCTCTCGCCCTTGAAGTGGCGCTTCAGGTCCTTCTCGCGAAGCTGGTCGGTCTTCGTCAACTGGCCGCCCTCGGTGTCGGGCACGATGAAGTCGGGAAGAATGCCCTTTTCCTGAATGCTGCGGCCCGACGGCGTGTAGTAGCGCGCGATGGTCA
>CAIWFK010000569.1 GCA_903911905.1 uncultured Myxococcales bacterium
CGTTGCCGTTGCCGGCGATGGCGCCCATTCGGGCCAGCGCGCCGGCCGGAGCCGCAGTCTTGAGCCGGTGAATCGCCAGCACCCGCTGCTCGAGCGAGATCACGTCTCCCGACTCGATGGCGGGCGAGACGAAGGCCTCGAGCCCGTCGAGGTCGATGGCCTGGCCCGCGTGCCCTTCGCGCAGCGCCTCGAAGTACAGATCGTACAGGCGCAGCTTCTTGTCGTCGGAAATCAGCGAGCGCCGCAGCAGCCGCTCGCACATGAAGTACGCGGCCGTGCCGGCGTTGATGGCGATCGCGTCGCCGTGCTTCACGTGCGAGGTCGGCCCGCCGCGGCGCACCACCGAACGGTCCTGCACGTCGTCGACGATCAACGAGCCCACGTGCAGGAACTCGGGAAAGGCGAGCCATTCGGCGAACTTCCGGCAGTCGCCCAACACCACGTCGACGCAGGCCAGGGCGGCGTACGAACGCCACGACTTGCCGCCGCGATCGGTGATGTCGCGCACCGGCGCGATCAGCGTGCGGCTCAATTGCGGCAGGTCGACGCCGTCGAGCATCGATTCGCGACCGGGCGCGGTCACCAGCTTCTCGGCGTGCCCACGCGACAGGTCGAGCGGGTAGGTGGCGGCCACCGATTCGCGAACCGCTTCGCCCACGCTGCTGAAGAACTGATCGAGCGTGTCGCTGGCGAAGAAGCCGCTGCGCTCGACGTAGCCCAGGCCCTTGACCGCCTTGCCGCCCACCGAGCCGCGCACGTCGCACCGGCCTTCCCAGAAGGCGGGCTTCGAAATCACCGTCACCAGTTCCTGATCACCGAAGGTGGCGTCGACCTCGAGCGTCACGTCGGCCCCGGGAATGGTCACCGTGAAGCCGGTCGGGTACTTCTCGAACGTGCGCACGCTGCGCCACATGCCGCGCGGGCTCAGCGTGAAGTCGTCGAACGCGGTGCGCTTGCCGGTGCGGTCGATCAGAATCGCCCACCGGCCTTCGACCTTCTTCGTGGTCGAATGCACCAGGTCGTACACGCTGAGGTCGGTGCCGTCGTCGAGCTGCGCCGAGACCCAGTTCCAGGCCACCACGCCGTGGTCTGCGCTGGGGCGGGCCTGCCTGGGCGGGCAGCCGAACTCGTGATCGTACCAGCCGGTGCCCGAGACCTTCAGGGGCGCCCCGTCGATGGTGATGGTGCCCTGCACGTCGGCGCGGGGCACGAAGACGTAGAACATGTCTTCGCCGTGAACGCCGCGCACCAGCCCATCGTCACCATGGCGAATGGGCGGCTTCTTGAGCGCGAAGGTGCAGTCGACCTTCAGCGGCGCGTGCGCGCCTTCGGTGCTGCCCACCTCGAGGTGGTAGCAGCCGTCAGAGAGCTTCTCGAACCGCGCGCCGCCGAAGTCGAGCGAGAGGCGATCGAGCGAGACCGAGACCGGGCCGGGGAAGAAGCGGTCGGGCAGCGGCACCTTCTGCCGCTCGAGAATTTCCGAGATCGCCCGGTTCAGCCGCGGGTCCTTCGCACCCTGGCCCTTCTTGATGCGCTCGAGCCCGATGGTCGGCGCGTTGGCATCGACGTAGGTGCGGCCCAGGTACTCGCCGTTCTTCACGTCGCTCACCGCCCAGGTCAGCGAATGGGCGTACCGCCCCTGGTCGAGCCGAATGCGGAAGAAGGCGGCGAAGAACGACAGGGCCCGGCCTTCGGGCGTGGTGACGTGCGAATTGACGTACCACCACTCCGTCGTCGACGACGCATGGGGCAAGTCGTGCAGGCTCAGATCGATGGGGCCGGAAGCCGGCCAGTCGTGGGGCGCGTCGCTGCTCACTGATTTTGGACCTTCACCCCTTCGAACGGCGGCGACACATTGAAGGCGCCCGGCGTGGCAGTCAATCACTTCGGGCAGTGTGGCCGTTCGGCGGTTGGGCGGTCCGGCCCCCGCTGGGGTTAACCTTCGGCCATGACCACGATTCTCTGCGTGCGCCGCGACGGCAAGACCGTCATCGGCGGCGACGGCCAGGTGACGCTCGAGAAGACCATGATGAAGGGCAACGCCCGCAAAGTGCGGCGGCTGGGCGAAGGCTCGGTGATCGCCGGGTTCGCCGGTGGCACCGCCGACGCCTTCAGCCTCTTCGACCGCTTCGAGGCCAAGCTGAAGGAAAGCCAGAAGAACCTGGCGCGGGCCTGCGTCGAGCTGGGGAAGGACTGGCGCACCGATCGCTTCCTGCGAAAGCTCGAGGCCCTGCTGGTGGTCGCCGACCGCGAGAAGACCTTCATTCTGTCGGGCGCGGGCGACGTGATCGAACCCGAGTTCGGCATCGCTGCGGTGGGCAGCGGGGGCCCTTATGCCCTGGCCGCCGCGCGAGGCTTGCTGCTGCATTCCAGCCTCTCGGCGAAGGACGTGGTGGCCCAGTCGCTGGCCATCGCCGCCGAGATCGACATCTACACCAACGGCACCGTCACCTTCGAGGAGCTCTGAGGCCCATGCGCGCGTCGCTGACTCCCCGGGAAATCGTCACCGAGCTCGATCGCTACATCGTCGGCCAGACCGCCGCCAAGCGCGCGGTGGCCATCGCCCTGCGCAACCGCTGGCGCCGGCAGCAGGCCCCCAGGGAACTGCGCGAAGACATCACCCCCAAGAACATCATCCTCATCGGGCCCACCGGGGTGGGGAAGACCGAAATCGCCCGCCGGCTGGCGAAGCTGGCACAGGCGCCGTTCATCAAGGTCGAGGCCAGCAAGTTCACCGAGGTCGGCTACGTGGGCCGCGACGTCGAGTCGATGGTGCGCGACCTGGTCGAGGCGTCGATCACCCTGGTGCGCGACGAGCAGACCGCGCTGGTGAAGACCCGCGCGCTCGAGACCGCCGAAGATCGCCTGCACGAGATCATCAAGGCCCAGACCCGCACCGTGGGGTTCGGGCTCTCGCCCAACGGGCCGCCGCCGAAGTTGAGCGAGGCCGATCGCGAGAAGTTCCGCGCCCAGTTCCGCGCGGGCCTCTACGACGACCTGCAGGTGGAAATCGAAGTCAGCGAGCAGCCCTTCGCCTTCGTGAAGAACTTCGGCGCCCAGGGCATGGAAGAGGTCGGCATGAACCTGGGCGACCTCTTCAAGGGCCTGCCCGGTATGGGGCCGCGCACCCGCAAGCGCAAGCTGCCCGCGCGTGACGCCCTGGTGGTGCTCGAGCAGGAAGAGGCCTCGCGCCTCGTCGATCACGACCGCGTCAACCGCGACGCCGTGGCTCGCGCCGAGAACGACGGCATCATCTTCCTCGACGAAATCGACAAGATCGCCAGCCGCGACGGAGGCGGGAAGGGCGGCGGCCCCGACGTCTCGCGCGAAGGCGTGCAGCGCGA
>CAIWFK010000570.1 GCA_903911905.1 uncultured Myxococcales bacterium
GACCAGCGAACTGGTCGACTGGCTGGCGGCGCTCAAGTCCGCCGGCGTCACCAGCGTGAAGCTCGACGAGCAATTGCCGTTCCTCGGCGCGCTGCTCAAGCGCGAACAGGACCTGATGGCCTTCGGGGAAGCGTTCGCCGGCGGTCGCAAGCCGAAGGCCTGACCCATGTTCCTGCCCTTCCTCTACGAGCTGCGGGCGCGCCGCGTTCCGGTCGGAGCGCAGGAGGCGGTGGCGCTCGCCGGCGCCCTCTCGAAGGGGCTGCACGACAGCTCGCTCGATGGGTTCTATTTCGTGGCCCGCGCGCTGCTCATTCACGACGAGAAGCACCTCGACGCGTTCGACCAGGCCTTCGCCAAGGTCTTCGAGGGCATCGAGACCACCGCCACCGAGCTGCACCAGCAACTGCTCGACTGGGTGAAGGAAGCGCGAGAGAAGCTGCCCGAGCTCACCGAAGAGGAACGGGCCCTGCTCGAGCAACTCGACGGCGACGAACTGCAGCGGCTGTTCGACGAGCGGCTGCGCGAGCAGAAGGAACGGCACGACGGCGGCAACAAGTGGATTGGCACCGCCGGCTCCTCGCCCTTCGGCAACTCGGGGCGGGTCGCACGACCGGGCATTCGCGTCGGCGGCAGCGGCGGTGGCAAGAGCGCGGTTCGGGTGGCGACCGCGCGCAACTTCCGCGAGTACCGCGACGACCTGGTGCTCGACGTGCGGCAGTTGAGCATGGCGTTGCGCAAGCTGCGCGCCTTCACCCGCGAAGGCCAGGCCGACGAGGTCGACATCGATCAGACCATCGACCTGACGGCGAAGAACCTGGGCGAGCTCGAGGTGGCCATTCGCCCACCGCGCAAATCGAACACCAGGGTGATTCTGCTGATGGACGTGGGCGGCTCGATGGACCCCTTCGCCCTGCTGATGTCGCGGCTGTTCTCGGCGGCGAAGAAGGCCACGCACTTCAAGGAACTGCGCACCTACTACTTCCACAACTGCATCTACGGGCGGGTGTACAAGAACGCGAAGTTCAGCGACCCCGTCACGCTGTCGCAGCTCTTTTCCGAGACCGACCGGCGCTACAAGCTGATCGTGGTGGGCGACGCGCTGATGGCGCCGTGGGAATTGATGAGCGTCTCGGGCTGGCCGGGCGACGAAGGGCTCGAGGGCATCGGGTGGATGATGCGGCTGCGCGAGCACTTCCAGTCGTCGGTGTGGCTCAACCCCGAGCCGCCCTCGGGCTGGTGGCAGACCACCGTCGACGTGCTGCGGCGGGTGTACCCCATGTATCCATTGACGCTGGAGGGTCTGGGAGAAGCAGTGCAGACTCTGATCCGCGCGAGGTGAGCCGTGGCGAAGGACGTCGACGACCTGTTGAAGTGGCTGCCGTCGATCGCCCTGTTCGGAGGGCTGCAGGAGCCCACGCTCCGCCGGGTGATCGCCATGCTGGGTGAGCACCGGTTCGAGCCCGGGTCGAACGTCTGCAAGCAGGGCGACTCGGGCCGGGCGCTCTTCCTGGTGCGCTCGGGCGAGGTGCTGGTCTATCGCGATGGCGAAGACGGCCGGCGCATCAAGATGGTGCGCATGGGCGTGGGTGAGTTCTTCGGCGAGATGACGTTGATCGACGTGCAGAAGCGCTCGGCGACGGTGGTGGTCGAACAGAGCGCCCTGCTCTTCTCGCTGGGCAACCGCGACCTCTACACGCTCTACCAGGAGGACGTGCCGGGGTACGTGATGATCTTGCAGAACCTGGCGCGTGAGCTGTCTCGGCGGTTGCGGGTGACCAACCAGCGGCTGCAGTCGCTCGCCGCCGAGCAGGACGAAGACGATCGCACCCTCATTCGCCCGGCCGTGACCCGCGCCAAGCCGATCTGATGGTGTGTGGCGGGCGGGTGACGTAAAGCCCGCGCCATGCTGCTGGTTCGACGTCTGGCGATCGCCGTGGTGGCCGTGGTGGCGGTGGGCTTCGCCATCGCCGCGGCCCTGCCCCGCGCCTGGCACGTCGAGCAGACGGTGGTGATCGCCGCGCCCCCCGAGAAGACCTACGCGCTGTTGGCCAACCTGCGCCGCTGGCAGGACTGGAGCGTCTGGACCCGCGAGCTCGACCCCCAGGTGCGCAACACGTTCGAAGGCCCCGAGTCGGGCGTCGGGGCGCGCTGGTCGTGGCTGGGCCCGAAGATGGGCCACGGTCAGCTCGAGATTACGGCGGCCGACCCGGCGGTCGGGTTGCAGCTGACCGAGACCGTCGGGGGGCCTCGGCCCAGCGCGTTCGCGGTGATCACGCTCGAGCCGACCGCCGAGGGAGGCACGCGGCTGACGTGGAGTGACGACGGCAACCTGCCGGTGCTGGGCGGGGTGTTCACTCACGTGACCGAGCGGCTGTTGACCGAGCAGATCGCCGAGAGCCTGGCGCGACTGAAGACCCGGCTCGAAGACGCTCGCCAGAACTAGAGTCAGTCAGGGTGCTGCTGCTTGACGACCTGGGTCGCTTCGGCGCGCTTTCGTCGCTCGAGCATTCGGAAGAAGAGCTCGCCGACCGGCACGGGAATCACGATCAGCATCAAGAGGAACACCGCGCGCAGCACGGTCACCAGCACGCGCCCAACGGCGCGGAGAAATCGGGGCATGAGTTCACTTGGGAAGAGGAGTCGTTTCGACAGCGAACGTGCGTCGACGCCTCTTCAGAGCAACCAGGCCCGATAAATCAGGTAACGCGCTGAAAGCGGCTGCCCGGGAGACTCGACCAGTCCCCGCTCGATGGTCGGGAGGGCCGTGCGCGCAGGTGCTAGCGCCGACGCCGCGATTGCGGGCCGGGCCTCCGGTGGAGTCGGCGCGCCAGGCACGAACTGGACCACGCGGTCGGCCTCGACCGGCGCCTGCGGCGCGACGAAGCCCAGCGCCACCAGCAGCGCCAGCGCGAGTCGGGACAGCAGGGTCGAGGAGCGCCGCACGGAGGGCAGTGTAACCATGGTCTGCGTCAGGCCAAGGAGGGAGTGCCCCTTGTCCGCTCGCACCGGCACCAGCAAGATGAAGCGTTGTCCGCTTACGGAAGCGACGGTCGAATGAGCCTTCTCGAAAGACTGAATTCCAACTTCAGGATTGTTCGTCGAACACTCACGCCTTCGCGCGATGACTTGGCGAAGCTTCGACTTCTCTGTGGCACGAGCCGGTTTGCGTAATTTCAAGCCACCCCGTTCCGGCTCGAAACTACGCAAACACTCCGAACACCCACCGCGATGTCGTCCCGGGCCCAACGGGCTTCTGCTCACGCCGCATCGCCCCGGTCACGGGCAGTAACGTGCGGGGACCTTGCCGCGTATTCGAGGTGCTCGAGGTGACGGGCAAGCCGTCCCGCGCACCGAACGTGACGGCCTTCCCCAAGGCAGTTGCCGGTACGACTCACCTGGCACCTTCACTCTGCGGCGCGTCACCGACGGGCAGGTGGGCGTTCACGCGGGTTCGAACTCCGGTGCGAGGTCCTCCCAGGTCACGGTCGCCTCAGTTGAGCAGGGTCGGCTTGGGTCGCCGCTCACTGGCGTGGCTGCGCATGAAGCGTTCGATCACCGACAGCAGCCCGTCGAACGCGTCTCGCATCGCCCAGGCCCGGTGATCCACGTGGTTGAGCGCTTCGGCTTTGGCCAGCCCCGCGCGCAGCGCCGCCTGCACCCCAGGGCAGTCGCGCCGCACCTCGATCAGCTTCTTCGCCGCGTCGACGTACACCCGGTAGCAGGTCTCGATGTCGCCTTCGTTGTAGGCGGGAGCGCCGACCCGAATCGCGCCGGCGATGGCCTCGCTGCAGGCCTCGAGGCTGGTCAGGTTCGAGCCTTCGAGCAGCGACACCGGGTGGTTCGGCACGTCACGGCGCGGGCCGCTGCGATCTCCCGCGGTCAGCGCGCTCAAGGGCAGCTCCTGGTTCTGCAGCACCATGGTCGCCACGTACCGCCAGGGCACGGCCAGGGTGATGAGCCCCTCGTCGCTCTCCGCCACCGTGACGACGCCGAGGGTCGAGCCGTCGTCGCCGATCAGCGGGCCGCCGCTGGCGTCGGGCGGAATGTCGCCCTCCAGCCGGTAGACCGTCAGCGACGAGCCCAGCACCTGCAGCGCGGCCACCGAGGCCTCGACCCAGCGCGCGCGGCCCTCATTGGCCACCATGCCGAAGGCGTAGACCTTCGACCCCTCTTCGGCCAACCGCTCGCCAGGCGCCCGGGCGGGGGTGGCGTCGAGCACGCCCACGTCGAGCACCGCCAGGTCGCGCCGGGTGTCGATGGCCGCCACCCGCTTGACGGGAATCGCCCGCCCGTCGGACAGGTGCGCGAGGATCTCGGGCTCGTCGGCCACGACGTGGAAACTGGTCACGATTCGGCCATTGGGCGCCACGAAGCCGAGCCCATACGAC
>CAIWFK010000571.1 GCA_903911905.1 uncultured Myxococcales bacterium
CTCGCGCGCCGCCTGGCCGAGGTGGAAGACAACCTGCAGCCCGCCGAGCTGACCCACGCCCGCTCGGCCTTCCGCCCCGAGCCCACCAAAGCCTCGCCCACCCACCAGGCCGAAGCGCTGGCCTCGCGTGGCGACTTCGCGGGCGCCATCACCATCTACCGTTCCCTGCTCGAGCAGAACCCCGACGCCGAGCTGGCTCGCGAACGGTTGGCCGAGCTCTTCCAGTTGGCGCAGGCCCGCTCGCCCTCACGCGTGCAGCCCGCTCCGGCCGCTCCACGCGACCCCCAACGCGAGCTCGAGAAGCTGCTCGAGCGCATCAGCAGTCGCCGTCGCCCCTGACCCACTGCGTCACCCGCGCCAGCCGCTCTGACAACCACGTCATTGAGCGCTAGCGAGCCGGGGCAGCGACGTCATAGGCTCCACGCTCCTACTGACATCGCAGCCTTGGGAGTGTGCCTTTGCGGCTTGGGGTTCTGACAGGTGGTGGCGATTGCCCGGGTTTGAACGCGGTGCTGCGGGCGCTGGTGCGTCGCGGGGTGCGGGAGTTCGGGCACGAGTTCGTGGGCATTCAGAATGGCTTCGAAGGGCTGGTGCAGCCTGACCTGACCATGCCGCTGACGCTCTCGAGCGTGCGGGACATTCTGAACAAGGGCGGCACCATTCTGGGCACCTCGAACCGCGCCAACCCCTTCGCCTACGCCGTGCGCGAGGGCGATCACTACGTCGAGCGCGACCTGCACGCGGTAGCCATCGATCGCATGAAGGCGCTGCAGCTCGACGGGCTCGTCGCCATCGGCGGTGACGGCACCTTGCAGATCGCCCACCGCTTCACCCAGCACGGGGTGCGGGTCGTGGGCTGTCCCAAGACCATCGACAACGACCTGTCGGGCACCGATCAGACCTTCGGCTTCGACACCGCGGTGCAGGTCATCTCGGAAGCCATCGACCGGCTGCACTCGACCGCCGAAGCGCACCAGCGGGTGATGGTGGTCGAAATCATGGGTCGCAACGCCGGCTTCCTCACCCTCGAGGGTGGGCTGGCCGGTGGAGCCGACGTGATCCTCATTCCCGAAGTGCCGTACCAGGTCGACAAGGTGGTGGCGTCGATCGACGCCCTGCGCCGCTCGGGCAAGAAGTTCGCGATCATCGCCATTTCCGAAGGCGCGTACCCGGTGGGTGGCGAGCAGGCGGTGCTGGCCCAGGCCGGCGAGATTCCCGGGCGCGGCGTGGTGCGGCTGGGCGGGTCGGGCAAGGTGCTGGCGGACCTGCTCGCGCCGAAGGTCGAAGCCGAGATCCGCGTGACCGTGCTGGGCCACCTGCAGCGGGGCGGCGCGCCCTGCCCGTCGGACCGCGTGCTGGCCACCCTCTACGGCGCGATGGTGCTCGACCTGGTCGAGCGCAACCAGTGGGACCACATGGTGTGCATGCGCGAGGGCAAGCTCAAGTTCGCCGCGCTCGGAGAATCGCGCAAGGAACGGGTGGTCGACCTCTCGGGTGACAAGGTTCGTCTGGCCCGCAGCATCGGCATCTCGTTCGGCGACTGACCCACCATGTCCCTCGTCGGTCGCCAGATCGGTCGCTACCGCATCGTGGAACAGCTCGGCCAGGGCGGCATGAGCGTGGTCTACAAGGGTATCGACACGGCGCTCGACCGCGAGGTGGCGGTCAAGGTGCTGCACCCGCACCTGGCGGGCAAGGCCGAATCGCGCAAGCGACTCGAGCGCGAGGCGAAGGCGGTGGCGCGGCTGCGGCACCCCAACATTCTCGAGGTGTACGACTACGCCAACGAGAGCGCGTCGGAAGCCTTCATCGTCACCGAGCTGATTCGCGGGCAGACCCTGCGCGAGTTCATCTCGGCCGAGGCGCTGCAGCCTCCCGAGATCGCGGTGATGGTGGTGCACGAGATCGCCGGGGCCCTGGCCCACGCCCACGAGGCGGGCGTGCTGCACCGCGACCTGAAGCCCGAGAACGTCATGGTGCGCACCGACGGGGTGCTCAAGCTGATGGACTTCGGCATCGCCAAGCGCGAGGACGCCTCGCTCACCCAGACCGGCACCTTCCTGGGCACGCCCAGCTACGCCAGCCCCGAGCAGATCAAGGAAGGGGTGGCCACGGCCGCCTCGGACGTCTTCAGCTTCGCGGTGCTCACCTTCGAGCTGCTCTCGGGCAGCCTCCCCTTCCCGGGGACCTCCATCAACACCATCCTCTACAAGATCGTCAACGAGCCCCCC
>CAIWFK010000572.1 GCA_903911905.1 uncultured Myxococcales bacterium
CGTGATGGCGCCTTCATCGGCCAGCGCCGCGCTGGCGCCGAGGAGCAGCGTCAGCGTGATCGCACGGACGAGAAAGGGGCGCATCGTGTGCACCTACGAAGCGGGCGGGTCGGTGATTGCGTGGGCGCGCGCGAAAGTGGCGCGCCCCAGAATGTCGCGGGCGGCCGCCGGGTTTCACGCTACCTTCGTTTTCTCCCGTGGCTTCCCGCACCGTCCATACCGCCGAGGCGTTGTCGTGGCTCGCGGCCCAGCCCCGGTTCGACGCGACCCAGGCCTTCGTCACCTCGATGCCCGACAGCTCCGAAGTGCCGGCGCTGGGGTTCGACGGGTGGCGGCGGTGGTTCATCGACTCGGCCGCGGCCATCTGTCGCCAGACGGCCGACGACGGCGTGGCCATCTTCTTCCAGACCGACGTGAAGCTCGACGGGCGGTGGGTCGACAAGGGCTTCCTGGTGTCGCTGGGCGCCGAGGCCGCGGGCAGTCATTGCCTGTGGCACAAGGTGGTGTGCCGCGCGCCGGCGGGGCTGACCACGTTCGGGCGGCCGGCGTGGGCGCACCTGCTGTGCTTTTCGAAGTCGCTGAAGCTCGAGAAAGGGCAGGCCACGCCCGACGTGTTGCCGCGGCTGGGGGAAATGCCGTGGGCTCGGGCCATGGGGGTCGAGGCGTGCGAGGCGGTGTGCGATTTCCTGCTCGCGCACACGTCGGCGAAGACCGTCGTCGACCCTTTCTGTGGGGTCGGCACCATGCTGGCCGTGGCCAATCGGCGCGGGCTCGACGCGGTGGGCGTGGAGCTGTCGGCCAAGCGCGCGGCGAAGGCGAGGGAGCTGGTGGTCGCGCCGCCGAAGTCAATCAAGGCGACGTTGACATTCGTGTCAAAAGGTTGAGAGTTCGACCCATGCCCCGCCCCGCAGCGAAGCGCGCGATCAAGCAGGACCGCGCGGTGAAGACCCGTCAGGACATTCTGAACTCGGCCATCACCCTGTTCGCGCGGCGCGGCATTCTGGCCACGACCATGGCCGAGCTGGCCCGGGCGATTCACATGACGCCGGGCGCGCTGTACTGGCACTTCCCCACCAAGGAAGACCTGCTGCTGGCCGCGATCGAGGAACTGCACAAGCGCTTCGTCGGCAGCTTCGAGCCGCTGCTCAACGACATGATGAAGTGGCCGGCGGTGAAGCAGTTCGAGGCCTTCCTCGCGCACACCTCGAAGTACCTGCACGAGCAGCGGGAGCACGGCATCTTCTACGGCATGGTCGGCGCCGAGGCGGCCGAGAACAACCCTGACGTGGCGTCGGCGCTGAGGGACGCGCTGCAGGTCTACGTGGCGGCGATCGAGCAGATCATTCGCTACGGCCAGGAGAAGACGAAGGAATTCCGCACTGACGTCGATGCGCGGGTGTTCGCCAATGCGATCATCTTCGGGAACATTGGGCTGGTGGTGCAGCACAACCTGTTCCGCGAGACGATCTCGTATGCGCCGATTGCGCAGACGATGAGCTCGATGCTCACGGCGGGGTTGCTCAAGAAGTAGTTGGCGAACGGTCGGTGCCGCACGGTGGCCGCGACGCTCACTGCCCCGAGGAAGGCGGGCTGTTCGGGTACGCGACCGCCGTGCGCGTCACAGCCAGCCCCTCGGTTCGCGACGTCGACGTCAGGGTGTCCCGGCGCCGAAAGGCATCAGGATCGACGTATCGCTTCTGTGTTCACAGCATTGCGCCGCGATACAGCGGGTGCCATCGACGCGCGGCTTCCCATTGAACGCCTTCTGCGCCGAACTCGATGATCGATTGAACCAGTGCGCGCTCCGGGGCTGGCACGCCCTTGAACCAGAGCTCCTGCTGTTCCTCCATGATGACCAGCGCCGCTCGGAAGCGGCTGTGGCCAACGGGCGTGACGACGAGGAACACCTCGCGGCGACCGGCGACGAGGTCCTTCTCGATGAGCCGCCGGCGGGTGAGCTGTCGGACCAGTCGACCGAGGGTCTGTGGCTGAATGCCGAGGAGGCGCGCCAGCACCGCTCGGGTGGTCGGCCCACGCTCGAGGAGGAGTCTGACGACCTCCACGCCCAGCGGCGTCAGCCCCAGCTGGGAGGCCTGCAGCGCGGCCTCCAGTGAGGCCTGCAACTGCACCGACGCTCGAATGACCCGCCCCAGCAACTCGCCCCGTTTCAGCTCCCCGCCGCCCATGTGCGCCCCCTGGACGCGCGAATAGCAGGTGGGGCTGACATCGAGATGGAAGCGATACGTCCATCGTGAAGCCCTTCGTCGCCGGGACACCCTGACGTCCCTGTCGCGAAATCGAGGAGCTGGTCTGACAGGCATTGCGCGTGAACCCAGACAGCCCACCACCCTTCAGGCGGAGTCGAGTGGTGATAGGGCACCAGCCATGGACCCGCTCTCGAAGTCGCTGCCCGGCACCTGGTCGTTGCTTTCCCGAATCGACCTCACGGCCGCCGGCACCCGACACCCAGAGCCCTCGCTCGGCGACGACCCGATCGCGCTGCTCATCTACGACCGCGCCGGTCACTTCGCGGCGCAGTTCATGAAACGCGATCGCACGACCACGATTCCGGTCGCGACGGTGGCAGGGCAGAACAACAGCCGCGCGCAGGGCGGCTACGACGCCTACTTCGGCAGCTACACCGTCGACGACGCTCGCAACGAAGTGACGCAGCGGCTCGACGCGGCGCTCTCGCAGGAGAACGTGGGCCACGTGCTGACCCGGGTGATGTCGGTGCCTGGCGACGAGCTGATCATCACCTTGCCGACCACCTCGACCGACGGCACGCCGGTGACGCGCACCTTGACCTGGCGCCGCGTCGGCTGACTGCGGCGCTCACTCCGCTGCAGCCCGCGCCTCCTTCTTCGCTGCGACCGCATCGAGCAGCACCGGAGCCGCGAACCAGGTCAGCTCGACCTCGGCCCCCAGCACCTTCGCCGCCTGCTCGGTGCGCTCGCGGGTCCAATACGCACGCGCCGCGTCCCTCGACGTCCACAGGCCCACCGCGCCGGCGCGACCATCAGGCTCGGTGACGAAGGTCACCCGAACGAGCCCGGGTGCCAGCGGTAACACGTTGGCGAGCGCCTCGAGTTTCTTGCTGGAGTCGCCGGCCGCCGAAGAGAGCCACGTCACGACGGCGTCGGTGCGCAGCCCGTGGAAAGCGAGCTCGCGGCCGGTCGGCGTCGCCGGGCCCGCCACGGTGAAGTGCGCGTCGAGAATGCGCACCTCTCCCTCGACGCCCCGGTGCTTCCGCACCCGCGCGTGCCACGCCTCGTCGAACCAGTGCTCGGCAGCGGCCCTCGATTCCCACAGGTACACGCCGCCGAAGCGGTGATCGTCGCTCAGGGTGTACGAC
>CAIWFK010000573.1 GCA_903911905.1 uncultured Myxococcales bacterium
CCGAGAGCACCGGCCCGTCCCACCCGTCGGTCTCGATGTCGGGCGAGAGGCGCGAAAAGGTCGGCGTCACCTCGGCAGCCTGCACCTGGGGGTTCACGAAGCGCAGCATGCCGCCTTCGGACGTCGCCGACCCGCGCAGCCGAAGGCCGCCGTTGATGAACCGCTCCATCAGGAAGCGGTTGGTGGGCTTGAGGTCGGCCTCGAAGGTGAGTCCCGAGAGTCGCTCGCGCTCCTGGAGCAACGCGCGTTGGGTGGGGAAGTACACGGCGTCGACGTCGGCGCCGACCTTCGTCTTGAGCGCGCGCGGCACGCGTCGGCCCGAGCGGGTCTCGACGTCGCGGCGCACGAAGAAGACCGCTTCCTGACCGGTGATGGTGGCGCGCACCGGCCCTTCGGCCGAGGTGGCCCAGAGCGTCAGCTCGAGCCCACGCGGCCCGTCGCGCCATTCGACCGAGAGCAGGAAGGCGTCGAGCTCACGCACCGGCGCCCTGCCTGGCACACGACCCCGTCAGCTCTTGGGCCACGTTCCCGGCGGCACCATGATCAGCCCCGAGTTCCAGCCCCACTTCTGCAACGGCGTCTGCTGAATCGCGTCGTGGCTGTCGGGCATGTCCGACCAGTGGAACTCGTTCACCTCGCCCTGCCGACCGACGAAGGTGTGCACGCCACCCTTGGCGAGGCCGAAGAAGAAGGGCACCTGCTTGAGCTTGTCGAGACCCGAGGTGTCGAGCCTGGTGCCCTGACCCTCGGTGGGGCGGTAGTTGATGACCTGCGCGTCGACGTCGACGCCGTAGTACCCCTTGCCGCGCGCGACCTGCAGCGCCGAGAAGCTGTGTTCCGCGTTGCCGTCGTCGGGGTGCGCGGTGTCGGGGTTCCAGTACACGGACTGCCAGCCGTCCTTCTTCAGTTCCTTGGCCAGGTCCATGCCCTTGCTGCCCTTGCTGACCACGAGGTGCTGAATTTCGGCCCAGCGATCGGCCTTGCCCGCCGCCTTGTAGGCCGCGCCGACGTTCTCCATCGCCCAACCGATGCACGAGTTCTCTTTGATGGAAGACGCGGGCGGAGGCGTGGTGCCGGGCTTGGCGTTGTCCTTGATCCACTGCGCTTTCTCTTCGGCCGACATCGTCTTCCAGCCCGAGTGATCGCCGAAGTAGACACCGACGCCCGTCTTGTCGATGGAATCGTTGTGCGCCTTCATGCGCAGCTCGATCGACTGCGCGCCGGCGGCAGCCAGGGTGGCGCCGAAGCTGTTGCCCACGCCACCCGTCGACCCGGCCGCCTGGGGCCGGCTGGTGGTGGAGGTCGAAGTCGAGGGGCCCCAACCCGAAACAGCCGCAGGGGTCGACGAGGGCGCGGCGCCCGGCGCGGTGAGCGTCCAGCCGATCTTCACGGTGTTCCGGTTGGTCGCCAGCGACGGGTACTTCGTCTGGTTCGCTTCGACCAGCGCGTCGACCGTCACGCCCATGCGGGCGGCGAGCTTCGAGAGGCTGTCACCCGCAGCCACCGTCACCTGGCTCGGCGGAGACGAGGTGGGGGTGGTGGTCGAAACGCGATTCGGTCCAACGGGCGTCACGGGCATGAAGCTCTCCTCGGCATGTGGGACATTGTCGGACAAGCCCCCGGCCAGGTTGCGTGGGAAGGCGAAGATTAGCCGATTCCGCCCGGCGATCACCGGGGTGGCGGTCGATCAGGTGTCGAAGAACTCGACCACGCCGGTCTCGAGCGCGTACTCCGCGCCCACCACCTTGAGCCGACCGGAAGCGATGCGCTCCTCGAGCACCCGGCTGCCGTGCCGCAGGTGATCGGCCGACACCCGCACGTTGGCCCGAATGGCGTGGCCCAGCACGTCGTCGTCCTTCGTGCCGCCGCTGACGATTTCCGCCACGCCCGGGGCGATGCGGTCGATGATGTCGCGCACGTTGTCCGAGAGCGCGGGCTTGCCGGTGCGCAGCGACTCGACGGTCGCGCTCACCGCGCCACACCGGCTGTGGCCCATCACCACCACCAGCTCGGTGCCGAACTTCGCGGCCGCGAACTCCACGCTGCCCACGATGGACGGTGCCACCACGTTGCCCGCCACCCGCACCGCGAACACGTCGCCCAGGCCGCAGTCGAACACCAGCTCGCCCGGCGCGCGCGAATCGGAGCACGACAAGACGATGGCGAAGGGTTCCTGCCCGTCGACCAGCGCCTCGCGTTGCAGCTCGCTGCCCATCGACGCCAGGCTGCGAACGTTGGCCACGAAACGCGCGTTGCCCTGTTTGAGCCGCTCGAGCGCTTCGTGGTGGTGCACGGGGTGTCTGGGCATGCCGTCCTCTTCAGGGGGAATGGGAAGTGAAGCTGCGAAGCGTGGCGAGCATCAACACCACCGCGGGCGCCAGAAAGGCCGCGTAGCCGAAGGCCGCGACCACCGGGAACATCGCCGCCGCACCGACGACGAAGGCCACCAGCGTGCTGCCCCGCAGCGCGGCCACCGACAGCGACTGCCGACGCGCGTCGCCCTGCTGGTAGAACGCGGTGGCCAGGGCCACCCCGAAGTCGGTCGAGGGCCCGGTCATGTGGGTGGTGCGCACGGCGAGCGCGGTGCTGCTGGCCACGCTGGCGTTGAGCAGGCCCATGGCGAGCGCCAACACCATCACGAACTCCACGGTGGTCGTCTCCCGGCCGCCGGTGGCCGGGCCGAACACGCCCAACAGCCCCAGCACCGATGCCGCCAGCACGATGAAGGCTGCGCCGAACATGGGCCAGGCCGGTCGAGGTGGCAGCCCCTTCGCGACCCGCCCCGCCAGCGCCGGAACCGAGAGCATCGCGCCCAGCACGAAGGCCCCGAGCACGAGCAGCGACTCGACCATCACCTCGGTGTCCACGCCCAGGCGCGTGACCGCGCCCGTGACGTGGGTCACGTACCGCTCGGACACCTCGAAGGCGCCCGCATTCACGGCGCCCGCGGACAGGGTCATCGCCAGCAGGCTGGGCAGGTGCCGGGCCGACACCACCTGGGCGCTCGAGAGCGTGACGGGCGAAGTGGGCACGGAGGGACGCATTCGCCCCATGTACGCGGCTGTCGGCGACGCGACAACCGTTCGTCGGGCGCCGGGCACCGTTCGTCGGGTAGCCCCGCCGGGGACCGCGCACGGGGTAGGCTTGCCAGCATGAGCGCGTCGAACCACCTCTCGGTGCCGGCCCCGGGGCAGGCCCCGTTGCTCCCGCGCGAGCTGCCCTGGCTGTGCGTGTTTGCGCCGGTGCCGGCGGCGTTCCTGATGATCTACGACCTGACGTCGATGCCGCTCGAGGTGGCGGCCCGGAAGATCGGCGCGATGTACGTGCCCTTCATCGTCAACTCGGCGGTCCTCTTCGCGCTCTACACCTGGGTGATGCCTCGCCTGATCGCCCGCTTCACGGGGGCTGGCGCGCGGAGGGGCGTGCACGTGGCGGTGGTGACGGTGACCGCGGCGGTGCTCAGTCAACTGACCTGGTCGGCGCACTGCGCGATGTGCGGCTTCGAGGTGCCCCGCTGGTCGTTCGGCATTTCGAACGTCATCGTCTCGTACGTGATGGTCTTCCCCGCGATGCTGGTGCA
>CAIWFK010000574.1 GCA_903911905.1 uncultured Myxococcales bacterium
CCGCCGCCCGTGGAGCCCCCGTCGGTGCTGACCGCGACGCCACCGGTGCAGAGGCAACCGGTGCCGCACGACATGCCTTCACAGGTGGGGTCGGCACAGTCGACGAGCCCGTCGCCGTTGTCGTCGATGCCGTTGTCGCAGATCTCGACGCTCACCGCGCAGGCCGGGTTGGTGAAGCACTGGGGGTCGAGGCAGTCGACCTTGCCGTCGCCGTTGTCGTCGACGTGATTGGTGCAGTCTTCGGTTCCAGGCATGGTGACGGGCGTGCCGGGGCACGCGACGAGCGCCAGGAGCGACAGGGCGATGACAGGTCTGAACGTCATGGGGTGCAGCGCTCCCTCGGCCGGGTGTGGGAAAGGGTAGCACGGCCTCGCCCACGGGGGGCAGCTACTCCTCGTCGCCGCCGCCTCCACCGCCACCCATGGCCGAGAGCGCGGCCTTGTCGACCTTCGAGACGTCGAGCTTCTTCGTGGCGGCGATCAACTTCTCGATGGTCTCTTCCCAGTCGAAGTCATTGCCCTTCTGGAACTTCAGGAAGTTCACCTTCGCGACCACGAAGTTCTTCAGGTACGGCGACTGCAAACCCTTCGCCTTGAGCGCCTCGACCACCCTGGCGATCTCGTCTTCCCACTGCAACAGCAGGTCGGCCCGCGCTTCCCGGGTGGCGATGGCGTCCTTCAGCGGCTCTTCGAGGAAGCCTTCGAGTCGTTTGACGACCGAGGTGAAGGCACCGGCCGAGAACTTCGGGCGCTTCTCGTACGCCGCGCCGAAGGTGATGAAGTGCGGCTCTTCGAAGATGGTGAGGTAGTCGCTCTCGTTGCCGCCCTTCTCGGTGAGGAGGCCGCGGTACATGCGAATGACCTCGAGCGAGCGCTCCTTGAGGTTGTGCGCCTTCTCGGTGTTCATCGCGAGGATCTTGAAGGCCACGTCGGGGTCGGGAATCACCAGCGCCATGATCGACTGCATGCCCAGCAGCTTCATCGCCCCCAGGCGGTGGTTGCCGTTGGGGGTCCAGTACTTCCCGTCCTTGCGCACGGCGATGATGGGGTCGAGGAAGCGGCCCACGCGCTCCATGGCGTCGGCCAGCTTCCTGGTGTGCGCCTCGCTGCGATCGCGTTGGTACGGCGTGGGCTCGACGAGATCGATGGGCAGGGCCGCGACCACCACCGTGGTTCCCCCGATGGGTTCCTTGTACGTGCCCACCACGCTGCCGCCGTCCTTCGCGAGGTCTTCGACCAGGGTCAGCCCGTCGGTCGAAACCTTCGCGTCCCTCGCGCCCAGGCCCTTCGACTTCGCCTCGACCTTCTTCCGGGCCGCCTTGCGCGGCTTCTTGATCTGCTTCTTCGCGGCCATGTCTTCATTCCCCCGAGACGGTCAGTTCCTTGAAGCGAATGGTCGGCGCACCGACCGACCCGCGGAAGGTGAGGTCGTCACCGATCGCGTCCAACTGCAGGAGCATGTCGGTGAGGTGACCGGCGACGGTGATTTCCTGCACCGGGAAGGTCAGCTCGCCGTTCTCGATCCACAACCCGTTGGCGCCGCGCGAATACTCCCCGGTCACCAGGTTCGCGCCGTGGCCCAGCATCGAGGTCACGTAGAGCCCGTTGGGAATGTCCTTGATGATCGCCTCGGGACGGCGCGTGCCCTTCTCGAGGTACAGGTTGTTGGTGCCGATGCCCGGCAGCGAGCGGTAGCCGCGCGAGGCGTTGCCGGTGGTCCGGGTCTTCGCCTTGCGGGCGGTGAAGGCGTCGTAGAGGAACGCGTCGAGCACTCCCTTGCCGATGATCGAGGTCTTGCGGGTGGCCACGCCTTCGCCGTCGAAGGGCCCGGTCGCCAGCCCTCGCGGCATCAGCCCGTCGTCGACGATGCTCACCGTGTCGGGGGCGATCTTCTGGCCCAGCTTCGGCGCCAGGAACGACGACTTCTTGAACACCAGGTCGCCGTTGGCCGCGCCCGCGATGGTGCCGATGAAGCTGGCCGCCATGGTGGGGTCGAACACCACCGGCACCTTCTGCGACTTCACCTTCTTCGCGCCCAGCAGGCGCAGCGCGCGTCGGGCGGCTTCCTTCGCGATGGCCTCGGGGCCCTCGAGGTCCGAGAAGAAGCGCTTGGCGTCGTACCAGGTGGCGGTCTGCAGTTGATCGCCGTCGGTCGCGACGGGTGAGGCGTACAGGTACACGCTGGTGCCCTGGTAGCTGCCGGTGACGCCCGTGCTCGAGGCCAGGTAGACCTCGCTGACCGATTCTCCGGCTCCGACCGAGTCGATGGTCTTGATGCGCGGGTCGGCCGCGCGGACGATCTTTTCCATCTCGACCGAGACCGTGATCTTCCAGTCTTCGGGCAGGCTGGCGACGACCGGGTCATAGAGGTCGCCGACGTCGGGCCACTTCCCGAGGTCCTTCGCGTCGGGCAGGCCGTTGAGCGGGTTGGGCGCGCTGACTTCGGCCAGCGCGATGGCGCGGTCGACGAAGGCCTCGAGGCCCGCGGGCTCGAAGTCGCTGGTCCACGCGAAGCCCAGCCGGTTCTTGACGAAGACCCGCAGGCCCACGCCCTTCGAGGTCGACTGGGTCAGGTCTTCGATTTCTCCGTCGCGCACCCGCACGTCGGCCGAGCGGCCCACCTGCAGGAAGGCGTCGGCCTGCTTGGCGCCCTTCTTGAGCGCGCGCTGCACCAACTTCTTCGCCAGGCTTTCCCACCGGTTCACTTGGCACCTCCGACCTTCGTACCGCCGACCGTCATGTTGTCGATGCGCACCGTGGGCAGGCCCACGCCGACCGGCACGCTCTGGCCGTCCTTCCCGCAGGTGCCCATGCCCGGGTCGGGTCGGGGGTCGTTGCCCACGCGGGTCACGTTCTTGAGCGCTTCGGGGCCCACGCCGATGAGCGTGACGCCCTTGAGCGGCGCGGCCAATTTGCCCTTCTTGATCTCGTAGGCCTCGTGCACCTCGAAAACGAAGTTGCCGTTGGTGATGTCGACCTGACCGCCGCCGAAGTTCGCGCAGTAGATGCCGCTGTCCACGCTCGCGACGATGTCTTCGGGCGAGTCTTCGCCGGGCGCCAGGTAGGTGTTGGTCATGCGGGGCAGGGGCAGGTGCTTGAACGACTCGCGGCGGCCTGAGCCCGTGCTCTTCTGGCCCATCAACTTCGCGTTGAGCGAATCGTACATGTACCCCTTGAGCACGCCGCGCTCGATGAGCACCTTGAACTGCGGCGCGTGGCCTTCGTCGTCGACGTTCAGCGAGCCGCGCGCGTTGGCCATGGTGCCGTCGTCGATGACGGTGACCAGATCGCTGGCCACCTTCTGGCCCAGCTTGCCCGCGAAGAGCGAGGTGCCCTTGCGAATGAAGTCGGCCTCGAGCCCGTGCCCGACCGCTTCGTGCAGCAGAATTCCGCTCCAGCCAGGCGCGAGCACCACCGTCTGTTGGCCGGCCCGCGCGTCCTTCGCGCCGAGCGTGGCGATGGCCTGACGAGCGGCTTCCTTTGCCACCAGCTCGGGGGTGAAGGTGTCGAAGTGCTCGAACGAGACGCGACCGCCGCCGCCGAACGAGCCGGTGCGGCGCTCGCCCTTCTTTCCTTCGGCCACCACGTAGGCGTTGATGCGACAGAGGTCCTGGGTGTCTTCGGCCAGGTGGCCGTCGGTGTTCGCCACCAGAATGCGCTTGGTCGAATCGGCCCAACTGCCGGTGACCTGCTTGATGCGCGGGTCCTGCGCGCGGGCCGCCTGGTTCACCCGCACCACCAGGTCGCGCTTCTTCGCGATGGCCACGTCGGCCAGGTGGGTGGGCAGCCGGTAGAAGGTCGGCAGCGGGGTGCGCGAGACGGCGAACGACTTCTCACTGCCTCGGCCCTGCGCGATGAAGGCGGCGGTGCGGGCGGCGCGGAAGAGCGCCTCGTCGTCGAGGTCGTCGGAATAGGCGTAGCCCACCTTGGCCCCGGAGATGACCCGCACGCCCACGCCCTGCGAGAGCCCGTTCTGCGCGCTCTTGACCTTGTCTTCTTCGAGCGAGACGGCGGTGAACTCGTTGCGCTCGACGTACACCTCGGCGAAGTCGGCGCCGCGCTCCATGGCGGCAGCCAGCAATCGTTCGATGAGGGGGAAGGCGAGCAGGGGAGCCGTGGAGGTCTTCGGTGCAGTCCGTGCCATGGAACGCCGAGTAATGACGACAACGCCTGCGTGCGCCAGCACTTTTGCTTTGGCCGACAGAACGGGGAGGCCCGAGACCGCACCGCTCCCATTCAATGCCCCAGCAGCACCCGCACCGTCGGCCCCAGCCCCGCGTCCTTGACCGCGCTCTCGATGACCTGCGGGTCGCCGCTGAAGAGCACCTGCAGTTGGTCCCGCTTGAGTACTGCCGCG
>CAIWFK010000575.1 GCA_903911905.1 uncultured Myxococcales bacterium
GATGAAGCCGACCAGCAGCCCGACCAGAATGTAGACCGTCACCTGCTGCTGCTTTTCGAGCAGCGCTCTCTGGGCGATGACCGCCTGGGTCTCGCGCTCGAAGGCTTCGTCGATGGCCTTGGACTTCTCGGCCAGCTTCGCCGCGAAGTCGGGGTCGTCCATGTTCTTCGCCAACTCGTTGTTGAGGCTGCAGGTGCCCAGCTCGCGGTTGGTCTGCGCGGCCTTGGACCGGGCGTCGACCGCGTCGTTCATGCGGGAAAACAGCGAATCGGTGGTGCGCACCAGGAACACGCCCAGCACCGAGGCGACGATCAACGTCATGAAGACGAAATAGGCGGCGAACTTGAGCTGGAACCGGGCGTCGAGCAGGAAGTTCTTGAAGCGTCGCTGCTGTCGACCGGTCGGTGGTGCACCGGGTGGCTGCGGTGAGGACATCGGTTCCCCCGTCATGGCTTCCACTCGAGATCGGCCGCCGCGTCGTCGAGCACGCGCGGCACCATGGCTTTGATCAGACTCTCTGGCTTTCCGCCAGAAGCTTTGGCGTTCCACGAGCCCTTCAGGGCCTGGTCGGGGTAGCTCAAGATGAGCATCTCGACCTTCAGACTCTTCTCGGTCGACCCCGGCAACAACTGCAGGCGCAGCTGGTACGCCTTCAGATTGCGCGCCTTGATGAGCGCGCTGGCCGACTTCTTCTCTTCGTTGGTGGGCGCGAAGCTGGCCTTGAAGGTCTCGGCCAGCTTCTGGCGCATGACCTTGTCGGCCAGGCCCACCACCGCATCGGGCAACCCACCGACCTTGTCCTGCACGGGCTCGATGTTCAGGTACAGCGCGCCGTTCGAGACCGCGCCCTGCGAGAGGGCCTTCTCGAGCTGCTCGCGCACGGTCGCGTCGGACTCGCCGAGCGCCGACTTGAGGCACTCGGTGGCCGCGGGCAGGCGCAGCGAGCCCAGGGCGTTGGCAGCCGAAGCGCGCACCAACGATTCCGGGTCTCTGAGCGCGGTGCACAGCGGCGCCACCGCGGCCTCGCTGGCGGTCTGCCCCAACAGCAACATGGTCTGCGCGCGCACGCGCACGTCGGTGGTGGTCGAGATCTGCTTGAGCAGGAAGGTCACGCGCGCGTCTTCGGCAGCGAAGGCCGACGACGCGAACAACAAGACCAGTGGGAGGGGAAGAGCCGGCCGCAACGCGCCTTCACTCTACGTCAGTCGCGCGGGTGAAAAGCGTCATTCACGACAGGCACACGAAGGCGCACATCTGGGGTCAGCCGCGACGTGTGCGTGCATGTACCGCCTCGACGGTTCGCCCACGTCGTTGAAATCAGTCAGGGCGTGTCGTAACCCATGCGCATGGCCTCCCACATGACGGCGGATCAGGTTCGCGAAGCATTCTTGAAGTTCTTCGAGGAGCGCACCCACCGCCGCGTCGCCTCGTCGGCCCTGGTGCCTGCGAACGACCCCACGCTGCTCTTCACCAACGCCGGCATGGTGCAGTTCAAGGACGTGTTCACCGGCCGCGAGACGCGCGACTACACCCGCGCCACCACCACCCAGAAGTGCGTGCGCGCCGGCGGCAAGCACAACGACCTCGACAACGTGGGCTTCACCGCGCGCCACCACACGTTCTTCGAGATGCTCGGCAACTTCAGCTTCGGCGACTACTTCAAGGCCGACGCCATCGCCTGGGGCTGGGAATTCGTGACGAAGGTGCTGGGCCTGCCGGTCGAGCGGCTCTCGGTGACGGTCTTCAAGGGTGAAGACGGCATTCCCGCCGACGAAGAAGCGGCCACGCTGTGGGCGAAGGCCGGCGTGCCGGTCGAGCGCATTCGCCGCCTGGGCAAGGCCGACAACTTCTGGAGCATGGGCGACACGGGCCCCTGCGGCCCCTGCTCGGAAATCTACTTCTACCTGCCCGAGGGCCCGGTGAAGGCCGGCGAGTACGCGGGCGAGTCGGACAACTGGCTCGAGATCTGGAACCTGGTGTTCATGCAGTTCGAGCGCAAGGTGGCCGGCGGCCCGCTCATTCCCCTGCCCCCGCCCGTCGATCGACACCGGCGCCGGCCTCGAGCGCGTCA
>CAIWFK010000576.1 GCA_903911905.1 uncultured Myxococcales bacterium
ACTACGTGGCCCAATTCCCGGAGCCGCTTTTTGGGCGTCCTGGGTCGATCCGACGACTGCTCCTGACGGCGAATCAGGCGTTTAGGAGGCTCTCCCCGCCTCCGAGCGCAGCTTGGCGAGGTCGGCGCATGCGGCTTCGAGGCGTCGCACCAGAAGTCGCGCGTGCCGCTCGGTTCGGCCGACGCAAAGTTCCTTCGTGAGCCACCGAATGACGTCCTGCAAGAGCTCGAGCGGATCGCTGACGACTTCGCTCGCTGCACCGACGGCCGCGTAGCGCTCGGAGACGCGAGACAGCGCCTCGAAGTACTCCCGGCCCACCGTTTCGTCGGCGATCTGCGCGTACCGCATCGTCATCCGCTGATCTCGGTGACCGAGGAGCTTCATGATGCCGACGAGGCTCATGCCGCCGTTCATCAGCGAGGTCGCGAAGCTGTGGCGCAGCCGGTGCGTCGTCAACGGCTCGGCCAGCGACATGTCGCCGGCCACCCGGACCAGGTTCGACTGAAACGTGGCCATGCTGACCGGCCTCGCTCGTGAGCCTTCGAAGAGCCACCGGCTCTCCTGGTCCTGCGCCTGGGCCTGAAGCTCGACGACGGCGTCCAGCGTCGCCGGATCCAGCGGGACCAAGCGCTCGTTGTTCATCTTCCCCAGCGGTACCTTCAGAAAGTGCCCGCCGCTGTGGTCGACTCGCACGCAGTCGCGATCGAGCTGCCGGAGCTCGCCGATTCGAAGCCCGGTTCTGCGCATCACGTACAGGCCGAGCCCGACCTTCGACTGGTCGTCCTTCAGTTTCTGCTGCAGTTCGCGATCGTTGTCGGCCGGCAACGGCCTGGGCAGGTACTCCGGCTTCTTCGGCAAATCGCTCCCGAGAATCAGGTCGCGCCCGGGTGCAGCGGTCACGCCACGCTCCCAGAGCCAGTCGACGTACTTCCGGACGCAGACCATCATTCCGACCCGGGTCGCGGGATGCAGTCCCTGCTCGTACAGAAGCCGACCCCAGGCCAGGCAGATCTCGCGATCGATCTTCGAGGGCTCGATGCGCTGCTCGGCCAGCCACTCGTGAAATCGACGAAGGGTCGCCTTGTAGCCCTTCACGGTGCCTTGCTTTCGGGTCGGTGCGAGGTAGCGAAGAAACTCGCCCACCTCCTCGGGAAGGTACTTCCGGTGGTACCCGTCGAACTCCTGGCGATCGAAGGGCCCTGCGAGACCGCGCTCCTGAAGCCAAAGCAGATAGTGCTTCAATTCCCATCGGTACGAGTTGGCCGTCCCCGGCTTCACCGCCCTTCCCGATGGCCGCGCGAGGAACTCCTTGAGCTCCTTTCCGCCGAAGGCCGACAGCTCCATGCATCGCTCCATGAGCCAGCGATGGAACATGACGACGACCCGCTCGGTCTGTACGCGGGTCGCGTCAGCGAGGAAGGTCTTCGCGTAGATGGGCAGCGAAATTCGATGCTCGGTCATCGGGCACCGCCCACGAGATCGTACCGATGCTCCAGCTTCGCTGCGGCGCGGTGGAACTCTGCGGCGACGTCGACCATCGAGATGTTCACGTACTGCAGCGTCGTCTCGGCGAAGGCGTGCCCCATCATCCGTTGAAGAATCGGCAGCCGCACCCCGCTGCGGGCCATGTCGGTGCCGAAGGTGTGGCGGAGTCGATGGGGGTTCGCGTTCGCAAGCGCTGGGCGCTTCCGCCGGGTCCTGAAGACCTTCCGGAGCCCTGCGCGCGTCATCGGCTGGCCCTTCTTCGCGCCCTGCATCACGAGAAAGACCTGCGTCGACTTCGACCTGGGCCGCTCGAGCCGGGAGTACTTGGCGATGACCTTCATCAGGAGCGGCGGCACCGGCACCGCCCTCTCCTTTCCACCCTTCCCCTGCACTCGCAGGCGTCGATCTTCGAGGTCGATGTCCGAGACGCGCAGGTTCAGGACCTCCTGGCTGCGGAGGCCGCACAGCAGCATGAGGTAGGCAATCGCCAGGTCGCGATACCGCCGGAGGCTGCCGAGCAGCTCGTTGACCTGCTCGACGGTGAGCGGTTCGACGATGGTGCGTGCCTCCTTCACGCGGAGTCGCTGGCTCTCGAAGACCCGAATGCGCTGCAGTCCCAGCTCTCGGTCGCGATGAGACAGCCGAATCCCCCGCCTGAGCACCGTCCCTCCGGGCAGCTCTCGTTGGGCGACGTGATGAAAGAAGAGCCGCAGGGTGTGAAGTCGGCGGTTGATGCTCTTCGGCCGGCTGTTTCGCCCCCGCTCCCAGGCGAGGAACTCGTGGACGCGGTCGGTGTTCATCTCGGCCAACTGAAGGCGCGACGAATCCAACCAGCGGTTCATCAGCACCAGGTCGTAGGCGTAGGCCTCGACGGTGTGCAGCGAGAGGCCGCGCAGCAGGAGGCGGTCGAGAAAGCCGCCGCAGGCCACATCCTCGCGCCCGTCAGGGCCCACCACGGCAAAGTGGCCCCCCTTCCGGTCGACCCTCCAGCCCTTCATCGAGCGGCAACCTCGCCGGCGAGTTCAAAACGAACCTCAAGGGCCCCTGCGCCGACCGCTCGAAGATTTCGGGACCAGCGCTCGCACCAGTCCGACGAGCGCTCGTCGACGACAAGCACTAAGTTGACCGGCGAAGAGCTCCACCGCGCGAGCGCGGCCATCAGCTCCCGCATCGTCGCGGCCGGGACGGTGCTCGGCAACGTGGCGGCGAGCGACACCTCGGTGAGCGTGCCATCGGCGAGCGCCTTCATTCGAAGCTGAAGCGGTTCGAGCATGGGACGACACTGCGCGAGCCGGCAGGTCGCCAACCAGATCGGCCCGTGACCGTTGTCTCAGGGTTCGCCCAGGATGCTCGCGGATCTCGCGCACATCCGGCTCGAGGCCGGCCCGTGACAGCTCGAATTCACGGCCCAACTTCCACGCCGGCGGGTTCCGGTTCTCCGAGGGAGAGGCGGCGCAGCTGGCGGCGGAGGGCGGCCCGTGACGACCGCTGTTCTTGTCTCAGTTTCTCGACAATCGCCTCAATCGCATCAGCGTCTTGGACCGAGAGGCCGGCCCGTGACATCGACTCGCGACTGGGCATGTTGCGCTCTCGGTGGCGGCGTTGGCGTTCACGTTCGAGTTCGCGGGCCGCGCCCAAGTCCGCGCCGCGCCGTCGCGACTCCTGCTTGCGGCGTCGTCGGAGGCGGCATGCCTTCCCGCAGGTCATCTGTGTGTGAGCAGTGGAAGGCGCAGGCCGGTACCAGCAGCGACATTCACAGCAGCGGCGCCGCGGTGTCTGCTCCCGTGGACTCATTCCGGCACGGTCGTCGTCGGGAGACGTGTGCGCGAATTCTCGGCCTCGAGGATGCGACGACGACCAGCGAGTCTTGTGGCAAGAGGTGGTGCATGCCCACGTTGACCATGGTGTTGGCCCTGTTGAGCGGCGCGCAGCCGTCGACGCGAGTTCTCTTTGAGTTGGAGGCGCGCTTCGTGTGCGCCGAACTGCGCCCAATCCCTTTGGAACTCATGGAACGCACGCAGGTCAGTCTCGAAGTGCCCAAAGGCTGCCCTGAGGCGGGAGCCCTGCTTTGGTTCGAAGTCAACTGCAGCCACGCTTCCTGCGAGGGGACGATTCGCCTGGGTAAGCAAATCGTCTCGACCTTGAAAGAAGCGAACGGTTCTCTAGTGGTGACCACCCCAGCCCAATTTGGGGCCGGACCGACCTCGAAGCTGGCGATCAAGGTGAGCGACCGCCAGGTGCTCCCGGTCGACGGCTCAGAGCCCGAGCAGGCAATGGTCCTCACTGGCCGGACAGCCGACGGCCAACAAGTTGCCTCCGTGTGGGCGCCGCCGGGGCAGACCACCGGGCTTTCCTTCGGCGGAACCACCTTTGAGGCTCGATTCAGCAGGGCGGACGACGACCATGTCGTCCTCGACCTTGACTCGCCCGGCATGGCTCACGTGAAGCGAACCTTGCGCAATGCAGAGGCACTCACGCTCGATTGCTCGACGCAGAAGCTCGCGTGCCGCGGCACGCTGGTCTTCGAGGTTCGCGCTCGATGACGTCCTGGCCGAACCGCAGTGTTTCTCGCAGGCGCTCCCAGTCCCCCGCTGGGCCAACGCACCGTCAAATCGATTTGACACCCACGCGTTGAGCTTGACCTTCTCGACTCGGTCTTGAGAGGGTGGTCGCGCTTCACCGAGTGCGTTCGTGGTTAAAGAAGTTTCTTCGTGGTCGTGAGGGGTGGCTCGTGAATGTAAAGCGTGTGGTGGTGGCGTTGGTCGTTGGTCTATCGATGGGTTTTGGTGCGGCATTCGCCGTGGCGCCGAGCGAGGCGGAGGCTGCTGGGCCGCTCAGGTGCTGCGTCTCGTGCGGGTCAACGCACGTGTGCGGCTGCATGGCAGACTGTGGAACTTCCAGCTGCTGCGTCGGAGCTTGCTGTCAGTGAAGAGCGCACTTCGACTTGGCGTGGTTGCCGGTTTCATCATTGCATTGCTCGTGATGAAGATGAGTTGCGCCGATTCCGGCCCAACCGTCGCCGAGTCGAAGCCTGTTTCGGCTCCTCCCTCTCCGGTCATTCCGGAGAGGGAGGGGAGTACCGCCGAAGCAACCAAGACCGGTGCGTTGCAGGCGGCGTTGGACAAAGAGCGCGCCGCCAACAAAGCCGCGTTGGAGACGATTCAGAAGCTGGAGGCTGAGAAGAACGAAGCGAATAGGCCTACGATCTTGGCGCATACGCCCATCCCGTTTCCGGCGAACCCGCCGGAGAACTTCACACCCGCGAAGTTTCGAGCAGTCGCTGAAGAGGCGTTGAAGAGCTGCGACGCGGGGGTCTCGTTGCGTGACGTCGACTGCTCCGAGTACCCGTGCATCGCATGGACCCGTCTTCGGCCCCAAGATGGTGGCGACGCGACGGTTGACATGAGCGACTGTGCGCCATGGACGAAGGCGTATGGCGAAGACACCTTGGTCTTCAACGTCGGTTCCGCCGCAGTCCTCGTCCCGCTGCCCCCTGAGGACCTCAAGCGAGTTCTCGGACGTGCGAAGGAGCGAACGGCACAACACCTGCGTGACCTCGACAGCCAGTTCGGCAACGAGCCTTAGTCGGTGTCTCAGGAGGGTCGCGCATCAGTCAGCGCCACCGGTCAGCAGTCGACGCCTGCAGCACAGGCTACGAAATCGCCCCTCACTCGTCGGGAAGTCTCTGCTGGGTGGTTCACTGTCCTACCCGCCGACGGGCCACATAAATGTAAACT
>CAIWFK010000577.1 GCA_903911905.1 uncultured Myxococcales bacterium
CCCACGTTGGGAGTCGCCCGCCAAAGGCCTCCTGTACGGCGGCGCGCACCAACCGGCTGGGCATGAGCAAGCAGGCGGCGAACTGGTCCGCCTGCCACTCCACGGGCGGCTTGCGGCCAGGTCCAATGGCCGGCTGTGGCTCGATGAACTCCGAGAGGTCGAACAGCGCGCTGCCCTCGGGGTGCTGGGCGAGGTGGGGGCGATGGAGCACCCAGTGACCGACCTCGTGCGCGAGGGTGAAGGCGAAGCGGCCAGCGTTCTGCTCGAGCGACTGGTCGACGTAGATGCGCTTCTGGTCGACGACGGTCGCGCCGAGCACGTCGGGGTTCCCGAGCAGCCCCTTCAAGTCGATGACCGCGAGGTCGAGCTCGAGCATCCGCTCGATGACGAAGTCGACGTCGACGGCGCCCTCAAGCGCGCCGTGCGCCCGAGAGTACCGGGCGAGCAGCTCATCAGCCGAGCGCTCGATCTCCTTGTTCGACAGGAACGGCACGCGCACGCGCATCACGGCTTGCCCCCTTTGGTCGCGAGTAGCTCGATGAGGTCCTTGCCGCTGAAGCCCTGGGCGCTGGCGGTGCGCAGGAAGGTGGTGAGCGCAGGGTCGGCGACCAGCTTGTCTTCGATGTCTTCGGGAACGCGGCCGGCGAGCAACATCAGCCCGTCGAAGTCGTCCTCGAGCAGCGCTGCCAGGTCGGCGATGACCTTCGCGGCGGGAGGCGTCTTCACCTGGCCGGTCTCGATCAACGAGAGGTACGACGCCGAGATGTCGAGCTTGAGCGCGGTCTCGCGCAGCCCGAGCTCGCGGGCCTTCCGCAGGCGCTTGATTCGGTCTCCCAGTCGCTCGCGCTTCATCATCAGAACCTCCCTCGTGTGTTTGTGAGATACTGAACAAATGAGCAGCCGTCAAGGCCCGGCGCGATTTCGCCAGGGCCGATTTGCCGCCTCCGCAGCGATCGGGTGGATCTGCAGAGCTCCTTGTCCTCTCGCGCAGCCGCGAACCGCATTTTCAACACCATGAGTGATCAACCGCGCCAACCGACGGCCGAGCAGCCCGCTGCACCACCTGAACTCGTCGAGCTGCGCCGCCGGCGCGCCGAGGTCGTCGACGTGCTCGCCGAGACGCTGGTCGACGTCCTGCTGAAACGTCAGCGCGAACTGGGCGCGGGGGCTCGGCGATGACGCCCCTCTCTTCGCTTCTCGACTTGTCTTCTTCCGGGGCCAGAGCGTCCATGCCCGACCTCGAGAGGCATCCCGCCTCCGAACTCGGAGACACCATGAAGACAGCAGGAGAAATAGCAGTGCGCGCACGAGCAGCGGCCCTCACGCTCGATCCAGACGTCAACCGCGACGTTGAGGCGCTCAAGGACATGAGCGTGCCCCAGCTTGCGGCCCGGTACCGCGAGCTCTACGGCGAGCCGACGCACTCGCACAACCGTCAGCACCTCATCAAGCGCCTGACGTGGCGCATCCAGGAGGTTGCGTACGGAGGGCTCTCGCAAAGTGCCCTCAAGCTCATCTCAAAGCACGGCGACATGTTGTCCGAACGGTGGCGCCAGCGCCTGGCAGGTCGTCCGCCGGCCG
>CAIWFK010000578.1 GCA_903911905.1 uncultured Myxococcales bacterium
AGGCAGAAGGCGACGATCAGCAGCAGCACCGGCCGCTCGAAGGCCATGGCCATCGAGCCTTGGGGCTCGCCGCTCTTGCGCTGGTAGATGCGCAAGATGCCCCAGTTCTGGGCCACGAAGTGCCAGGTGGCCCAATAGAGAATGACCGACTTGGCCAGGCGCGCGCCGAAGCTCAGCTTTTCCATCGTCACCCACACCAGGCCCATGATGATCAGGGGAGCCACCACGGTGGCCACCGGCCGGCTGCGCCATTCCCGGCGATCGAAGTAGACGCGGGTCCACGTCGAGACCAGGTGGGGGCCGTTGGAGACCACGGCGACCACCGCCAGAATGGTGAACCCGTCGATCTTCACAACCGCGCTGGCGAACCACGCCAGCAGCACCACGAACATCGAGGCGAAGAAGAACCAGAAGTCCTTCCACGGGCTGATGATGGCGATCGACGAACCAGACGGAGCGACTGCTTGAGCCATGGAGCGCTTGTCTATATCTGCAGAGCCCATGACGCCGCCACGGCTGGTGCTGCTTCGCCCCAGAAACGCCGACAACCTCGGGGCCATCGCCCGGGCGATGAAGAACTTCGGGCTCACCGACTGGGTGGTGGTCAGCCCCAACCCGAAGCTGCTCGAGGCCCCGGGCCTGCACCGGCTGGCGGTGAAGTCGGGCGACCTGCTCGAGGGCGTGCGGCGGGTCGACACCTTCCAGGAAGCGATCGCCGACTGCACCTGGGTGGTGGGCACGACCATGCGGCAGATCGACGGCGTGCGGCGGCTGCCCCCGCGCGAGCTGGCCGAGGCTGGCGCCCAGCGCAACGACGAGCGGTGGGCCCTGGTGTTCGGCGACGAGCGCAACGGCATGCAGAACGACGACCTCGAGCAATGCCACGCGCTCTCGTTCATTCCGTCGGCCGACGAGCAGCCCTCGCTCAACCTGTCGCAGGCGGTGATGGTCTACGCCTACGAGCTGGCCATGGCTCGACGCCCGGTGGTGCCCGCCCCGGGCCCGGTGCTGGCCGACGACGCGCAGCTCCGGCAGGTGCGCACCTCGATGGAGCTGGGGCTGGCGGCCACCGGGTTCCTGCGCCACACGCGCGATGCCCGCCACGCCGTCGCCGATCTGATGACCACGCTGACCCGGGCGCAGTTGTCCCGGCGCGAGGCCGCCTTGTGGATCGCGGCGTTCCGCGTGGGGGCCAAGCACACCGACTCAATCGACTGAGGGCAGGAAGGGACCAATCACTTCCTGCCAGAGCGTGCGCGGGCCGACGGGCGTGACGCCGACGATCAGCGGTGCTCGCGCTTCGGCGCGGAAGGTGCCCAACAGGCGATCGAACAGCACGGTGTGACAGCCGAAGTTGGCGTTGCTCTCGTCGAGCGCCGCCGAGTGGTGCACCGCGTGGTAGCCGGGGAAATTCACCACCAGTCCCAGCGGCCCCGGGGCGAGGTCGAGGTTGGCGTGGGCCAGCAGGCTCAGCGAGAGCCCGAAGGCGCCGGCCAGCGAGACCTCAGACGCTCCGGCCCCCAGCAGCAGCGCCGGCACGGTTCGCAACACGGTGAAGCAGAGGTTGTCGACCGGGTGGGTGCGCAGCGCCTTGAGCGCGGTGAGGCCGGTGACGGCGTGGTGCGTCTGGTGGAAGCGCCAGAACAGCGGCACCCGATGCGCCAGGCGGTGCATCACGTACGAGCCCAGCTCGATGAGCAGGAAGGCCAGCGTCACCTTCACCGCGACCGGCCAGGCCGTCGGCCACAGGCCGAGCGCCGGCACCACCGAGGCCAGCCACCGGGTGGTCAGCGCAATGAGGGCCGAGCTGACCAGGGAGATCACGAAGAGGTAGAGCAGGTCGCGCCCCAGGTCGCGATCGTTCCAGGCCGGGTCGCGCGGCTGCACGTGCTCGGCGAGCCACAGCAGCCCCAGCGAGGCCAGCAACACCACCGTCGCCCAGTCCACCGGAAGCCCGGTGAGCGCCCGGGCGCCGGCCTCGCGCACCACCCAGGCCAGGCCAGAGAGCGCCAGGAAGACGGGCACGAAGGTGTGTCGGAAGACGGCCGCGAGCACGGGCAACCACTCTCGCATGGTTTGACCGAAACGACCGGAGGTCGCCAAGTCGGCGATTCAGAGGCAAGCTGTGACGAACGTGTCACGAACGATTCTCATCCTGGTCACGGTGTGGGGCGTGGGCTGTACCTGCCAGGGGACCGACCCGGTGGATGGCGGCTCGGGTGGCGGGGCCGGCGGTGGCGGAGGCGGCCAGGTGCAGCCGACGGGGCGATGCGAGCTCGACCTCGAGCCCTTCATCACCGGCCAGAGTGGTCACCCGCGGGTCAGGCCCATCGCCGGTCCGCAGGACGAGTTGAAGGGCCCGACCGCCTTCGGCAAGCCGGGCGACTTCCTGCTCGAGAACGAATCGATTCGGGTGGTGATTCAGGGCCCGGGCCGGGTGTTCGGGCCGCAGCCCTTCGGCGGCACCATTCTCGACGCCGACCTGGTGCGGCCCGACGGCGGGTCGAACGATCAACTGGGTGAGATCGGCCTGCTCTACAACTTCGGGCGCACGGTGAAGGCCGAGCAGTTCGACGTGCTCGCCGACGGCAGCGACGGGCGCGCGGCGATTCTGGCGGCCTCGGGCGACGACGAGGCCAACGACTACCTGTCGATTCGCAACAAGCTGGCGCAGTCGCTGGGGCGGGTGCCGTACGCCGACCCGTACGTGGCGCTGCCGCTGCGCATCACCAACTACTTCGTGCTCAACGCGGGCGAGCAGCGGGTGCGCTTCGTGACCGCGTTCTGCAACACCAGCAGCGCCGACACGGTGTCACTGGCGGTGGGCGACCTCACCGACCCCGGAGACGCGCTGGAATTCTTCAACCCCCTGGCTTGCACCGGCGGCTTCGGCTTCGGCGGCTCGTGCTTCGGGCTCGATCGCATGAACTGGTACGGCTACCAGGGCGATGACGTGGCGTACGGCTATGCCCCCTACAAGTCGGGCAGCCCGCTGGTGGTCGAACCGCAGAACGCCACCCTCTCGGTGGCCGGCATCACCGGCAGCGTGGTCGGCGCCAACGGCATCGCGGGGCTGGCGAGCTGGGTGCAGCCCGACACGGCCACCCCTCGTGACGGCGAACTGCGGCTGACGCCCGGGGGCAAGAGCGCCTTCTCGCGCGACTTCTGGGTCGGCCACACGCTGGGTGAGCTGGGCACGCTGATCGAACGGTCGCGGAAGCTTTCCACGTTGAGCACGGTGACGGTGGTGGTGCGCGACGGGCTGACCCCGGTGGCGGGCGCCCGGGTCGCGCTGGCGAGCGACACCAGCCGCATGGTGATGATCACCGGCGCCGACGGCAGCGCGACGGTGAGCCTGCCCGCGCGGGTCTGGAACCTGACCGCCTGGAAGGACGGGCACGCCCCCACCGAGACCCGCACCGTCGACCTGGCGTCGGTGAGCCAGGCGTCGTTCACCTTCGACCTTCCCGCTTCGCACCGGTTGACGGTGACGGCGCGCGAAGCGAACGGCGGCGCGATGCCAGCCAAGGTGACGGTGCTGTGCGTCAATGGGCCCTGCACCACGACCCGGCGCTCGCTGGTGCCGTTCGCCGACGTGCCGAAGGACCCGTTGCCCGACTCGGTGGCCCTGGTGGGGGCGGTGCCGGCCAGCGGGAGCGCGACCTTCGACCTGCCGGCCGATCGGTACCTGGTGCTGGTCAGCCGCGGGCCCGAGTACACGATTTCCCCCAACGACTACCCTGCCTCGCCGGGCACGGCGGTCGACCTGACCCAGGCCGACGCGACGGTGAACGCGACGCTCGCCCACGTGATCGACACCACCGGGTGGATGAGCGCCGACTTCCACGTGCACGCGGTGAACAGCCCCGATTCCATCGTGCGCAACGACGCGCGTGCGCTGTCCTTCGCGGCCGATGGCGTCGACGTGATCGTCTCGACCGACCACGACGTGGTGACCGACTACGGGCCGATCATCACACGCACGGGGCTCTCACCGTTCCTGGCGACGATCATCGGCGAAGAGGTCTCGCCGATGGAATGGGGGCATTACAACGCGTTCCCGCTCACGCTCGACCCGAACGATCGCCAGACCGGCGGCGCCATCGACTGGGCGGGAGGCGATGGGCCGACGTTGACGGTCGGGCAGATCTTCGCGGCCATGCGCGCGAAGGGCGCAACCACCGTGCACTTCAACCACGCCCGCGGCAGCCTGGGCGGCCTCGACTTCCTGCAGGCCGACCTCGACACGCTGGCGACGCACGCCGACCCGGCGGCGTTCCGCATGTCCTCGCCCGGCGCCACGCCGACCGACACGAAGTTGTTGTCGAGCGACTTCGACGCGCTCGAGATCTTCAACCCCGGCGAAGACCTGTACGACCCCACGTCGCTGGCCGCGCGCGCGAAGTTCAACGACTGGTTCACCCTGCTTTCCCGGGGGTTCAAGGTCGCGGGGACCGGCGTGAGCGATACCCACACCGCGTCGCTGATGACCGGCTGGAGGACCTGGGTAGAGGTCGGGGTCGATGCGCCTTCGGCCTTCGTTCCGGCGGTGATGAGCGACCGGCTCAATTCGCTGCAGGCGGTGACGTCGAATGGCCCCTTCGTCGGCATCACTGCCGCGCGGCTCGACGGGGCGGGCACCACGGTGGTGACCATGCCGGTGGGCATCGGGCAGACGGTCGCGCAGGGGCCTGGCGATCTCCAGGTGCAGGTCACCGTGCAGGTGCCCACCTACCTCGACGTGACGAAGGTCGAACTGTACCTGCACACGCCCAACGACGACCTCAGCTGCCCCATCGATCTGACCAGCCCGCGCGCGTCGACCACCCGGGTCAGTTGCCATGGGCAGGCGAACTCGAACTGGCCGGCGTCGTCGATTGCCGCGTCGCAGGCGGTGGTGCTGGGGCCCGGCGACCTCGAGGTCGTGACCACCGAGGCCGGCGTGGTGTACCGGAGGTACAAGAAGACCATCAGCTTCCGCGTGCCCGCGCCGACCACCGACAACTGGCTGGTGGCGATGGTCTACGGGTCGAAGAGCCTGGCGCCGTTGCTGTACCCGCCTCCGTCAGGGGGGAAGGTCACGCCGACCATTCCGTTCGCGTTCACCAACCCGATCTTCATCGACGCCGATGGGAATGGGTTCGATCACCCGCCATTCCGGGCGACCGCGAAGAGCGTGGTGCACCCGGGGGCGCCGAGCTCGCCGTTGCCGTTAGACGTGGAGCGCATTCGGCAGCGGTGGGGTGAGGTGTTCAGCGGGCAGTGAGGGGTACGAGGTGTGTGGCACCTGGGGCGAGAGCCTGGGGCACCTGGTGCTGCGAGAGGTCGGAGCCTGTGCTGCGTCGGTCTGACGGCCTGCCCTCGCTTCGAGGGACGCGCCCACTTCAGAACAACGTACCCGACCCGCCCGCGACGCCGGAGTTGCCCGCCGACACGCCGCCGCCACCGCCATTGCCGTAGGCCAGCGTCGAACCGCTGACGTTCGCCGTGCTGCCGCCCGCGCGGAAGATGGAATACGACGGCCCGCCCGCGCCGCCACCACCGTGGCCGCCGGTGCCGCCGTTTCCACCGCCTCCGCCATCTCCGCCGCCGCCGACTTCACTGGTGCACACCGTCGCGCCCGAGCCGCCGTTCGCGCCCACGCCCATCGCGCCGCCGGTGCCGCCCTTCCCGCCCGAGCCTCCGGTCGAGCTGCGCACGGTCGACTTGCGCACGGTCGCCACCGAGCCCGAGGTGAGGAAGAGGCCGAACGAGCCGCCGCCACCAGTGCCGCCGGTGCCTGCAGTGCCGCCGCACCCGCCGCCACCACCACCGCCACCGCCGTTGCCGTTGCCGTCGTTGCACAGCGTGCAGCCCTGCCCGCCGCCGCCACCACCACCACCGCCGCCATTGCCGTGGGTGGCGTTGGTCCCGCTGCCGCCGGGCAACGACAGCCACAGGCCAGCGAAGGTCAGCCCGCCGCCGTTGCCTCCATTTCCGCTGATGCCGTTCGAGCCGGCAGGGCCGCCGCTTCCATTGGTCCCCGGACCACCGGTACTGCCGCCGCCTCCGGGAGAACCACCAGCCACGTTGACCACGCCCAGGCTGCCCGGAGCGCCAGCGTTCGAGCCGTAATCGCCACCCTTGCCACCCGCGCCACCCTGGCGACCGCAGCTCGAGCCTCCCGCGGTGCCGCCAGAGCCGCCGGGAATGTTCTGGTCGCACGTGCCGGGGTTGCCAGGCCCACCGATGGTGCCGTCAGCGCCCTTCACGCCATCGACGCCGGCCAGGCCATTGCCGCCACTGCCAGCCTCGAGGTCGGTATTCGAAACGGTGAGCGCCGCGCAGGCCGAGCACAGCACGCCGTACACGCTGGTGCCCGGCACCGAGGTGCTGGCCGCCGAGATGGTGAAGCCGTCGATGGTGGTCGGCGCCGTGAGGTTGTTACCCTCGACCGCCGACACGCGACCGTTGGCCACCGACAACGAGCGAATGGTGGTGACGTTGACCGCCGCGGGCCCGCGCTTCCACCCGTTGGTGCTGTCGTAGCCGCCGTACAGCGAGATGCCGTTCCCCAGGGTCACCGTGCCGGTGTAGGTGCCGGCCGACACGTAGACGTCGGTCTTCGAGGTCGCAGCGGCGAGCGCGATGGCGCCGTTGAGGGTGGCCATGGGCTTGTCCATGGTGCCGGGGTTCGAGTCGCTGCCCAGTTCCGAGACGAAGATGGCGTTGGCCACCGTGCCGTCGATGCCGTCGCAGTTCGAGTCGACGAACGCGTCGTCTGGCAGGTCGGGGCCGGGGGTCACGGTGCAGGCGTACTCGCAGCCGTTGGCGAGGTTGCCGTCGAGGTCGATGGCGCCGGGCAGACAGCCTCCGAACACGCAGGCGCCCGCGCCGCAACTGACCACGCTGTTGGCGAACTGGGCCGCGCACGAATGCCCGCAGGCGCCGCAGTTGTTCACGTCGGTGCTGGTGGCGGTCTCGCAGCCGGTGCCCGCGTCGGCGTCGCAGTTGGCGTAGCCCTGCGCGCAGGCGCCCAATTGGCAATTCGAATTGGCGCAACTGGCCGCGCCGTGGGCAAAGTTGCAGACCACGTTGCAGCCGCCGCAGTTGTTCACGTCGCCCGAGATGTCGCGCTCGCAGCCGTCGGTGCGCTTGTCGCCGTTGCAGTCGGCGAAGCCGGGCACGCAGGCGCCGTTGCAGCTGCCGTCCTTGCAACTGGGGGCGATGTTCTGGGTCGAACACGCGGCGTTGCAGGCGCCGCAGTTGTCGGCGCTCGAGGCGAGGTTGGTCTGGCAGCCCGTGCCCGCGTCGGCACAGTCGGCGAAGGTGGCCGCGCAGCCCTGACACACGTTGCCGGTGCAGGCGACGTTGGCCGCGCAGTCGTTGCCCGTCGCGCAGGCCCGACCGGGGCCACAGGGCATGCAGTTGCCGCCGCAGTCGACGTCGGTCTCGAAGCCGTTGCGCAGCCCGTCCATGCAGGTGGACGCGCGGCAGGTGCCGCCCAGGCAGAGGCGATCGAGGCAGTCCGACGAGGCCGCGCAGGTCTTGCCGTTTCCGCACGCCCCGCACGAGGGCCCGCCACAGTCGACGTCGGTCTCGCTGCCATTGCGCAGCAGGTCGGTGCACGAAGCCGCCTTGCACACGCCGGTGGTGCACACGCCGCTGGCGCAGTCGCGCGGCAGGGTACAGCGCTTGCCGTCGCCACAGGCCTGGCACTGATCGCCGCCGCAATCGACGTCGGTCTCGTTGCCGTCGACCACGTTGTTCTGACAGCGGGGCGACTGGCACTGGCCGGTCACGCACTGGGCCGACACACAGTCGCTGGCGCCGGTGCAGGCGTGGCCTTCGAAGCACTTGGGGCAGTCGGGGCCGCCGCAGTCGACGTCGCTCTCGTTCCCGTTCTTCACCTTGTCCATGCAGGTGGCGGGCGTGCAGGTCGCGCCGGTGCAGACCTGCGAGGCGCACTCGGCGGCGGTGCTGCACGGCGAGCCGTCACCCTGGGGGGGCTTGGGACCACAGCCGACCAGCCAACCGACCCAGAGGAACGCGACGACACGCAGGCGCATTCGACCCAAGTAAGCAGAGGTGCGACTAATAGTCTTCGCGCTTTCCGTCAGGCGCGTTGCTTTCGGCGAAGGCGTGTGGCAAGGCCTCG
>CAIWFK010000579.1 GCA_903911905.1 uncultured Myxococcales bacterium
GCAGGCGGGTCAGCGCGAAGAGCTCGGGCGCGTTCTGCGGCAGCACGATGGGGTCCTTGCGGCCCAGCACGAAGACCCGCTCGGGCGAGCGCTTCGATTCGGCGTCGCGGTCGAGCACGTCGAGGTCGCGGCTCTTGGCCAGTGACACCAGGTCGACCCCTTCGACCCCCAGGTCCTTCATGGCCGCGGCGGCCGACGCCAACTGCCCCTTGCCGCCGTCGATCACCACCAGGTCGGGCAGGTCGTTCTCGGCCAGCCCGCGCTTGAACCGACGGCTCAGAATTTCGTGCATCGAGGCGAAGTCGTCGTTCTGGGTGACGGTCTTGAGCCGGTAGCGCCGGTACATCGACGGCTCGGCCTCGGTGTCGATGCTGGTGACCTGCGAGGCCACGATCGAGGTGCCCTGCGAATGCGAGATGTCGAAGCATTCCATGCGGTGGGGCAGCTTGCGCAGGCCCAGCCGGTCCTTCAGGCGCCCCAGCACCTGCTCGACCTCGTCACGGGTGCGCGCGCGCTCGCTGAAGCTGCGCTCGGCGTTCTTCTCGGCCAGCTTGAGCAGCTCGACCTTGTCGCCCCGCTGCGGCACCACCACCCTCACCCGCTCGCCCTTGCGCTCGGTCAGCAATTCGCCCAGCGCGTCCGACTCGGTGGGGGCGAAGCGCACCACCACCTCGGCCGGCACGAAGTTCTCGTCGGCGTAGTACTGGTTGACGAACGAGGCGATCAGCTCTTCGTCGGGGAACTCGCTGGCGAAGTGGTGGGCCCGCCCGTCCTTGATGCGGCCGCCTCGCACGTACAGCGCGTAGATGGTGATGCGGTCGGCCTCGCGGTACAGCCCGAAGACGTCCTGGTCGACCGAGTCGGTGGTGGCGATGGCCTGGCGCTCGAGGCTGCGCTCGAGCGCGATCACCTGATCGCGCAGCCGGGCCGCTTCTTCGAATTCCAGCTTCGTCGCCGCCTGCTTCATGCGCCCGCGCAACGATTCGATCAACGGCCCGCTGCGCCCTTCCAGGAAGAGCACCACCGCGTCGACGTTCTTGCGGTACTCGGCCGGGTCGATGGGCTTGACGCACGGCGCGGGGCAGCGGCCAATCTGGTGCAGCAGGCACGGGCGCTGCCGGGTCTCGAGCGCGTGGTCGCTGCAGGTGCGCAACTGGAAGAACTTGTTGACCACCCGCAGGGTCTCGCGAATCGAGCTGGCCGACACGTAGGGCCCGAAATAGCGCGCGTGATCGCGCAACGGGCGCCGCACCGTCTCGAGCCGCGGGTAGCGCTGCGCCGGGTCCAGACGAATGCACAGGAAGTTCTTGTCGTCGCGCAGCTGGACGTTGAAGCGCGGGCGGTGCTTCTTGATCAGCTCGTTCTCGAGCAACAGCGCTTCCTTCTCGCTGTTGACCACCACCGTGCCGATGTCGCCGAGCACCCGATCGAGCAACTGAACGAAGGCCCGCGAGTCGGAACTGCTGCGGTTGAAATAGCTGCGCACCCGGTTGCGCAGGTTCACCGCCTTGCCGACGTAGATGATCGTGCCCGACGTGTCCTTCATCAGGTACACGCCCGGCCGATTGGGCAACGCGTCGAGTCTGGCTTCGAGCTCGAGCGGGGTCATGGCCGTCGCCGCTACCCGGAATCGCGCGAGAGCGGAGGCTTCTCGCCCGGCTCCTTGCGACGAGCCACGATGAAGCCGAAGGTCACGCCCGCCTTGCCGTTCGCCGCGCGGTGCACGGCGATCTCTTCCTTGAGCGCGGCCGCACCGGCAGCGTCGGTCGCCGGGGCCTTCGCCAGGTTCAGCTCGAGTTCCTTGTAGTACTCGTCGAGCTCGGCATCGCCCAACGACTCGACCAGCTCGGGCTCGTAGCCGGCCGCTTCGACCGCCAGCAGCGATTCGCGGGGCAGCAACAGCGGGCTGCCCAGGCGCTTGTTCCAGTAGTCGAGCGAGGCCTTCGCCGGGTTGCGGCTGACCTTCATCATGCAGGTGATGCCCAGCCGGCCGTTCTGCGTCAGCAGGGGCCGCAGCCACGCCGCCACCGTGCCCGGCACGCCCAGCACCCGGCCGAAGCCGAAGATGCCCGAGAATGACTGGTCGGGGTAATCGAGGTCGAGCGCCGAGTGCTGCTCGAAGGTCACCTTCTCGAGCACCCCCGCCACCTTCGCCCGCTCACGCACGCTGTCGAGCAAGCGCTGCTCGGGCTCGATGATCACCAGCGCGCTGCCCAGGGCCCGAATGAGCGCGAGGCCGCCCAGGC
>CAIWFK010000580.1 GCA_903911905.1 uncultured Myxococcales bacterium
CCCTTTTGAAAGGAAGGTCTCTCATGTCGCAGGTCCATCGCAAGTCGCTCCCCCCCGTTCCGGCAGTTTCGGACTTCAAAACCCTCGAGCAGCTCGCCAGCGAGCTGAACTGCTCGGTCGCCACCATCTACCGCAGGCTCGCCGCGAGGGAGGTCGCTCTCGTCCGCGTCCTCGGTCGCCGCGTCGTTCGAGTCGAAGACGCTTGGCGCCTCGCCGACGACGCCCAGATCCCCACCACCTGAACAAAACGAAGCCCCCGGTGCGGCCAGCGCCGAGGGCTCCAAATTCACCCGACCTATGGAGTCGCGATGAGCAACAACAAGCATACCACGGGTAGTCGTGTGTCGAGAAGGCAGTCCACGGCGTTGATGTCTGACGCAGGCGCGACCGAGCATGTCGTCAGCTACTGGGGGCCCGCTGTCGCCTACATCCCGGGGCGAGGCTGGCGGAAGCACGATGGCCGTCGCTTCGTGCCCGAACCGCTCGACTGGCATGTCGTTCGCGCGGCGCGAGCGCTTCCTGTGCTCGCTCCTCTGCGGAAGCGCCTCGAGAGCGTGCACGGGATTCGCTCAGTCACTCGCCTGGCCGAATCTCACCCAAGCGTCGCGGTCGATCCGGCCGCGTTCGATGCAGATCCGATGGTTCTCAATCTCGAGAATGGCGAGCTGAATCTGCTTACGGGAGCGCTTTCGCCTCACTCCGTTAGCTCGCGCCTCACGAAGCTCGGCGGCTGCACCTTCGATCCGCTGGCGACGGCTCCCCGCTGGGAGGCCTTCGTCCACGAGGTCGCCTGTGGCCGGCCGGCGCTGATCGCCTACCTTCAGGTCGTCGTCGGATACTGTCTGACCGGGCTCACGTCCGAGCACCTCCTCTGGATTCTTCTCGGTCACGGCTCGAACGGCAAGTCGGTGTTTCTGGCAGTGCTCCGCCAGTTGCTCGGCGACTACGCGGGGACGGTGGACCCGGAACTCTTCGTCGCCACAAAGGCCTCGCGCCACCCGACTGGGCTCGCAGACCTTGAGGGGCTCCGGTTGGCGATGGCGGCTGAGCTGAACGCCGACGAGAAATTCGACGAAGCGTTGGTGAAGCGTGCGACCGGCGAGGATGAACTCGCGGCGCGAAGGATGCACCAAGACTTCTTCACCTTCCAGTCGAAGGCCAAGGTGATGCTGGCGATGAACGCCATGCCCCAGATTGATGGTGCCGACGAGGGGATCTGGCGACGCCTGCGCGTTGTTCCGTTTGAGCACAAGCCCAAGAAGCCGGACCATTTTCTGCTGGCCGCCCTCAAGAGCGAGCGGTCCGGCATTCTGAACTGGGCGCTCATCGGACTTCAGGAGTATCTCCGGTCGGGTTTCCCCTCCTGCCCCGAGGTCGACGCCGCGACCGCCGCCTACCGCGCGTCCAGCGACATCGTCGGTGAGTTCCTTCAGGCGATGGCGACCCCCTCGGCGAACGCGGTCGTCACCGCGAAGGGCGCCTACGAGAAGTTCTTCGCGTACTGCTTGGCGAACGACCTCAAGAGCCCCGGCACGCGCGCGTTCCACCGAGCGATGGGCGCTCACGGTCACGCGACCGCGAAGGTGGCCCACGGTGGTGTGCGCGGCTACCGAGGGTTGACGATCAAGTGACGACGGAGGCGGGGGAGACGCAGTTTCACGCAAACAGTTCTGCGTGTGCACTGCTGCTCCCGTCACTTCGCATCTGTCGGTTTGTTGTGGAAGTGCGCCTCCAGCGCCTCCGTTGGTTGTTTCTCTTCGAAGTCCAGGTCTTTGCCGTCGTGCTGGTCGCTCCTATTGCGCCTCCGATGAGTCCGTTGTGCCTCCGCACTGCCTTGGCGGAGTTTCCTTTCTTGCTGCTTTCCGGTGACCCATGTTTGCAATGAATTCCGCTGTCCCTGACCTGATTCTCGCTGCTGCCCTCGCTCACCTCGGCGCCTGGGTGGACCTATTAACCAAAGCCGGTTTCTTCCGCTTTGCGCCCGGCCGCTACCGTCGACTCTTCGGCCCCGGCCCGACGCTGAAGTTGGTGTGGAGCCCCCATCATGGCGGGCGCTGGGTCGTCTTCCGCGATGACCAGACGGGCCGGCCCATCGACGCGGTGCAGTTTGCGCACGACTTCCTCGGCTGCGGCTGGGACGCGGCTCGGGACCTCATCTTGGATCTCGTGGTCAACCTTCCCGCTGCGAGCGAGGGGCAGACGGGGGAAGGGGACAGGGCTACCGCGTATCCTCCTGTGCAGCGGCCGCTGTGGAACGCGGAGGCGCTTCCGGTCGTGATGCCCACTGTCTTCACCCCGTCTGCCCCGATCATCATCTACCCGCTGGAAGGTCTCGCGGGGCGGATGACGAAGACGGGCATTGCGTTCGACGGAAAGGGCTTCGCCGCGGCGCACTGCGATCTCGGTGCTGCGCGTCTCGTGAGCCAGCTGCTCGCGACCGCCGGCGCTGATGGTCGCCTTCACCCCACGTGGCAGCCCGGCGCGCAGCCGACTGGGCGCTGGGGTTGCTCTCCGTACCTCTTCAACTTGCCGAAGGTCCTCCGGCGCTTTCTTGTTCCGAGTGCCCGGTGCGCCTTCCTTGAGGTCGATCTCAAGGCTGCTGGGCTTGTCGCGGTGGCTACCCTTGCTGGGGACACGTCGCTTCGTTGCGTCGCCGCGGCTGCTGACCCGTACTCCGCGCTCTTCGAAGACTGCTTCGCGCGAGTGCCGACGGCGATCGAGCGCGAGCAGACGAAGCGTGTCGTACAGTCAACGATGCACGGCGGGCGCCTTCCTCGCGAG
>CAIWFK010000581.1 GCA_903911905.1 uncultured Myxococcales bacterium
CCCCGGGCGGCGTGCAGGTGGCGCCGGGCATGGTGGGCGCGCTGCCCAGCTTGGTCTTCAGGTCGCTCAAGCTCGAGAGGTACGCGTCGAGCGTCACCCGGTCCTGCGAGCCCAGCTTGCTGCGCAACGAGCTGGTCGCGCCCACCGGCACGTCGAGGATCTTCGGGTTGCGCGCGTAGTCGGTCTTCGGCGGCGCCGTGGTGCCGGTCAGCCCCTGGAAATAGGTGTTGTAGAACGAGACCGGGTTGATTTCGGGCACCACCTTCTGCCCGTCCTTGTGCGAGAGCTCGTAGCCGTACTCGACCCCGTCGCCGTTCCCCTGCTCGGCGTTGGCCAGGTAGATGTTGCGGCCCATGGGCGTCTTCTTCGCGTACATCACGTCGAACGAGTCGCTCTGAATTCCCGACACGCCCGCGCTCAGGTTGGTGGGGGAGCGCCCGGTGAAGAAGCAGGGCTTCGAGCCACCGTGTCCGCCGCCGCCGTTGGCCAGGGTGAGATCGCGCGCCGACTGGGTGATGAACTTGAGAATGGTGAGGTCGCCCAGGTTCGACGCGAAGGGCTGCAGGGGAATGGGCGCGTTCGCGGTGGTGAGCGGCCCGTTGGGGGCGCTGAACCAGGTCAGGTTGTTCGAGCGGGTGACGGTGCCGTTGGGCCAGTGAATCATCACCAGTCGGCGAGGGTCGCTGGTGCCTCCGGCGAGCGCGCGCTTGCTCGAGAGCGAGGCGAGCAACGGCAGCGTGAGGAAGCCACCCGAGGCGGCCAACAGGCGACGACGGCTCAGCTTGAAGTTGCTCACGGGGCCTCTCCGGTCTGCTTGAGGAACTGGTTGGTCAAGGTCACGCTCACCACGAAGTCGGCGAAGTGCGCGCCGTCGGTCAACGCAGTCTGGCTGACGCCGTCGGCCGCGCAGAGATCGTCCAGCCCGCTCAGCGGCCGCGAGGTGGCCAGCTTCATGAACTGCTGCACCACGCAGCTCTTCGCCTGCGCATCGGTGGCGAGGTCGCCGTACATCGCCTGCGCGTCGGCGAAGGCCACGCCGGTGCCCGGCAGCTGCCCGGTGGCATCGACGGCGGTGCCGTCGGCATAGGTGGTGCGCCAGCGACCGAACGAGTCGTAGTTCTCGGCGCCCAGGCCGAACGCGTCCATCGTCTGGTGGCAGCCCACGCAGGCCGGCTGGTTCAGGTGCGCGCTCAGGCGCTGCTTGATGGTGGCGTTGGCGGTGCTGCTGGCCGGCAGCGGCGGCACGTTCGGCGGCGGCGGCGGCGGCTCGTTGCAGTACAGCTTCTTCGCGATCCAGTGCCCGCGCTTGATGGGGTTGGTGAAGGTCGGGTTGCCGCCGCTGGTGTTGGTGAGCACCGCGGCCTGCGCGCCGAGGCCGATGCGCGAGCTGGCCACGGCCACGAAGCTGCTGGGGTTGGCGCCCGCGGGAAAGGTCAGCCCGTAGAAGTCGGCCAATTGCTTGTTCACGAAGGCCTGCTTGCCGCCCAGCACCGTCAACGGCGAGCGATCGTTGGCGATGAGGTCGCTGAAGAAGGCGTCGGTCTCGCCGATCATCGCGTCGCGCAGCGAATTGGGCTGCCCCACCTGCGTCAGGTCGACCTTGGCCAGCGTGGACAAATCGGCCCATTCGTCGCGCAGCACGTTCTTCAGATTCACGGCCCTCGGGTCGGCCACCAGGCGCTTGACCTGCGCGGTGAGCACGGCGGGCGTGTGCAGCGTGCCGTCGTCGGCCACCGCCAGCAGCGCGTCGTCGGGCATCGACTGCCACAGGAAGTAGCTCAGGCGCGAGGCCAGCTCGTAATCGGTCAGGTCGAAGACCGCGGTGGGGTCGAGCGACTGCGCGTTGACCACCGGAATCATCAGGAACTCGGGGTGCATCAACAGCGAGATGATGACGTCGTTGAGCCCCTGGTCGAAGCTGCCCGCCGCCGAGAAGACCGCCATCAGCCCGGCGGTGGGGTCGAGGTCGCTGGGGCCCACCGCGCGACGCAGCGCCCGCTTCGCCAGGGCCGCCACGGTGTCGCGACCGCACGTCGAGAGCGACGGGTCGCAGGTGACCAGCTTCGCGTACGCGCCGGTGGCCTGGCCCTTCGAGGCGATGACCTCCTTCGCCAGCGAGACCGCAGTGTCGTAATAGCTGGCGACCAGCGTCGAGTAGACCGCGAGCGCCTTCGAGTCGTTGGTGAAGCCCGACGCACCGGGCAGGCTTTCCTGGAAGGTCTTGCCCGGGTCCTGCGCGGTGAAGAGCAGGGCCTGCACGGTGTTGGTGTACTCGCGGTTGGTCAGCCGCCGCAGCGTGTAGTGACCGGGAGACTGGCCAGCCTTCGAGCAGTCGCGCCCGCTGGCGATGGCCGCGGCGCCACCACCACTGCCTGCCTGCCCCGGCAGCGGATCGCGGCCTCCACCGACGATCACGCCTTCACACCCCGTGAACGTCAGCACCGTCAGCACTGCAGCGAGAGTCGATCGGGTCATGGCCAGCCGAAGCAGTGCAAACCCTCGGCCCAACCCCATGAAACCGCATGACAACCATTGGTTGGCACCCAAAGCGTCGGAGCGGTCGATCGACGACAACCGTTGGTTGTCAGCGCCAATGTAGGCAACGCGCTCCACGGTGGGGACTGTCCTCCACAGGGCTGCGACACTGTCGCTCCAAAGGTGACCGAAACTGGGTCAGACTGCGCGGCCCATGCGTACGCTCTTCGTGGTCGGTTCGGTGGTGGTGACGGTGGCAGTGGCGGCAGCGGCGGTGCTCTCGAACCCGGCCTGGTGGTGGGCCTTCGCGCTGGTGGGGCCGATCATCGCGCGCGGCGTGGTCGACCTGACGCAGACCCGCCAGGCGGTGCGCCGCAACTTTCCGCTCATCGGCAACTTCCGCTACCTGTTCGAGCTGATCAGGCCCGAGATCAACCAGTACTTCGTCGAGTCGAACACCGACGGCATGCCCTTCAACCGCGACGTGCGCTCGTTGGTCTACCAACGCGCGAAGAAGGAGCCCGACACCGTGCCCTTCGGCACCCGGCTCGACGTGAACCAGGTCGGGTACGAATGGGTGAACCACTCGCTGGCGCCGGTGCACGTCGACCCCGAATCGCTGCGCATCACCATCGGCTCGCCCCAATGCGAGAAGCCGTACTCGGCCAGCATCTTCAACGTGTCGGCCATGAGCTACGGGTCGCTCTCGAAGAACGCGGTGCTGGCGCTCAACGGCGGCGCGAAGCTGGGCCACTTCGCGCACGACACCGGCGAGGGCGGCTTGAGCCCGTACCACCTCGAGCCCGGCGGCGACCTCATCTGGGAAATCGGCACCGGCTACTTCTCGGCGCGCACGCTCGACGGCCGCTTCGACGCCGAGAAGTTCAAGGACAACGCCACCCGGCCGCAGGTGAAGATGACCGAGCTGAAGCTCTCGCAGGGCGCCAAGCCCGGGCATGGCGGCATTCTGCCCGCGGCCAAGCTCACGCCGGAAATCGCCGCCATTCGAGGGGTACCGCTGGGGAAGGACGTGCTCTCGCCCCCTGCGCATTCCGCGTTCGATTCGCCCATCGGCCTGCTCGAGTTCCTGCAGAAGATGCGGCAGCTCTCGGGTGGCAAGCCGGTGGGCTTCAAGCTGTGCGTGGGCAAGCGCCGCGAGTTCCTGTCCATCTGCAAGGCGATGAAGACGACTGGAATCCTCCCCGACTTCATCACGGTCGACGGTGGCGAAGGCGGCACGGGCGCAGCTCCCCTGGAGTTCAGCAATTCGGTCGGCGCACCCCTGCGCGAGTCGCTCATCTTCGTGCACAACGCGCTCACCGGCTTCGGCGTGCGCAAGCACGTGCGGGTGCTCTGCAGCGGGAAGATCGTCACCGGTTTCGACCTGGTCTCGAAGCTGGCCATCGGCGCCGACGCCTGCAACTCGGCGCGCGCGATGATGATGGCGCTCGGCTGCATTCAGGCGCTGCGCTGCAACACCAACGAATGCCCCACCGGCGTCGCCACCCAGAAGCCCTCGCTGGTGGTGGGGCTCGACGTGGGCCACAAGACCACCCGCGTGGCGAGCTACCATCGGGAAACGGTGAAGACGGTCGCCGAAATGGTGGGCGCCATGGGCCTGACCCACACCAGCGAGCTGCGGCCCTGGCACGTGCTCAAGCGCACCGACCTGGCCGAAGTGCACCACTACGGCGAGCTGTACGAGTTCATCGAAGAGGGCTCGCTGCTCGGCAACACGGTCCCCGCCAGCTTCGCCCGGTCGATGGCGGCAGCGCGCGCCGACTCGTTCTCGAGCACCGTGCAGGCCGCATGAGCCCATGAGCCTTCTCGATCGCGACCGCACCCTCGCCGAACCCGGCTTCAACCGCTGGCTGGTGCCGACCTCGGCGCTCTCGATTCACCTCGCCATCGGGCAGGCCTACGGCTTCAGCGTCTTCAACCTGCCGATGACCAAGCTGGTCGGCCTGACCGCCCCCGCCCCCGACGACTGGAAGCTGACCCAACTGGGGTGGATCTTCAGCCTCGCCATCGTCTTCCTCGGGCTGGCCGCGGCGTTCGGAGGCACGTGGGTCGAGCGCGCCGGCCCACGCAAGGCGATGCTGGCCTCGGCAGTGTGCTTCTCGAGCGGCTTCCTCGTCTCCTCGGTCGGGGTGCAGTTGCACGCGCTGTGGCTGGTGTACCTGGGCTACGGGGTGTTGGGCGGCATCGGGCTGGGGCTGGGCTATGTCTCGCCGGTCAAGACGCTCATCACCTGGTTCCCCGACCGGCCGGGCATGGCGACGGGCCTGGCCATCATGGGCTTCGGTGGAGGCGCGATGATCGGCAGCCCGCTCGCCGTCGCGCTGATGGACCGGTTCAAGAGCCCGACCTCGCTGGGCGTCGCCGAGACCTTCGCCTGCATGGGCGTGGGCTACTTCGCTTTCATGTTGTGGGGCGTGGTGACGGTGCGGGTGCCCCCGCCCGGGTGGGTGCCTGAGGGCTTCGTGCCGGGCGTCGCGCGCTCGAAGATGATCTCGCACGCCAACGTCACCGCCGCCAACGCGGTGCGCACGCCCCAGTTCGTGCTCTTGTGGCTGGTGCTCTTCCTCAACGTGACCGCGGGCATCGGCGTGCTGGGGCAGGCCTCGGCGATGAGCCAGGAAATGTTTCCGGGGCGCATCACGCCCTCGGCCGCGGCGGGCTTCGTGGGGCTGCTCAGCCTCTTCAACATGGGCGGGCGCTTCGTCTGGTCCAGCCTGTCTGACGTGGTGGGCCGCAAGCCGATCTACGCCGCGTACTTCGGGCTGGGAGCGGTGCTCTATGCGCTCACGCCGGTGTGGGGGCGGCAGCAGAACATCGGCCTCTTCGTCGCCACCGCCGCCGTCATCTTGAGCATGTATGGCGCAGGGTTCGCCACCATTCCCGCGTACCTCAGTGACCTGTTCGGCAAGGCCCAGGTCAGCGCCATTCACGGGCGGCTGCTCACCGCGTGGTCGGCGGCGGGCGTCGCGGGCCCGGCGCTGGTCAACTACCTGCGCGAGTACCAGTTGGCGCAGGGCGTGAAGGCCGCCGACGCCTACGGCTTCACCATGGACCTGATGGCGGGCCTGCTGGTGGTGGGCTTCGGCTGCAACGCGCTGGTGCGGCCGGTGGCTTCGCGGTTCCACGAGCAGGAGGTGACGCCATGAACGCAGCGCGCGTGAAGCTCGTCGTCGGCTGGCTGTGGGTGGGGGTGCCGCTGGGCTGGGGCGTCTGGCAGACCGCGCTCAAGGCGGCGCAGCTCTTCGCCACGCCCAGCACGACCACCAACTCAGTCCCACGGCAGCAGCCTTGATGGCAGGCAGGCGGCCAGGCGGCGCGAGGCGTTGCTCGTCGCGGTCTTGCCCCTCGGCCTCGAAGCGGAGTCCGTGCACGCTGGTTGGATTGTGGTCGCCAGGGCGACCACAACTCAGCCGAAGTGTCTCGAAACGGGCAGCCGGCCGAGGGAGGCGGGAAGAACGGCACGTCACCGCGCTGACCCGCGTTACCCAGTCCTCGTCGAGAGGAGCTGTCGGGCGAAGCCAGCACGGCGCGCATGGCCCCGCCGTCGCCGCCTGCCCTCGCAGGCCGTCTTGCTCGTGCCACTCCGGCGCTCGGCCAACCGATGCAATCTCCATCGGTCGGTCTTCCCTGCGCGCCTCTGTGTCACGTTTTGGAGCCTCGCCATGACCACCGTGCTCGAGCGCTACTACGGCGCGCTGGTGGGCCGGTGGCGCGGCGAGGTGCAGGTGCGGCTCACCGACGAGGCTGCGTTCCGGGCGGCGAGCCTCACCTTCCTCGACCGGGCACGGCTGTGGGCGATGAACCGCGCGGACCCAGCGACCATCGAGACCACGCTCGCCCTCGCCCCCGGCGGCGCCGTGCACACCACCCGGGTCACCAGCCTGGGGCTGACGCTCTTCCGCACCGAAGAGCGCCTGCGCTTCGACCCTGACGGTCAGCACTTCGTGATGGAAGGCCAGCAGTGGCTGGCGCCGACCTGGCGGGCGCGTCACTACGCCGGGCCGGGGCAGGTCGACCAGACGGGTACGCGCGCCAGCTACCGCGTGCCGTGGCTGGGCGCTGACCTTCGGCAGGACACCGAGATCGTTCCCGAGGGCCTCAAGTTCGTGCAGGTCACGGCGTGGTCACGGGCCGAGTTCGTGCTGCACCGCCTGGACCCGGAACCGGCGTAGGGTGTCAGGCATGAGCTCGACCACGTTGCCGCTCGAGGGAAAGCCGAGCTGGCGCGGGGTGCTGCACCAATTCGCGGCACCCCTGGCACTCGGCGCAGGCCTGGTGCTGTTGTCGATTGCGCCCACCATGAAGGCGCGCATCGCCGTCGCCATCTTCGCGGCCAGCCTGGTCACGCTCTTCGCGGTGAGCGCGACCTACCACCGGGTGACCTGGTCGGTGGTGGCCCGAGACCGCATGCGCCGCATGGACCACGCGTCGATCTTCGTGCTCATCGCCGGCACCTACACCCCGCTCGCGCTGTTGGGGCTGCCCGACGGCACCAGCCTGCTCATCACCATCTGGTGCATGGCCAGCATCGGCATCGTGCAGTCGCTCTTCTTCGTGAAGGCCCCCAAGTGGGTCGCCGCGGTGCTGGCCCTGGCGGTGGGGTGGACCATCGTTCCCTGGGTGCCCACGGTGTACGCGTCGCTCACCGCGCTCGAGCTGACGCTCATCGCCATCGGGGGCGTGGCCTACACGAGCGGCGCGCTGGCCTACGCCTTCAAGCGCCCCAACCTGATTCCCGGCGTCTTCGGCTACCACGAGGTCTTCCATGCGCTGACGCTCATCGGCGCGACGGCGCACTTCGTGATGGTGCTGCTGCTGGTGCGCGGCGCGACCTGGGGCTGGGTGCTGCCCACGATGTAACCCGGAGGGCCCCGCCATGGGCGCTGCCGCGTCGCTCGAGGCCATTGGCCGACCCCGGGCCTTCGAAGGCTGAAGTGGAAGGTGACCGGGCGCCTGCATCAGGTTGAAGGTGCGCGTCGCGAGACCTGCCGCCGTACGAGGCTTTGCGCGAGGCACTGCCGATGCAGTCAGCCCCGGGCATGAAGACCCCCGCCATTCACGCCCGCCGTCGTTCCCATGCCCCACATGTCCCCGCCCCGACCCCCGAGCCAGAGACCTCGAACGAGGTGCCGCCGTCGCGGCTGCCGCCGTTCGAATTGACCGAGCAGGCCTTTCGCCTCGACGTCACTGGCACCCACGACGATCTGCGCGAAGAGCTCGGCGAGGGCTACGTGCAGTCCATGACCTCGGGCCAGCAGGCCGCAGAGGATCAACGGGATGAGCGGGTCATCGAAGAATTCGGCGGCCCGTTCATCGTCACCACCGGGGCCACCGAGTTCGCCCGGGGTACCGATGGGTCGAACCCCATCGACGCCGAGCGTGCGCCCTTCCCCGTGGTCTCCGCCCAACCGCGGGGAACGACCGCGCTCGCGGGCGAGCTGCCCCGGCGCAAGAAGCCCCCTCGCGGCTGAAGAGACAGCTTCAGGTCGTCGGCCAGGCCGCGCCGAAGGTCTTCGCGTCGAGCCCACGCGCCGCGAACACGCTCTTCCACTGGGTGGGCGAGTACGCGTTGGCCACGCCCGGGTACTTCTTCGCCAGGTCGGCGACGGCGGTGGCCGAGGCGTTGCCCGCGGGCAGCCTGGCGAAGTCGGCCTCGAACGCGGTGCGGGTGGTGGCCGGCACGCCCTTCTTCAGAATGGTCTGCACGAAGAACGAGAACTCCTTCCCGTTCGCGTTCCAGTTCACGGTGTTGTTGGGCTTGCCCGCCAGGGTGTCGGTGATGGCGCCCAGGGTCGGCTTCCAGAAGTAATCGGGCAGGTCGTCGGTCGACTTGGTGGGCACCGCGAGGCTGGCCAGCTTGGCGTCGTCGGCCATGTACGCGGTCAGCACCTTGCCGTTGGCGTCGCACACCGAATAGGTGTTCCAGGTCTTGCTGGTGCGGCCCGGGTCGCCTTCGTAGTCGTCGCTCTGCTCGACGCCGTAGGTGCCGACGATGGTCACTTCCTTGACCTGGGTGCCGCCGGTGATGCCGTCCTTCTTGGCCAGCTCGAGCAGCGCGGCCGAAGTGGTCGCGTCCAACGTCTTGGTGGTGACGTCGCTGGCGACGAAAGGCTGGTTCCACACTTCCTGGTGCCCCTTCTTCTTGTCGTTGAACACGTCGGCCACCACGCCGCCGCCGTTGTTCATCAGGAATTGGGTGGTGCCCTTGAGCAGGTCCATGGCCGACAGGTCCTGCTTGAAGAGCTGGTTGCCGTCGTTGACCGAGATCTGGTCGGCGGTCGCCATCATCCAGTTGCCCAGGTCGGCGCGTGAGATGAACTGACCGCCGGCCCACAGGCCGCGCTGCCCCACCGGGCCGGGCACGTCGACCAGCTTGTCGATTTCGGTCGAGAGCGACGACCAGGTCCACGCGTGGCACTTGCCCCACCAGTAATCGGCGTCGGCGTTGAAGAAGTCCTTCGAGTTGGCCATCTTCTCGAAGCCGTCGACCTTGGCGCCAAAGACCGCCGCCGCCGCGTCGAGCGCCTGGCCGGGCGTGTTCTTCTGCGCCGCCGCGAGGTCAGCCGCCGGCACCACCGACGAAGGGGGCACGTCACTGCCGTGGCGGAAGCGCAGCGGGCCTTCCTTGGTCGAGTCGTAGCTGCGGGTGTACGCGGGCACGTTGGCGTCGCCGTGGAGCGTGCCGTCGCGGCCCAGGAAGACCTGGTCGTCGGCGAAGCTCGAGGGGTCGGTGCCCACCACGGTGCGAATGACTGCGGCGTTCGCCGGCGGGGTCGGCGGGTTCGGGTTGGTGGGGGTGGTCGGGCCGGTGGGCGCCGCGCCGCCGAGGAAGGTCTCGATCATCGACTTCGCCGCCGGCTCGAGCTTGTCGGCGTAGCGCGAGAGCACGCTCTTGAGCTCGGCCTTCTCGCCGGCGCTCACGCCCCCCAGGTCCTTGGTCGAGTCGATGAGCTGCTTCGCTTCGTCGGCGGTCAGCTTGTTGTCGGTCAGAAAGCGCTGCTCGAGCTTGCGGAGATTCGTGACGCTCATGGTGGGTCCCCTCGTTGGTGAAAGACGGCCGTCACCCTACCCGCCGAGCTCCAGGAGATCGAGGGCGGGACTGCATTTTTGGGGCAGGGAGTCCCTTCCTGAACTCTCAAAACGAGAGCCTCGATTTGCGCTTCGACTCGCAGGGCCGGCGGTCGCAGACTGCGCGTTCCTCAACCCCCGGAGCCGTGAGCATGCGCACCCCTGCCCTCAGTCTCGTCGTCATCGTGTCGTTGCTGGGCTGCGGAAGAACGCCCACCGCCGAGGACGGAGGCGCGGTGCCGACCTGTGCTTCGCTGGGCGGCACGTGTGGAGCGGTCTCGGCCTGTTCCGCCGGCGCGGGCTACCTCACCCAGTCGACGTCGGACTGCACGGGCGCCGCCTCAGTGTGTTGCCTGCCGTTGAGCGCCTGCGGCAGCCAGGCCGAGTTCACCTGTTGCGAGGCCAGCAGCACCTTCCGCCCGTCGTGCGTGTCGGGACAACTGGTCTGCACGGTTGGCACGCGCTGCGGGTCCGACGGCGGCGTGCACTGAGCGTTCGTGAAGAACCTTGAAACGCCCCACGAGGAAGCAGCGCCCGGGGGCGGACGATCGTAGAAGGAGCGCATGATTCCCAGCCCCCCGATGCACCCCGCAGTGGTCGCCGCGCAGGAAGAATTTCAGCAGGACCTGGTGGTCGAGGTCTCGAAGGCCGTGGCGGCCCACGACGTGGTGGTGGTGGGCGTCAAGGGGCTGCAGCCCGGCAAGCGCGCCAGGGAACTGCTCGACGCGCAGAAGGTCGGGTACCACTACCTGGAATACGGCAGCTACTTGAAGGGCTGGCGCCGGCGCCTGGCGCTGAAGATCTGGGTGCGCTGGCCCACCTTTCCGCTGGTCTTCATCAAGGGCACCTTCATCGGCGGCGCCAGCGACCTGCGCCGGTTGATCGAAGCCGGTGAGCTGCCCTCGCTGCTGCAGCAACAGCCCGCTGCCGCGAGCCGCTGATGGACCTGCCGCGCCAACGCCTGACCCAACCGCTGGCCGAGCTGATGCGCGTCGATCGCGCGTCGGGGCGGCTGGTGGTGCGCAAGTACCGGCTGGCGGTCATCGACGGGCCGGACCGCGGCAAGACCGCGCCGCTGACCAACACCGTGGCGCTGGGCAGCGACGAGCGGGCGGGCTTTCCGCTGACCGACCCCACCGTGTCGCGGCTGCACGTGCAGCTGACTCCGCGCGCCGACGGCGTGCTGGTGAAGGACCTGGCCTCGACCAACGGCACCCTGATCGGCGGCCTGCGCATCGACCAGGCGGTCATCGAGCACGAAGCGACCCTCACCCTGGGCTCCACGCTGGTGCGCCTGCACGTCGACGAGGCCGACCTCGGCGCGCCGCTCGGCCCCGACAAGCTGGGCGACGCGGTGGCCGCCAGCCGCGCGATGCGCCATGTGCTGGGGCTGCTCGAGCGCCTCGCCCAGACCGACGCGACCGTGGTGCTGCTGGGCGAGACCGGCACCGGCAAAGACGTGCTGGCCCATGCGCTCCACGCGGCCTCGGGGCGCGCGAACAAGCCGCTGGTGGTCTTCGACTGCAGCGCGGTCGCCCCCAACCTCATCGAGAGCGAGCTGTTCGGGCACGCGCGCGGGGCGTTCACCGGCGCCACCACCGATCGCAAGGGCGCCTTCCTGCAGGCCGACGGGGGCACGCTGTTCCTCGATGAAATCGGCGAGCTGCCGCTCGATCTCCAACCGCGCCTGCTGCGCGCCGTGGAGTCGGGGGCCATCAAGCCGGTGGGCAGCGATCGGGTCACGACCGTCGACGTGCGCCTGTGGCCGCCACGCACCGCGACCTCGACGCGGCGGTGAAGGCCGGCACCTTCCGACAAGACCTGTACTACCGGCTGGGCGTGGCGCTGGTGCCGGTGCCTCCGCTGCGTGAGCGGGTCGACGACATTCCGGTGCTGGTCGAGCGCTTCGTGCGCCAGATGCAGCCGCAGGGCTTCGACGTGCCGCCCGCGCTGATGGCGAAGATGGTCGCCTACCACTGGCCCGGCAACGTGCGCGAGCTGCGCAACGTGGTCTCACGTGCGCTGCTCGGCGAGCACGACACGCTCGCGACCTCGCCCGCGCCCCGCCCGCGGCTCGCCGGCGCCGAGGCCAACCTCGACGTGCCCTTCAAGGAAGCGAAGGAGCGGTTGATCGACACCTTCACCCGCGACTACCTCGAGGCGCTGCTGCGTCGGCACCAGGGCAACGTGAGCCAGGCCGCGCGCACCGCAGGGCTGGCGAGGCCGCACTTGCACAAGCTCGCGGTGCGCTACGGGCTGAAGGAAGAGGGCGGGAAGGACGAGGAGTAGCCCTGACTCGAAGGGTGGGAGCCGAGGTCGGTTCGCACGCCGTGCAGGGCGCGACGTCGCCTGAAACGCCTTGATGGCCGGTGGAGCGTCCGTGCTCCTTCGCCGAGCGAACCGCGAGCAGCCCCTCGGCTCGGGGCCAAGCAGCCCTGCCTCGCGCCTTCGTTGCGTCGTGCAGGAGTTCCACGTTCTGGCAGTCGCTTTTGTTGTCCCCACGACAAAAGTGACTGCCAGAACGCCTCATCCCTTCGTTTCAGGCGCCAACGTATTCGTGGTGCGGTACCGGCGAGCAACGAGCCGGGTTCGCCCGTCAGCCCGAGTTCGTGACGCGCGCGGTCCAGGACGTCGCACGAGGGGCTGGTGGACGTTCGCCGCGAGGCCTGGCACCTCGAACTCCGCCGCCCATCAAGGCGAAAAAAAGCGCCGCCCGACCCTGGCAGAGGTCGAGCGGCGCGGGTGGACTGGCAGTGGCGAACTTACTGAATGCCGCCGTCGCCCGTGGTGGTGGTCCCCGTGCCGGTGGTGCCGGTGCCGGTCACGCCGCCGTCGACGCCCGAGCAGAAGTCAGCCG
>CAIWFK010000582.1 GCA_903911905.1 uncultured Myxococcales bacterium
CGGGCGAGGAGGTCTCGATTGGTGACGTGTGCTTCAAGCGCGATGGCGTCTACGCGATGGAGCTCGGCGGGCCGGAGGTCGGTCGCGGCTGCGGCGGGCGCGGCATCATTCACGGCTTCGAGACGCTCGAGAAGCTCGGCTTCAACGACTGGGGCTTCGACTACGTGCTGCTCGACTTCCTCGGCGACGTGGTGTGCGGTGGCTTCGGTCTGCCGATCGCCCGCGACATGTGCCAGAAGGTGATCGTCGTCGGCTCGAACGACCTCCAGTCGCTCTACGTCGCGAACAACGTCTGCTCGGCCACCCAGTACTTCCGCAAGCTCGGCGGCCACGTGGGCGTCGCCGGCATCGTCATCAACAAGGACGACGGCACCGGCGAGGCGCGCGCCTTCGCCGAGAAGGTCGGCATTCCGGTGCTGGCCGCGATTCCGGCCGACGACGACATTCGCAAGAAGAGCGCGAAGTACGAGATCATCGGCAAGCCCGGCAGCCCGTGGGCGCCGCTGTTCGAAGAGCTCGCCCTCAACGTCGCCACCGCGCCTCCGCTGAGCCCCCGCACCCTCGACCAGGACGGCCTGCTGGCCCTCTTCAAGAGCGACGCGGTCGGCCGCGACGTGGTGCTCAACCCCGCCACCCTCGAAGACATGTGCGGCCCCGCGAGCGCGCAGAAGAAGTCGCTCGAGGTCATCTACGACAAGGCGGTCTGAACACCATGAACGCCACGAGCCCCAACGCCCCGACCAGTACGCCCGCTCCCGTCGAGGGCGCCGACTGTCACAACGGCAAGGAGAAGCTGATTGCCCAGGCCTCTGCCGCCGGCAAGGCCGAGGTGCTCGCGAAGTACGCGAAGGACTACCCGGTTGGTCCCCACGATCAGCCGCAGAGCATGTGCCCGGCGTTCGGCTCGCTGCGCGTCGGGCTGCGCATGCGCCGCACCGCCACCGTGCTCTCGGGCTCGGCCTGTTGTGTGTACGGCCTGACCTTCACCTCGCACTTCTACGGCGCCCGCCGCACCGTGGGCTACGTGCCGTTCAATTCCGAGTCGTTGGTGACCGGCAAGCTGTTCGAGGACATTCGCGACGCCGTCCACGGCCTCGCCGACCCGACCAAGAACGACGCGGTCGTGATCATCAACCTCTGCGTGCCGACCGCCTCGGGCGTGCCGCTGCGCCTGCTGCCCAAGGCCATCAACGGCGTGCGCATCATCGGCGTCGACGTGCCCGGGTTCGGCGTGCCGACCCACGCCGAAGCGAAGGACGTGCTGGCCGGCGCCATGCTCGCCTACGCGCGCCAGGAAGCGGAAGTCGGCCCCGTCGCCGCGCCCCGCGCTGGTCTCGCCACGAGCCCGACCGTGACCCTGCTGGGCGAGATGTTCCCCGTCGACCCGGTGTCCATCGGTCGCATGCTGGCGCCCATGGGCCTGGCCGCCGGCCCGTCGGTGCCGACCCGCGAGTGGCGCGAGCTCTACCAGGCGCTCGACTGCGCGGTGGTGGGCGCGATTCACCCCTTCTACACGGCCTCGATTCGCGAATTTCAAGCGGCGGGTCGGCCCATCGTCGGCTCGGCCCCGGTCGGCCGTGACGGCACCATGTCCTGGCTCGAGGCCATCGGCGCCGCCTGCGGCGTCTCGCGCGAGAAGATCGACGCGGCGAAGAACGCGGTGCTGCCGGCCATCGACGGCGCGCTCAAGGCCAAGCCCATCACCGGCCGCATCACCCTGTCTGGCTACGAAGGGTCCGAGTTGCTCGTGGCCCGCCTGCTCATCGAGAGCGGCGCTGACGTGCGCTACGTCGGCACCGCCTGCCCGAAGACCGCGTGGGCCGAGGTCGACCGCGAGTGGCTGGCTGCTCGCGGGGTGCACGTGCAGTTCCGCGCCTCGCTCGAGCAGGACAAGGCGGCGATGCGCGAGTTCAACCCTGACCTCGTCATCGGCACCACGCCGGTGGTGCAGGCCGCCAAGGAACAGGGAACTCCCTCGCTCTACTTCACCAACCTCATCTCGGCGCGGCCGCTGATGGGCGCGGCTGGCGCAGGCTCGTTGGCCCAGGTCGTCAACGCGGCGCTCGCCAACAAGGAGCGCTTCGAACAGATGAAGAACTTCTTCGAGGGCGTCGGCACCGGCCACTCGGCCGGCGTGTGGGAAACCCAGCCGAAGGACCGGCCGGAATTCAAGGCCGCGCAGCTCGCCCGCATCGAGAAGGCGCGCAAGTCAGAGGAGGCCATCGGATGCTAGTCCTCGATCACGATCGTGCAGGTGGCTACTGGGGCGCGGTCTACGTCTTCACCGCCATCAAGGGGCTGCAGGTCATCATCGACGGCCCGGTGGGCTGCGAGAACCTGCCGGTGACCTCGGTGCTGCATTACACCGACGGGCTGCCGCCGCACGAGCTGCCGGTCGTCGTCACCGGCCTCGCCGAAGAAGAGCTGGGTCAGAAGGGCACCGAGGGCGCCATGAAGCGGGCCCACAAGGCGCTCGACCCGGGCCTGCCCAGCGTGGTGGTCACGGGCTCGATCGCCGAGATGATCGGCGGCGGCGTCACGCCCGAGGGCACCGGCATTCAGCGCTTCCTGCCCCGCACCATCGACGAAGATCAGTGGCAGAGCGCCAACCGCGCCATGCTCTGGCTGTGGCAGCAATACGGCCTGAAGAACGGCAAGGCCCCCAAGCCGCGCGCCAAGAAGGAAGGCGACAAGCCGCGGGTCAACATCATCGGGCCCTGCTACGGCTACTTCAACACCTGGTCTGACCTGGCCGAGGTTCGCCGGCTGATCGAAGGCATCGGCGCCGAGGTGAACCTCACCTTCCCGCTGGGCGCGCACCTGCTCGACGTGCCGAAGCTGGCCGACGCCGACGTGAACGTCGTCATGTACCGCGAGTACGGCCGCCTGCTGTGTGAGGCGCTCGACAAGCCGTACCTGCAGGCGCCCATCGGCATTCACAGCACCACCAGGTTCCTGCAGTCGCTTGGTGAGCTGCTGGGCCTCGACCCCGCGCCCTTCATCGAGCGCGAGAAGCACACCACCTTGAAGCCGATGTGGGACCTCTGGCGCTCGGTCACCCAGGACTTCTTCGGCACTGCGTCGTTCGCGGTGGTGGCCAACGAGACCTATTCGCGCGGCCTCAAGGCCTTCCTCGAGGGGGAGCTGGGCCTGCCCTGCAACTTCGCCATCGCCCGCATTCCCGGCGCGAAGACCGACAACGCCGCGGTGCGCGAAGCGGTCCAGAAGCAGACGCCGCTGATGCTCTTCGGTTCCTACAACGAGCGCATGTACCTGGCCGAAGCAGGCAACCGGGGCATCTACATTCCCGCGTCGTTCCCCGGCACGGCGATTCGCCGACACACCGGCACGCCCTTCATGGGGTATTCGGGGGCGTCGTACCTGCTGCAGGAAGTCTGCAACGCGCTCTTCGACGCGCTCTTCAACATTCTTCCCCTGGGCACCGAGCTCGACAAGGTCGACTCCACGCCCTCGCGCCTGCTCGAGCAGTTGCCGTGGGACGAGGCGGCCGAGCACTCGCTCGACACCGTGCTGCAGACCTTGCCGGTGCTCACGCGCATCTCGGCGGCCAAGCACCTGCGGGACGCGGCCGAGGCTGCCGCCCGAAATTCTGGAGCGCTGCGGGTCACCCCCGCGCTCGTGGCCACCGCCGCCAGAGGCACGGCAATGGCGTGAACGATGTGAGGGTTCCCCCACAGGGCCCTCGACGAGCCGTAGCTGAAGACGGCAACCCAGCCGCGCGGGGTGGGCGCGGGAGCAAGAAGGAGGCAATGACGATGGCAGATGAATCGACGTCGATGTCTGGACTGACGGAAGCACAGGCGAAGGAATTTCACGGAATCTTCGTGACGAGTTTCATGATCTTCACGGCGATCGCCGTCGTGGCTCACGTGCTCGCGTGGATGTGGCGGCCCTGGCTTCCGGGCTCCGCTGGGTACGGTCTGCTCGAGACCGCCCATTCCACCCTTTCGATGTTGGGCTGAAGGGACACACGACCATGCACAAGATCTGGATGATGTTCGACCCGCGTCAGGTTCTCGTCGCGCTCGCGGTGTTCCTCTTCTCGCTCGCGCTCGTGATTCACTTCGTGCTGCTGAGCACCAGCCGCTTCAACTGGATCGAAGGCCCCCACAAGGGCGCGTCGGCCCAGAGCAGCGCGCTTCCGTCGAAGTAGTCGCACTCTTCCGAACGGGCCCGGGCGGTCGACGGGCTTCGTTCGGGTTGTTCTTCGTCTTTTTTTCTGCAGTCACTTTTTTGAACGCGGCGGCAGTGCCGTCGGGGGAGGCCACCATGGCCCTGTTGAGTTTCGAGAGGCGATATCGCGTACGCGGCGGAACGCTCGTCGGTGGAAGCCTCTTTGATTTCTGGGCGGGCCCCTTCTACGTGGGCTTCTTCGGAGTCACGACCATCTTCTTCACCATCGTGGGCGTGGCGCTCATCATGTGGGGCGCGTCGCAGGGTGGCACCTGGAACCCGTGGCTCATCAACATTCAGCCGCCCCCGCTCAAGTATGGGCTGCGCTTCGCGCCGCTGATGGAAGGCGGCATCTGGCAGTTGGTCACCATCTGTGCGATCGGCGCCTTCTGTTCGTGGGCCCTGCGGCAGGCAGAGATCAGCCGCAAGCTGGGCATGGCCCTGCACATTCCCATCGCCTACAGCGTGGCGATCTTTGCATACGTCAGCCTGGTCGTGATTCGGCCGGTGTTGCTGGGCGCGTGGGGGTACGGCTTCCCCTACGGCATCTTCAGCCACCTCGACTGGGTCTCGAACACCGGCTACCAGTACCTGCACTTCCACTACAACCCGGCGCACATGATCGCGGTGAGCTTCTTCTTCACCACGTGTCTGGCGCTGGCGATGCACGGCGCGCTCATTCTCTCGGCCGTCAACCCGCAGAAGGGTGAGACCGTGAAGGGCGCCGAGCATGAAGACGCTTTCTTCCGCGATCACATTGGCTACTCGATCGGCGCGCTCGGAATTCACCGCCTGGGGCTCTTCCTGGCCTTGAGCGCGGCCTTCTGGAGCGCGATCTGCATCATCATCAGCGGCCCTTTCTGGACGCATGGTTGGCCCGAATGGTGGAGCTGGTGGCTGCGGCTCCCCGTGTGGAACTGAAAGGACCACGCACATGGCTGAGAACATGAACATCTTCACGCAGCTCCAGGTCGCGACCCCCGTGCACGCGGGGCCGAAGACGGCCGACGAGCACTTCCGCACCACGAAGCTGTCGACCCTCTCGAGGATCATCGGCATTTTCGGCAACGCGCAGTTGGGGCCCATCTACCTGGGCACCACCGGCGTCTTCTCGATGATCATGGGCTTCATCGCCTTCGAGATCATCGGGCTCAACATGTGGGCCTCGGTGCACTGGAACCTGGGCGAGTTCATTCGCCTGTTGCCCTGGCTCGCGCTCGAACCGCCCCCGCCCTCGAACGGCCTGGCCTTCCCCTCGATGGAGCACGGTGGCTGGTGGCTGATGGCCGGCTTCTTCCTCACCGGCGCCATTCTGCTGTGGTGGGTGCGCACCTATCGCCGTGCCAAGGCGCTGGGCATGGGCACGCACCTGGCGTGGGCCTTCGCCTCGGCGATCTGGCTGTACCTGGTGCTCGGCTTCTTCCGCCCGCTGCTGATGGGCAGCTGGGGTGAAGCGGTGCCGTTCGGCATCTTCCCGCACCTCGACTGGACCGCGGCGCTGTCCATTCGCTACGGCAACC
>CAIWFK010000583.1 GCA_903911905.1 uncultured Myxococcales bacterium
GCCGATGCTCTCGCCGCAGAACCTGTCGTGGAAGTCGCCCACGCAGAACCTGGCCGAGCTGGTGACCGTGCCGCCGACCGGGCTGACCGACGTGCAGTTCCCCATGCTGGCGGGCATGGTGCCCGACGGCAGCGACCAGCGCGCGGTGCGCCTGGTGTTCCTGCTGGCGATCGCCGCCACCGTCCTCGCGCTGACCCGGAAACGCGACAACGCGGAAGGCGTGGTGGCGCGCTGGCGCATCGTGGGCCTGGCCGGCATCGCGCTCGCGCTCTACTTCGCCCTGCCCTTCGATATTCGCGGGTACATGTATTACCTGAACACCCGCTTCGCGCACCTCGCGGCCGCGCTGGTGGTGGTCTGCGTGCCGGTGCTCGAGCAGCGGTGGGCGAGGCTGGCGACGGTCGCCGCGGCGGTGACGGCGTTGGTGCTGGCGCCTCCGCTGTGGTCGGCCTTCTCGGCCTTCGACGCCGAATCGCGCGCGCTCACGACGCTCGCCGAAGCAGCGGGGCCCAAGCCGAAGGTCATGGGCCTGGTCTTCAAACCGGGCAGCCGGGCGGTGACCCACCCCGTGTACCTGCACAGCAGTTGCATGGTGGCGCGCGAGCGTGGCGGCCTCACCAACTTCTCGTTCGCGCTGACGCCCCATTCGCCCCTGATGTACCAGGGCGCGCCGCCCCCCACCTTCGCCAGCGAGTGGCGCCCCGACACCATGGACTGGCGGACCCAGGGCTCGCAGTACGATCACTTCGTGGTGCGCGGGGTCGACCCCAACCGGCTCTTTGGGCCCCTGATGCAGAGCGAGCTGTACGTCGCGGCGCAGGTCGGTGACTTCACGCTCGTTCGACGCCGCTGACTGAGCGATGTTCGCGGGCATGTCCGATGCCCTCACGCTGACCCTCACCCAGATCGAGGCGATGTCTGCTGCCGACGCGCAGGTCGCGCTCGACGCCTGGGTCGCCGCCCGCCGCACCGAGCTGCCCCAGGCGCTCGCGGCCTCGAAGTCGAAGCCCCATGCGAAGTTGGCCAAACAGGCCTTGTACCGGCTGCGCTCGAACGGGCTCGAAGTCGCCGCGCCCGCGCCCGTCATCGACGTGCCCGCGCCGTTGCCCCGTGCGCCAGCCGAAGAATTTCCCGCGGTGCTCTCGGGCATTCTGGGCACTGGCGAGCGCGCGCTCTTCTTCGCCCGGCCCGTGCGCGGCGGTGGGCTCGAGGTCTTCCAGGGCGTGATGAGCGACGAGCAGGGCCTCATTCAGCTCGAGGGCGGCACCTCGAAGCGCGGCGTCTACCGCGCGCGCATGAAGGAACTGGAAAACGACCCGACCATGAAGGTGCTGCTGGTGCCCTGGTCGCGCATGCAGCTCGAACTGGGCCGGGCCATCGTGCAGAACGACCGCGCGCGAAACCCGATCAGCAACGAGGTGATGGACATCATTCGGCACCTGGGGCTCGAGCCCGATCGCTCGACGGTGACCATCGAGGCGCCGAAGCCGGGTGACGAGGCGCTGTGCGCCAGGGCCGCCAGCCTCTATCGCGAGAAGGAGCTCTTCTCGTGGCTGCCGTCCGAGCCGATCATGTTGGCGCTCGGCGAGCAGATCACCGCGCTCGAGAAGAGCCCCCTCGCCCTGACCGACGCCCAGAAGTTCGAGCAGTTCACCGCGAAGGCCAACGCCGCGGCGCTGGAGTACCTGACGACCGAGCGACGTCGCATCTACTCGCGCCGACTGCACGCCACGGCCGAGTTGTTCGCCTTCACCAGGCGACCCGAGCAGGCGGCGCTGGCCGAGGCCGAAGCGCGCGCGCTCGAGCACGGAACGGCGAGGTCGCTCTTCTTCGAGGCCATGTTCGCCCGGGTGCTCGAGCAGCGGCTCAAGGCCGGCAAGGCCAGCGCCCCGTGAAGGTGCTCGTCGTCGGCGGCACAGGCGTCATCAGCACCGCGCTGACCAGGCTGCTGGTGGCACGCGGCGCCAACGTCACCCTGTTCAATCGTGGGCGCACGGGCCCGACGGTTCGCGGGGTGCGTCAGGTGACCGGCGATCGCGACGACCGCGAGGCCTTCGTCGCCGCGTTCGCGAACGAGACCTTCGACGTGGTCTACGACATGATCTGCTTGAGCCCCGAGCAGGCCGAAGACACCGCGCGCGCCTTCCGCGGTCGGTGCCAGCAACTGGTGCTCTGCTCGTCGGCAGTGGTGTACGGCTCCCGGCTGCCGCCGCACGTGCTGGTCGACGAGACGCAGCCGCTCGAGCCGGTGTCGCCCTACGGTCACGCCAAGCTCGCCTGTGAGCGCACCCTCGAACAGGCGGCCGCCAGCGGTGCTTTCTGGCTCACCATCGCCCGGGCAGGACACACCTACGGCCCCGGCGGCCCGATGGACGATCAGCTTGGCAATGACGGCACGTGGGACCGGGTGGCGCGCGGCCTGCCCGTGCTGGTGGCGGGCGACGGGCTGGGGCTGTGGCAATCGACCCATCGCGACGACTGCGCCGCGTTCTTCGCCTACGCCGGGCTCAACCCCCGAACCTTCGGCCAGACCTACAACGCCGTGCGCGACGAGACCTTCACCTGGCGCGAGTACTACCGCGAGGTCGCTCGGGCGCTCGACACCCGCGCGAAGGTGATCTTCGTGCCCAGGGGCTGGCTCCTCGCGCAGTCCCCTGAACGCTTCAGCTTCCTGGACGAGATCTCGGGCCACCACGGCGCGTATTCGTCGGCCAAGGCGCGCGCGCACGTGCCCGAATTCCAGCCCCGCATCGGGCTCGAAGCCGGAGCGCGAGAGACCTTCGCCGACCTGCGCGCTCGCGGCGCGTGGCCCGACGGCACGACCGATCAGCAATACGAGCGCCTGGTCGACCGGGCGATCTCGCTGGGCCTGCCCAGCGAAGAGGCCTGACTACACCGCCTTGTGCACCGTTTCCTTGAGCAGCGGCGCCACGTGATCGGCGTCGTTCAAGCGAACGATCTGCAGCGTCTCGACCGTCGGGCCCGACAGCGCGTTGAGCGTGGCCGGCGCCTGGCGGAAGCTCCACACCCGGTTGATGGGCAGGCCCAGAATGCGGCAGAGGATCGCGCGGTTCACCGCGTCGTGCGCGACGATCAGCACGGTGTCGTTGGCGCCCAGCCCCTTCGTCGCCTCGAGGAAGGCGGGCCACGCGCGATCGGTCACCTGCTGAAACGACTCGGCGTTGGGGCCGGCCGGCAGGTCGGGCGTGGGTGCGGTCTTGTATTGGCGGAAGAGCTCGGGGTGGCTCTGTTCGATCTCGGTGGTCAGCTTGCCTTCCCAGTCACCGTGCGAGATTTCCTTCAGCCGCCCGTCGAAGGTCAGCATCGCCGCGCGCGCGCCCAGGATCAGCTCGGCGGTGCGGTGCGCCCGCTTCAGCGGTGAGGCCACCGCGCGGGTGATCGGCACGTCGGCCAGGCGCGCGCCGAGGGCCTTCGCCTGGCCTTCTCCGACCTCGGACAGGGGAATGTCGGTGTGGCCCTGGTACCGCCCGTCCTTGTTCCAGGGGGTCTCACCGTGTCGCGCGAGCAGAATGTTCATGGCCCACCCGGTCTAACCGGTTTTTGCGCCTTCAGCGGGCGCGATTGTGAGCTAATTCCATGCGCGTGGCGTCGCTGCTCGAGCTGGTTCAGCGCAGGCTGATCATCGTCACCGGCAAGGGAGGCGTGGGCAAGAGCACGTTCGCCGCCGCCCTCGGTCGGGCCCTGGCCCAGTCGGGGCGCCGGGTGCTGGTCACCGAGATCGTGCCCTCGCCCGACACGCCGTCGTCGTTGCAGGGCGCGCTGGGGGGCCCCGCGCCAACCGAAGAGCCGTCGCTGGTCGCCGAGCGCCTGCACGTGGCGCTGCTCACGCCCACCAGCGGGCACCTGCGCTTTCTGCAAGACGCCCTGCCCCTGCGGTTGCTCGCCGACGCCGCCATGCGCTCGCAGGCCCTGCGCAAGTTCCTGAGCGCCGCGCCCGGCTTCTCGGACATGGGCGTGATGTACCGAATGCTCGACCTGATGCAGCGGGTGTTCCCCTCGGGCGAGCCGATGTTCGAGACCTGCATCGTCGACTCTCCAGCCACCGGGCACGCGCTGGCGCTGGCGCAGATTCCCGAGTTCCTGGTGCGCGTCATTCCCGCGGGGCCCATCGCCCGCGCCGCCGCCAGGGGCGTGAAGGTGCTCACCGACCCGGCGATCACCGGCTGCGTGGTCGTGACCCTGCCCGAGACCCTGCCGGTCACCGAAGCGCTCGAGCTCGAGAAGGGCCTGGCCTCGCACCGGTTGGCGGTCTCGGCGATCGTGGTCAACCGCGTGCCGCGCGACCCCTTCACGCCCGACGAGCGGCGCGCGCTGCAGCACCTGCTTCACGGGCCGATCTTCGGCGCCCGCGAGCTGCGCCGCATCGAGCGGGCCGAGGGCGCGTTGGCGGTGCTGCGTGAACGTCACCCCGCGGGTGCGGTGCAGCTGCCCGAGGTCGACGGCACCGGCGCGGCAGTCACCGCCAACCTGGTGCCGCTGATCTCACGCCAGCCCGACCAGCTTCTCTGACACCGCCCACAGCTTCGCCGCCACCGCGTCGTCCTGCGCGGCCTTCGAGGTCGAGGCCTTGCGGCACTTGTCGAAGTAGTCGCCGGTCACGCCTTCGACCTCATTCGAGCTGGCCAGGTAGAGGCTGGTCTGCGCGCCCTTCTCGGGGGTGATCATGAACAGGTTCGCGACGCGCCCCACCGCGCCCCACACCCCACCCTTGCCGACGAGGAAGTTGCTGCCCACCACGCCCGGGTGCAGGCAGTTGGCCGTGATGCGCTTGTCCTTCACCCGCCGGGCCAGCTCACGCGTGAAGAGGATGTTCGCCAGCTTCGAGCGCCCGTAGGCCTTGAACGCCGCGTACCCCTTCTCGGACTGCAGGTCGTCGAAGTCGAGCTCGGCGCCCTGGTGCGCCCCCGAGGCCACGCTGACGATGCGGGCCGGCGCGCCCCGCTCGAGCGCCGGCAACAGCAGGTTGGTCAGCAGGAAGTACGAGAGGTGGTTGGTGGCGAAGGTGCGCTCGAAGCCGTCGGCGGTCACCTCGCGCGACATCATGATCGCGCCCGCGTTGTTCACCAGCACGTTCAGGGTCGAGTACTTCGCCAGAAAGTCAGTGGCCACCTTGCGGGTGCCGGCCAGCGTCGACAGGTCGCCCAGCACGAAGTCGAGCTGCTGGTTGCCGGTCGAGGCCTTCAGTTGCTCGACCACCGTCTTCGTCTTCGCCTCGTCGCGCCC